>CANJPY010000189.1 GCA_947476255.1 Chthoniobacteraceae bacterium | reverse complement strand
TGCTGCGCGCCTTGGAAATCCGCCATGGCGTTTATCCGGAGGGCATTCGGGAAGCCCTCGAGGCTATTCAAGATCCCAAACAGCTTGAGTTGCTGCATGAAACTGCAATCCGTTCGACGTCGCTCGAAGTGTTCGCCGAAAAACTCTGACACAACCACCCATTTCGGGTGGAACGTCACCAGACAGTCGGAAGCCTCCACCGCGGCTTCCCGCGGAGTGCGGGGTAGGGCGCCCCGTGATCCCCACGGTGAAAGCTGTCATCTGAGATTACAAACCCACCCGACGCACGAGGCGAAAGCCTCGGCTCGCGTCGTTGTAGTCTTCCGGGGCTACTCCCTCGTTGCCTTTGACAACGCTTCCCCATCTGGATGCCTTCATGCAGAACTTGTTCGCCTTATTCCATCCACCACCGCGAACGAACGGGCCGTGTTTTTGAATGCCCACTTCCCACATCCATTCGAAAACGTTTCCTCCCAGATCATAAAATCCCAGTGCATTGGGTTTGAAGGAGCCGACGGGAGCCGTTCCGACGATGCCATCCATTCCGATTCCCTTCGGATCTTCCGTCCCATCCGCCAATATTGCGTAGTTTCCGTCGTCCCATTTTGGGGGATAGTAATCGCCCCACATATACTCGAAATCGCCAGTAGCGGCCTCCCACTCTGCATCTGTGGGCATCCGCCATTCCTTACCCGTCTTTTTGCTTAGCCAGGCGCAAAACTCCTTTGCCTTGTTCCAGCTGATATTGACCACCGGATGCTCGTCCGTCTGCACCCAGACCTTGCTGGGTTGCTGCCAGTCCGGCAGCCCCGCTTCTTTCAAGTACAACTTCCATTCACCTACCGTGAATTCTGTCTTGCTCATGCGGACCTGTAATCCCGGAACGGGAAGCATTTTGGCTTCCAATCGCTGCACCAGTTGCTGAAGGGGCGTTTGCGCGGGGGCATTCTTTTTTTGGCTTTGCGCAGTGTTCCAGGCCTTCAAAATCTCTCCAGCCTCGGCATCGGGAATGTCCCGCACGAAGATATTCCGCCAGCGGATCTCGCCACCGAAAGTCTGGAGCATGACAGGAGCCTTCTCTGGGAGAGGCTTGGACTTGTCCCAGAAGGGCTCCAGGGAGGCTCCGTCAACCACCAGGGCTTCGTTGAGCCACACCCAGGTCCTTGCTCCGATTTGGCGGATCCTGAACTGATTCCATTGTCCGAAGGGTTTGTCCGCACGGACAAGAGGGTCTCTTCCAGGGGTGCCGGGAGCGTTGTTGTAAAGGCCGCCGGAGCCCAGACTGGGTTTCCTATTTGCGGTGTCGGGTTGGTTGGAATCCCAGATCTGGATCTGCGGTGTTCCTCGAAGATAAATCCCGCTATCCGCTCCAGGCACCGTTTTGTATTCCAGGAGCAAGTCGATGTTGCCAAGAGTTTCCAATGTGGTGGCGTAGGGTCCGGTGCCCAGATTCACGAGCTCGCCATTTTCAACGCGCCAGTGCTTCGGAAAGTCGTTGCGTTGTTGTTGGACCAGCTCGGCTTTCTTCTCAGGCTCGGCCTTGGCAATATCATGGGGGTTTAAGCCGTACCATCCGGTAAGCGTCGCACCATCAAACAGGGGGCGAAAACCCCTCGGCGGTTGAGGCGCTGCGACCGGTACGAGCGACGGTCTTGCGGGCTCTGCGGAAGACGCGGCTTTTACGGGCGCGACGGGCGCCAGCGGCGGAGGCGGAGGCGGTGCCAGCGGCGCAGGCGTGGGGGCTGGTGATGTAGCGGCGATCTCAACAGGCGTTTTCACGCGCACGACACGGAACCCGCGTTGAGGAGCAGCCGAGACACTGCCGACCCTGCGATAGTTGCTACTGAGAGTCTGGGTAGCAATGTTTGGTCCGGGGCCCGCCATCCAGTCCGCCCCCCTAAGAGAAGACTGGCTAGGATCGGAATCACTTTCATTCACCCATTCCGAAACATTTCCTCCAAGATCATAAAATCCAAGCGGATTAGGCTTAAATGATGCGACTGGAGCTGTGCCCAAAATGCCATCGACGCCGACGACTTTTGGATCCCTGGTTCCATCCTCACGCACCGCGTAGTTTCCATCGTCCCAATGCGGTGGAAAATAGTCTCCCCAGGGATAGGTACTACTGCCAACGGCCGCATCCCACTCGGAGTTCGTGGGCAGCCGCCACGTTTTGCCTGTTTTGGAGCTGAGCCATTCGCAAAAGGCGAAGGCCTGGTTCCAGCTGATTTCAACCACAGGATGTTCGTCACTCTGTGGGAATTCTTTTGGGACGGTCCATCCCGGCAACTTGGCGTCTTGCAGATAGGTTTTCCACTCGCCCACGGTCAGCTCGGTTTTACTCATCAGGACATTCGTCCCAGGCACCGGGAGAAGTTTTGCCTCCAGTTTTCGGATGAGCTCCGGCGGGAGATCCGCCTTCGGTTGAATCACGGGTTCGGCCCCTTGATCTGGCGCTTTCGTAGCGGGTTTCTCCGAACTGCTCGGCTGCTCTGGTTTTCCAGTGGATGCGGATTGGACTGCGGCCGACGGTTTCTCCTCCGGTCTCGGTGCCTTAGATTTGAAGAGTCCAAAAGCACCAAGCGTCACCAGCGGGACCGCCAAAGCAGGCAGCAACCAAGCCGGCCGTTTCTTGTGGGCGGGACCAACGGAAATAGCCGCGTCGCCCGCATTCATAAGCGGCGGCGCACCAGCTTCGGGATCGTTGAGGGTCGCATAGGCATTGCGCAGCGCGGAGCCCAGTTCCTCGTAGCTGCCGTAACGGTCTGCCGGGGCCTTCTGCATCATTTTGCAGACCACCGCCGCGAGCGCGGGGGGCAGGGTAGGGTCCGCCTCCCTAAGGTCGGGCACGGGGGCGCCGACGTGTTTCATCATGACCGAGATGGAGCTTTCCCCCGCGTACGGGGGCGTGCCCGTGATGAGGTGGTAAAGCGTGGCGCCGAGGCTGTAGATGTCGGTGCGTAAGTCGATGTCACGTTTGCCTTCGGCCTGCTCGGGACTGATGTACAGCGGGGTGCCCATGGACGCGCCGGTCATGGTGAGGCCTTGCTGTTGGTCGGAGCTTTTTGCCAACCCCAAGTCCCCCAGCTTCACCTCGCCGTCATTGGAGAGA
>CANJPY010000188.1 GCA_947476255.1 Chthoniobacteraceae bacterium | reverse complement strand
TCACGCCTCCATCCAGCGGGTTCATTTGTGAGCAAGCGAAGGACTTCCTCCGCCTCTCCGTGCACATCCAGTTTGCTTCGTGGTCTTCCCATCCATCGAGTCTGAGGGTTCCCTTAATTTTTGCAACTCTAACCATATATTTGGTATTATACTGCTGCCTATACCCATTCTTATAAAACTCAGATACATCAGCTATCGGAATGGGATCTACTCCAATAAAACCGCTTTGACTCCAACATACGTTCCGCAGCGGCAGACCGTGGCGATCCTTCACTGAAACCACCCAAGCTATTTGAGTTCCACTGATCGGGCAGCACCTGTTTGTACGGACGTCAATACGCGC
Organism: Chthoniobacteraceae bacterium; assembly: GCA_947476255.1. Classification (GTDB taxonomy): domain Bacteria; phylum Verrucomicrobiota; class Verrucomicrobiia; order Chthoniobacterales; family Chthoniobacteraceae; genus Chth-196. The sequence goes on along the minus strand of CANJPY010000188.1, from coordinate 2,794 downwards.
CCAGTCGTTCAACTCTTCCTGTAGCTTAATCATCGGCTCGTTCACTTTTCTCTTAACCCGACACCCTTGTCCACGCTCGAATATACGCCCCACACTTGCATCAATATCCACAGATTAGCGCCTAATACAGTAGGGAGACGAGGATGGTTTGCGGCCAAAACAACTCCGTGTCCTCATCTCCCCCGTATCGAACCGGACGGGCTGAACCACGATTCCGGTGCAAAGCGATCGCATCCAAAACTGCCCTGCGTGTGTCATGTAGATCTCTGGTTTCCATAATTTAAATTAATGAACACGAGGAAGATAAAACCCATAACCGCAGCCCTCGGAGGGCTGCGTCCTTCCAGAGTAACAGGCAAAAACTTTGCAAACCTCTGCAAAAAACCAGCCGACCTCGCCCATCCGTGAGATAGAAACGGGTGCCACACCCATCTACCTCCACACGCCTTCGACACGAGTATCCAACCGTCGATTATCGCCCCTCCATCGACAACTACTGGGTCAACGCCCAGGCCCACGCTTACACCGGCAAAAAACCGGCCAATACACCTTCCGCGACACCACCAAAGTCCTCGCCAAAGCTGAAGAGATCGCCGCGCTCGTCGCAGACAGGATAGCCACGCGTCCGATACTTGACTCGATCGTGGTAAAAACCTCACCGCCCTCGGAATTTGCGAACATGAAGCCCTCCGTCAGGCACTCGATCACGCGACCAAACAAAAATAAAGCGCATCCTTGGCCGCCGTATTCGAGCAATTCAAGGAGCATAGAGCGCCCACTCAAGTCGCCATTACCAAAACCACCACTCTCCCTTTTTGGGAAAAATGGGTAAATGCAATGGGGCCGCAAACCAACATCAACGACATCACTCTCCAAACCCTCATCCAAACCCTTAAAGGGGTCGAAAATCCAGACACCTACAACACACGAAGAAAACACCTGGTCAACTTCTTCTCCGTCGCACGCATCTACAAATTGGTTCCGGAAAAAATCGCCCTCGACATTCCTCGGAAGTCACACGCTACAGACGTCCAGATTCTCACACCAGAGGAAGCAACCAAACTTCTGTACACAACGTACACTGCGTTTTCCGACCCGACCATGGGATCATCCATGCGCGCCTATTACGCTATAGGGATGTTCGCAGGCATCCGGCCTGACGAAATAAAACAACTCACTTGGAACGCACCGCTTCGCGTTTGCGCTCCGGGCCTACCATTTTCCCTCCGCTGTCTCCTTGAGTATGGCCTTGTCCAGAGATAAATCCGCAACCGATCGCTTTAGAAGGGTGTTTTCCTTTTCGAGCTCTTTAAGACGTTTAACCGTCTCTTCCTTGGCCCCGCCATACTCCTGCCTCCATCGGTGGTAAGTGGGCGGGCTGACCTCCAGCTTTTTACAGACATCTTCCAGACGCTGACCTCCAGCCAGTAGTGTCGCTGCTTCACGCAGCTTCTTAATGATCTCTTCAGGGGTATGTCGTTTGCGTTTCATTGTGAGAGGTGGGCGACGCTTACGCGCCGCCGACTCTCATAGCAACTGGATCAAGTTTTGGGGAGCACGCCAGCCTTGTCCGAGAGCATAGCTTTCCTTCTACTCCATCAACGCCAACTCCGGTCTCGATCCATGGTTCTCGCGTTTGACCAGCAATCGAGCCTCGCCTCCACCCACCAGCAGGTACTGCAAGCTCTCCGCCACGTGCGAATAGTCGTTCTTGTCCGGCATATCCCGGTACTTCGCCGCGCCACTCACCTGCACCCGCTTGAGTGCATAGCCACCAGCCATCGCTTTTCTAAGCACAGAGCACTGCGAATGCACGATCAGTCCGGGGGCGCCATCTATGAGCTTGGGCAACGCGCCAGCCACGGATTCCCTGCGCTTGATGAAGTCGTTCGTCGCCGCCGGTTGAGCTGGAATGCCCGCCTTTCGCAATATCTGAAACGGCGTCACCTCGTCCGTTTGCGCCCGAGAATACTCCGCGCCACATCGGAGCTTCATCAGACGCAAATGACATCTGTAATTTGTGACGGAAAGAAAATAAACACTGACCCCTATTCCCCTTCACCGGTATCTCGCAGCTTCAGACAGCCCCAGCACACTCTGGCATCCCTTTGGGATGCGTGTTTGTGGGGCTGGAAGGTACCGGTGGTGTCGCTTCGCTCAACCGCCGTAATGGCTGGGAACCCTTCGGGTTCAGTCAGTTTCGCGGTCCATGGGAAAGTGAGCACATGAGGAAGACAGTCCTGTCTTCCCCGGCTTTGGAGACAGCGCACGGAGGCTCACCCAGTGGGTGAGGCCCAAAAGAGGTTCCATTGACATGCATCAACTTCTTCCGCATATATTTACATAAAGTGTGCCGCGCTTTCATTGCCGCATTTAGGGTAAACACAGCAGTGTGAGCCTTCCGCTCCACTAGCTGAAAAACAGGCAAGGATTGCGGCCTGTTGTTTTCAGGGGACTTAGAATTCTGGGTTCCCTCTCGCGGCGTGCCAAAATCTGACGACTTCGATGCACTGGTTCAAATAGTCGAGGCGATATACAACCCGGTAAGAACGAACTACAATTTCTCGAATCAGCGAATTCTCAAATTCTGGGACGATGCGCCCTAATTCTGGGAAATCAGCTAGAGTGTGTCGTCACGAGATATCAAGCCAAAGAATGAAGCAACGAATTTGAACCAATGCCAGGAACGACGAGGCTCTTTTCGCGTATCTGGTGGCAATCCCGCGCCAGCGCTTGAGATGCAGAAAGGCGTTTTCAACAAGGTGGCGCAGTTTGTAGAGATGCACGTCATAGG
>CANJPY010000187.1 GCA_947476255.1 Chthoniobacteraceae bacterium | reverse complement strand
GCGTTGCTGAGCGCAGCGGCGATGAATTTTGGGAAGCTGTTGGGATGGGTGGGCCGTTTTTGGCTCTTCTTCCGAGCGCTGGTGGCCACGATTTTCAGCCCGGGTTACGCGACCCCTGTCGCGTCGCTGTGACTTTTTCAGAATCGACAAATTCGTACATTCGTAGCATTCAAACGAGACACCAAACACAAACAAGACCCTGCCCCGAAGGGGCAAGAACGCCACGAAGTGGCCCCCTATGGCAGTCTATCCCAACAACCGCTACGCCAGCGCCAGTCCGTACCGTCAAATCGGTGGCGCGATGTCGGGCTTTGAAGCGCTGCAATCGAGTCAGGCGACGCGTAAAAACAGATTCAGCAACGCGGCATGGTCCGGGATCACCGGAGCAGATCGTGCCTCGGGACTCCTCCCACTCACACCGGGTGCGATCGGAAGCACCCAAACCAACGGCATCGGACTCACCGTGCCACCAGCTCCCATTTCACGCGGCGTCAATCTCACGGCACTCCCTGTCACGATCGGCCTGACGCCGGATCCAGCACCGCTCCAACTCAACACGTTCACCAGCGGTTCAGTCGCCGCAACGCTGACTATCGTACCACCACAACTCAGTCAGTTCGTCGACATCACCGGCGAAAGCAACACGGCGTGCATACTCGCCGCCGCCCCGCTGCAAGCCACAGGCACCCTGGCCATCACGCCCTCGACCGTGATACTCACGGTAGCCGCCCAGTTGTCCGCCACCGGCTGGCTCTCAGGCATCATCAGCCCCTACACACCGCTGTCCCCGGAATCGCTCGCGACCAAGGTCGAGGAAACCCTCACGCCACGCCTGGACAACATCGAGAAGAAGGTCGGTATCACACTAGCCCTCGCGGCGGCTGGGTAGATCAAATAATTTTGACTTGACCCATTAATGGCAGTACATCAACCAGAGCCATGCGGATACATTATTCATTCATTCTGTTCTTTTTACTCGTATGCTTAACTGCAACGAGCTCCGCTCAAAACGATGGAACAATTACCATTGCTTAACGCTCCCGCGTCCAGGCTGAAGAAATCGTGCCGGGGGCAAAAAGCAAATGCCTATCCGTTCCGTTGACCTCGCATTCGCCTGCAACTTAGGCGTAGGCGAAGTCTATAACTGGCAGTCCAGAATCTCTCGTCGCCCGCCCTCCTCCGCCGCCCTCAACGTCATGCGCGACCTGCTCGATCAGGTAATTTCCACACCCAGCTTCACTCCACCAGTTCCCAGCGGTCCTTTTCCTTGGCCGCCTGAATGGTCTGCCAATGCGGCGACGTCAGAAATCCTTAACGGCCTTTACCAACGATCTGATCGTAGTCGCTATGGTGACCGATCCAGAACCACACCATGTTTGTACCGTCTTCAACAGCGATGGCTCTGTAGTGTATCCCAATCCTCGCGGACCAAAACCTCCCTACCTTTTTGAAATGTAGAGAGGGGTGCCGCGTGTCGCCTTTGAGTAATTCAAAGTTTTCATCTGCAAGCTTTTGGATCTCTTTAGGCAGTTCTGAGTAAAACTTCCAAAACTTCGCCGTGGCATGGTGCGTCACAGTTTCGAACTCCGCCCCTCGTTGAAATCGTTCAGAGCTTCGTCTGCAAGCGAATCCAACTTACCTTGAACAACGTCTTGCTCAAATTGCTTATCCCAAGCAGCGGCATCGAATCGTTCAAACCAGTTACGTAGAATCGCAAGCTCGCCATGCGAGAGGCTTTGTATAGCAGACTCGATTTCTTCGATGGTGCTCATTTCACGCTGACCCTAACTTATCTCGTCACTGTTTTCCAGAGGTAACGATCCAAACTCCTTTATCTTCCGCCCAGCCTCAAGAATCAGTAGCGCATCCGCCGTCTTCAGTGTCACCTCCACCCGGGGAAACTGGGAACTAGGGGAACTAGGGGTCAGTGTTCATTTTCTTTCAGCCATAGGTTGCCCCGCGGTCCTTTGCCTTAGCCGCCTGAATCGTCTGCCACTGCATGTTCGCAGGCGTATCCGCACCGCCCAGCGCGGGCGGCACGATGTGGTCGGCCGCATAGACAGGACCGCCATGCGAATAGCACGTCATTCGCTTGAATTTGGCCATCATCCACCGGATGCTACCATTCGGGTTGAGCCCAATCATGAAATCTAGTTTCATCGCATATGTAGACGAGTCCGGTGACGAAGGTTTCATATTTCATCCAGACGGAAGTGGCAGTTCTCGCTGGTTTGTGCTCTCTGCGGCTGTAATTCGGAAAACCGATGATTTACAGCTGGTGTCTTGTATGAAGGAGGTGCGCAATGTCTTGCAGAAGCCGCCGAAGAAACCGTTGCATTTCGTAGATTTGAAACATGACCAACGGGTTCCCTACGTCCGCCGTGTTGGCGAACTGCCAATCCGAACGGTAAACGTGCTGGTTTATAAACCGTTGATCCGGGAGCCTGAGAAGTTCCAAAATACCAAATACCTTCTTTACCGCTACGCCACTCGGCTGTTGCTGGAACGAGTATCTTGGTTGGTGCGTGAACATCGCCGCCCCAATGAAGGTGATGGCTTTGCAGACGTAATTTTCTCGAATCGCAGTAACATGTCTTATGAAGAGATCCGCAACTATTTGCGACTCTTTCTCAGCCAATCCGCGTCAAATCCGCAAAAGGTGCAAATCGACTCCTCCGTAATTGATCCCGACCGGATCAGTGCAGTGGAACATTCCAAACTGGCAGGTTTACAGGTGGCAGATGCGGTGGCGTCCGGTTTGCATTTCGCCCTGAAAGTGAACCGATATGGTGAGACCGAACCTGGCTACCTCCCACATCTCAAAAAAACGATTTATCGTCATAAGGCAGTCGGTTTGGGATACGGACTGAAGTTGTGGCCTGAAGATTTTGCCACCGTAAAAGCACAAGCCCCCGAGGTCATAAACCTAGAGGGCTTGTGAGATTGACGGGCCCCAAGAACCGAGGATCCCACCCATAAAGGGCTGCCCCTCCTGAGAGCGGCCTCTACCTTTCCTGCGCTTGCCCAGACGTAAAATCTACGCAACTCACCGCGCCGTCAAGCCATCTATCGTTTGATTTTGGGACCTTCTACTGCTTTGTGAAATTTGTACTTTCCGGTTCACTCACCAGTCTATCGCCATCCGCCCCGCCTCCAGAATCAGCAGCGCGTCCGCCGTCTTGAGCGTCACCTCCACCCGAGAACTAGGGGTCAGTAGGGGTCAGTGTTCATTTTCTTTCAGCCATAGGTTGCCCAGCGGTCCTTTTCCTTGGCCGCCTGAATCGTCTGTCACTGCATGTTTGCAGGCGCGTCCGCTTCAAGCATGAAGCG
>CANJPY010000186.1 GCA_947476255.1 Chthoniobacteraceae bacterium | reverse complement strand
GATAGCCAGAGCGATGAAGCCGGGGTGTAAGGTCGATACATTGCCGGTTTTTGAGGGAGAGCAGGGTGCCTACAAGTCCTCAGGATTAGGTATTCTCGGCGGAGAATTGTTCACCGAATGCCATGAGCAGATCACCTCTAAAGACTTCTACAGCGTACTTGCAGGACGATGGTTGGTGGAAATCTCAGAAATGAACAGTTTTAGCAAAGCGGAGGTGGAAAGGATAAAGGGGATCATCTCAAACCAGACGGACCGCTACAGGCTACCATACGACAAGCACGCCAGTGATCATCCACGGCAGTGCGTTTTTGCTGGGACTACAAACCGCGATGATTGGCACAATGACGATACTGGGGGTCGACGTTTCTGGCCAGTGGCCTGTGGCGTGGTGAATTTACAGTGGCTTCAAGAAAACCGGGAGCAGTTGTTCGCAGAAGCTTTGGTGCGGTATCAAAACGGCGAAAGTTGGTGGGACGTGCCAACGGACGAACATCGTCGAAAAATTGATGACAGGCGTCAGGAGGATCCTTGGACGGACGCTGTACTCACATACATGGAGGATCATGCACCATGTTCGATGGCTGCAATACTGCAGTCCGGTGTGGGCAGGCAGACCGAATCTCAAACATCGGGAGATCAGCGTAGGTGCGCCTCAATCTTGAAGCAGTACGGCTACGAGAAATATTACGACAACAGTGACGGAAAGAGGCGCAAGTGGCGCAAAAAGGGGACGAGATGATGCCAGCCCTTTCTCCGGTGAACACATTGGAACACATGACGGAACACACCGCGTTTGCGGATTTTCTCTGTGAGAACACACAGAACACATGGAACACATACTTTTGTAAAAAAGACTGGAGAAAGGCGGCAAGTACCGAACGACCACGAGGAGCGAGCCCGGGGATTATATACGAGAACACGTGTTCTATGTGTTCCATGTGTTCCTGTCCGCCAACCAATGATCGCGAGTCGCGTTGTTGGGCAGTGTACGAGGTGAAAAAATGATCATCCACTTTCAGTCCGACCGGCCGAGTCAAAGCGAGCGGTGAATCCACTGGCAGCTGGAGCCACTTTGTTCTGGGGGTTCCCGAAAGCTCTCCCATTGCGCAGGAATATGCATGGGTGACCTCCGGAATAGACAAGCGCAAATTCACTCAGCCGACGACCGATCAGCCTGGATGCTCGAAATACCGGCTTTCCAATTTTCCAGATTTCCAGAGGTGGCGGTAATTGGCGAATTTCAGAACGCGGCATTACATTGTGGCAGAACTGCCAATTGGCAACTTATTGGAGTGCTCCCTTGCGCCCTCCAGAATAAATCGTCCAGTAGAATCCCTGTGCAAACGGCGGCCAAAAAGTGGACCACTCAGGCCTGTAGTTGTGCTCAACGCAAAGGTGCCAAATTTGGCACCCTGACCAAACGCGTTACGCTGCACCGCTGTTATCCCTTTCAGAAAGCTCTGAACGCTTCCACCTGCGAACGCCGAACACGGACACCAGCCGTGATGATGTCCGAACGGAGTCCTATGTGCTTCTCCCCCGGCACGATTTCTTCAGCCGAGATGCGGCAGTAGTATCTTCAATGCAGGTACTTAAACCTTCTCACTGGCACTGCAAAAGGAGATAAGAAACCGCGCAATCCGACTCAGGGTTACGCCTGCAAAAACGTCCAGCGTTCTGCAGCATCTCCAGACTGATGCTTCAGCATGATGCGACGACTGGCGGAGTCTGCTGCCACAACCATACCTTCGTAACACGTGTGCACATAGGTTCCTTCATCTGAGGGGGCCAGCCAGAAGTTCTGGTTCATTCCGTTCCAGGAGTCCCAAACCTGAAAATGTAGCCCTTCATGGGGCTGCCCGCCGGGCAAATCTAAAACTCGGCCGCTCACGATCCCTACAAACCTGACGCAATCGCGGAGGCCGCACTCCAGCGTCCATTTCTGATTATTGCCATTCCAAGCCTCCCATTGGTGTACGTGGGCGCCATTGGCTCCTTCACAATCGGAGATGTCCATGAGTAATCCGGTATGAACGTTCTTAATGTAAAAGAGATCATGAAGAGGAGAAACGCTCCACATATAGCTAATTGTCGCTTCCCCCAGCGCCTTGGTCACTGTCGCGGCAACCGCAGCCTTTGTGATCCACCCGACGATTGGGACCCAGGATAAGAGGCCGTCACTGGCTAATTTTCCTGCCGCAGAAGCCGCCGCAGAAGCCGCGATCGTTTCGGCGTTAAACTCGCTCACCTCAAAGCAACTTGCAACGTCTGAAATCATTGCAATGTCAAACCCAGTCAGCACGAGGCTCGAACCAGGTGCCCACCCCGTCAATGCGGCTCTCCAAGTCCATCCGTCAACAAGATGTCGGGCCTCCGACGCAGCCATCCGTTTTGTTTTCATAAATTAGTCACTCCTTAAAAAGTTTCCGCGCATTGGTAAGAATTAAGGAAATTACTTTTTTCCCCGGCACGATTTCTTCAGCCTAGACGCTGGAGCGTTAAGGCTGAACTGCTTTTGCCCGATTCTGGGTTTGGCGTACAGCGAAATTCGGCCATTATGTGCGATTTTGGCTTTGGTTTCCGGTAAAAGACCGGCTTGGTTCAAAGCTCGTATCGTTCAACTTGCGCACCAGTTCCGAGCCTCAGTTTTATCGTCAACTTGGGCAGTGGAGCACTCTCGATGGGTGCGGCGACTCGAGCGTCTGATACCTAAAAAAAGAGGCCCACGCCAGAACCTCTTTCCGCCGTCGCCAACGCGTCAGCAACGACTCGCACACTGGACGTCTCCAACTGCTCTTTCATCAAACCAGCAGCATCACAACGCTACGGCTTGATGGTCCTACCCATGCACGGATGGCGACGGATCATGTCGTCGGCCAAGTTGCGCAACCTGCTCTCCAAGTTTTGCACGGCTTCATCCGACACCCGCTTCATTCCCAACGCAGGTCGCAGCATTTGTGCCCGGTCGAGGAGATAGCGTTTCAGCGTGGCTTGATTTACTAAGCGGCTCATTCTTAGTTCCTCCCGTGCATGTTGGCCTCGGCGTCGAAGAGCCCGTACAAGGCTTCTCCACGTCGACAGGCTGTGTGTGGATTCACCCGCTTGTGGACCTCGGTCACTGCATTGAACAAGCTCCAGGCAGTCCTTGGCAGAAACTCAGGGTGACTCGGTTCACGCCATTCGTGGAGAACATCAGGAACCTGGGTCGTGGTTATCGCTCCAGCATCCAAGGCTCTTATCACAATGTCGTGCGCCTGCTGATCGGCGACAGGCGTTTCATTATAACTCCAGATTCGGTGGTCAAGGCCCCTGAGTTTATTTCCAAGCTGACCCACAGCCCTTGCCGTAAGGTGACGCAGGTCGCGTTCAGCAAAGCGGGTGTGCTTTCGTGAGATTTGCACCTCACCGCTG
>CANJPY010000185.1 GCA_947476255.1 Chthoniobacteraceae bacterium | reverse complement strand
TGCTGCGCGCCTTGGAAATCCGCCATGGCGTTTATCCGGAGGGCATTCGGGAAGCCCTCGAGGCTATTCAAGATCCCAAACAGCTTGAGTTGCTGCATGAAACTGCAATCCGTTCGACGTCGCTCGAAGCGTTCGCTGAAAAACTCTGACACAACCACCCATTTCGGGTGGGGACACAACCACCCATTTCGGGTGGAACGTCACCAGACAGTCGGAAGCCTCCACCGCGGCTTCCCGTGGAGTGCGGGGTAGGGCGCCCCGTGATCCCCGCGGTAAAAGCTGTCATCTGAGATTACAAACCCACCCGACGCACTACACGAAAGCCTCGGCTTGCGTCGTTGTAGTCTTCCGGGGCTACTCCCTCGTTGCCTTTGACAACGCTTCCCCATCTGGAGGCCTTCATGCAGAACTTGTCCGCCTTATTCCATCCAGCACCGCGAACGATCGGGCCGTGTTTTTGAATGTCCACTTCCCACATCCATTTGAAAACGTTTCCTCCCAGATCATAAAATCCCACCGCACGACGTCGCTCCACGTTCGCGCGGAACGGACGCCGCCGGCGCCTTTACCTCCGGCACGACAGCGATCGCTGCGCTGCAGGCATATCCCTCTCACTCGGGGCAACGCACCACGACATCCTGGCCTGCGCTGTTTGTGAATCCGAGAGCCACATTCGCAAACTCGTCATCCTTCTTCCGCTTGTTCAGCTGCTCTTTCAACCGCCGCTGTCCTTCGATGGCGTACGTCAGGGACTCGTCGAGTTCTGCAGGTGACGGCTCCCCCCCCGGATGCAGGAGTTTTCAAAACGCCGCCACCGTCTTGATCACCGCCGTCTTGTGCCGTCCCTCGTGTTTCTTGTTCAAGGAGATCGCCCCCCTTGATCGTCGCGTACAAATTGATGCGCTTGACAATGTAGTGGTACGCCTCCACCAGGCAGTCCGTGATGAGTCCGTACTCAGTCGTGAGCAGCCTGCTGCTCTTCGGCGGGATTCCCCAGCCGGGCACATAAGTGTGGAACCGGTGGATCACCGCCATGTCATTACGAACGCTACAGTCAGCGCACAGAGACTCACCCAGCGGGTACGTCTGAAACGAGGTGTCATTGAGGTACATCTCCCGATTTGTCAGCGAGTTGTCTCAAATACACCGAACTATCATTGCTGCGTTGAGGATCGCTCGAAGTCGCATTGGGATGGAGTAGCCCCAATCCGCAGGAAGATCGAAGAGGGAAGCCCCCTATCGTTCGCAGACAATCCGAAAGCCCACTCCCGACTTCTTGACTTCCGATGCGTGAAAATACCGGTGCGAGGAGAGCAGCAGTGGTTCCTCCCCCTTCCACCAATCAGCGCCCCGAAGCACACGCGCACCCTTTTCCATGCCGTCGAGCATCCACTCCTGTACGTTCCCTCCTAAATCATAGAACCCAAGACTGTTTGGCTTGAAGGAAGCCACTGGGGCAGTCCCTTTGATTCCATCCACCCCGATTTTCCGACCATCCGCCTGACCGCTTTCCAAGACGGCATAGTTTCCTTCGTCAGGTTTGGGTGGAAAGGAGTCGCCCCAAGGGTAATTGCTTTTTCCAGCGGCAGCCTCCCACTCGGAGTTTTTGGGAAGCCTCCATGTTTTGCCCGTTTGGAAACTCAACCAATCACAACACGCCTTGGCTTGATGCCAGGTTCGTTCCGCCACCGGGTGTTCGTCGGATTCCGAGTATTCGTGCAAAGGGTTGATCACTTCATGCGGCATCCACGCATCCGAACCGGAGGCTTTCGCGTAGAGCTTCCATTCCGCCACCGTAAATTCAGTGCAACTCATGTGAACCGAGGTTTGGGGAACCGAAAGGAGCTTCTTCTCCAATCGCCGAACCAATTCCGCAAGAGCCGCTTTATCCACAAGTTTTGCGAGGCTTGAGGAGGGAAGAGGTTTGATGCGGATATTCCGGTACGAACAGCCATAGACTGACTGAAGTCCGATCAGGCCCGACGAAACGGATTCCATGCGGGATTTTGAAAACTGAAACGCCTTTACCATATCCTCGGACACCTGCAGCTGTTTCCATCCGGGAGATCCAATCTCATACTCACAGACGAGGACACTATTCACCCAGTGCTTACAGTGATTTCTTTTCTGTTCCAGGCGCGCCGTGTTCCATGTTCCCGTAGGAAACGCGGCATCCTGCGTCGCCGGAACCAGCCCGTAGCAGGCTCCTGACTGATATTTTTGACTCAGAAGCCTGCCGCTCAACTGGAACTCAAGAAAGGTGGAAGGAGATTTTTGCTCATTCAAAAGGGTCCGAAAGAAAATGCCGCCGTTTGATTTCTTCTCGTCGGAAACCTTCCATTCCAACTCGAGTTCAAAATCCTCAAAGGGCTCATCGAACATCAACCAGTTGTGGCCTTCCCCAGTGATTTCACCGTTGAGTATCCTCCATTGGACGGGATCCGGCGTTAGTACTCCACGCCAACCCGAGAACGTTTTTCCATCAAACAAAACCCTCCACTGCCCGGGAGAGTTGGAAGAGGCACCTGCATTCGGTGTTTTCGAGGAGGGCGCACCTTTGTCCGGAGTCCAAACAATCCACCCCATCGCGGCAAGCGCCAGCGCGAGCAACGGCAATCCAAATGCAAGAGCGATGCGCGGGGTGAAAGAGCGGGAAGCCTTTTTTTGAAAAGAAGTGCCGGCGGCGTGCAGAGGCTCCGTTATTTGCGGCGCTTCAGACAGGGACGCGTAGGCGCGTTGAAGATCCGCGCTCAGTTCGGCGTAGCTTGCATGACGGTCTGCGGGCGCCTTTTGCAGCATCTTAGTCACCACCGCTCCCACCGCTGGAGGAAGGTCCGGATTGAGCGAACACACATCAGGAATCTCACCGCCGATATGTTTTATCATTACCGAGACCGCGCTGTTTGCGGAATAGACCGGAGAGCCGCTCAAAAGATGGAAAAGCGTAGCGCCCAGGCTGTAGATGTCGGTGCGAAAGTCGATGTCGCGTTTGCCCTCGGCCTGCTCGGGACTGATGTACAGCGGGGTGCCCATGGACGCGCCGGTCATGGTGAGGCCTTGCTGTTGGTCGGAGCTTTTTGCCAGACCCAGATCGCCCAGCTTTACCTCGCCGTCATTGGAGAGAAAGACATTGTCGGGCTTGATGTCCCTGTGGATGAGTTGGGCCTTGCGCCAGCCATGCTCGAGGGCGGTTTGGACGTGCATGCCGATGGCGAGCGCCTCTGCCGCTTCGAGTTTGCCGAGACGTTTGAGGCGGGCTTGAACGCTCTCTCCATCCACAAACTCCATCGCAAACCAGTGGATGCCCTCGCTCTGTCCGGCGGCGTAAACCTGCACTAGATTCGGATGATTCAGCCCGGCGGCCGCAACCGCCTCGTTATGAAAGCGAGTGACAAATTCCGCATCTGAAGAAAGTGATGACTGAAGCGTTTTGATCGC
>CANJPY010000184.1 GCA_947476255.1 Chthoniobacteraceae bacterium | reverse complement strand
TGTGAACGAAATGCGCTTTCATGAAGCGACTCAAGTTGTTTGGGGTCTTGAATGGCCTCGACGGCTTCCCGAATGCCCTCCGGATATCCGCCGTGCCGGATTTCCAAGGCTCGCAACACCGCTGTCCGGAACGCACGCAATTCCCCCTCTGACAGGCCCGTCTGTTCGCCCTCTTGCCTGCCTTGTTGTATGCCTTTTTGGATGAGTTGATCGGCGAGTGTCATGGTTTTGGTTTGAAGGGGTTTACTCCGGATCTTCTTGATGCGTTCCTCGAACAGACTCACATTAGCTTCAGCGTTGAGAATGTACGTCAGGATCCGTTCCAATGCATCCTCCGGGATCAAAAATAACAACGGTTCGTCCCAAAGCGCATCTCCGAGCAGTTCGTCCACAGGCTGCGCCTTGAGAGCACGCAGGGTGAGGATCCCCTCCGGAGTGCCTGCAATGGATTCATAAGGAATTCGCACCAATTCCATGAGGTGGTATGCCAGCGTGGGTTGCCACGCGCGCAGGACGTGCGCAAACGCGGGAGGCAGGTCGATGAGGTCTTCCAGCCTTGTGGAGGTTTTCCAGGGGCGTTTGCCTTGGGCCAGCACGATGGGCAGAATCGCGGGTAGCTTCGCGGGAAGTGCGTGGCTTTTTGCGAAGCGTTCCCAGATGCGTACGATGTAGGAAAGCAGGCGCAGCGCCATGCGCGGGTCCTCGGTGCTTTGATGCTCAAAGAGCAGGTAGAGGAACGCCTCGCTCTGGTGGAGCTTGATATGAAACAGCAGGTCGCTCTCAGAACTCGCAAACTGGGGATCAATAAAAGTGCACGCTTCCAGCGCAAGGGAACTCCACTCGAGGGCCCCCGCGACCTCTGCGGGGAGATGGTTTTGAAAGAAAGCGCGTGCGTTCTCAGGAACCGAAAAGGTGGCTCTGAGCAGTTTGTCGTTGGGTTGATGAAGGGCGTCCTCGGGCATTTGAGCAAGCGGCAAGGGGGAGTCTACAAACAGACTCGGATGCGGGGCGTGGGAGGGATGTGTGGGCGTTGAGATAAGACGGTACAGTGGGTGGTGTGCATTATTAATGTTGATTGTGAATGTATTTGATCCAGTATATCCGGCATGAAGCAATGGTTGCTCACCCTCAACGGCCCCAGTGGATTACTCGGCACCTTCGAATCGGGGGTGACGCAGTTTGGCCTTGGCACGGAAGAGGCCGCTGATGTTTTGCGGATCCAAGGCGAGGGCATCGCACCCCGTCACGCGTGGGTATGGCTTGAGGAGGAGCGCATGGAGGTGGAGGACCTTGGCGGCGGGATGCTGGTGAATGGGTACGCGATCACCGGACGGGTGGAGGTGGAGTACCCATTGTCGGTGCAAGTGGGAGAGGTCACGCTGGTGGTGGAAGTGAAGCGGGCGTTGGGCGAGGTGGTGCCGGTCTTGTCGACGGAGGTGACCATTCCGCAGCGAGGGACAAGACAAACAGAAACCAAACAAACTGCGGCGAGCCTGGCGGTGACAATCCCGCAACGAGTGTCGACCAATCGCGTTTCAAACACGGCCGTGACCATTCCTCAAAGGCCCCTTCGGGAGGAGGAGAAACGCCGGGCAGAAAGTCAGGTCGCGGCAGCCTCCCAGAACAAGGCACCCCTGAGCGGAGAATACACGCTGGTGCGCGAGATTGCACGCGGTGGGATGGGCCAGATTTATTTTGGAGAGGATCCGCAGTTGAAGCGGCAGGTGGCGGTGAAGGTGAGCAGCGTGGCCTGCGGAGGCGAGGATCCGCGTTTTTCGAAGGAGGCGGAAGTGCTCGCGCATCTGGCGCACCCGAACATCGTGCCGATCTACAACATCGGGGTGGATGCGCAGAGGCGTCCGTTTTATTCGATGAAGCTGGTAAAGGGACGCACGCTACAGGCGGTGCTCCATGCGCTCCGGGCGGGGGATGCCGCAGCGGTGAAGGAGTACACGCGTGCGGCTTTGTTGACGGTGTTTCGGAAGGTGTGTGACGCGCTGGCGTTTGCGCACAGCAAGGGTGTGTTACACCGGGACCTCAAGCCCGAGAACATCATGGTGGGCGAGTACGGGGAGGTGCTGGTCATGGACTGGGGCCTTGCCAAGGTTCTGGGAGGCAGGGAAGACGTCGTCACAGACAAGGCGCCTGGCAAGGACTCGGGCGATTATGGGATGACCATGGAGGGGGAGGTGATGGGGACGCCGCAGTACATGTCGCCGGAGCAGGCGGAGGGGAGGGTGGCGGAGTTGGATGCGCGCTCGGATATCTACTCGCTGGGCGGGGTGCTCTACGCCCTTTTGTCGCTCCGAGCGCCCATTGACGGGACGACGTTGGACGAGGTGCTCACGAAGGTGAAGAAGGGCGAGATCAGCTCGATGGCGACCAAGCGCGGGAGTACGGGAGGTGCGAGTGTCGGGGGGCCGGAGGTTATGGGCGTGGAGGTGCCGGAGGCGTTGCAGGCGGTGACGCTCAAGGCGATGGCCACGGACCGGAGCGCGCGCTACGCGAGCGTGGAGGAGTTTGCGGCGGACATTGAAGCGTACCAGAACGGCTTTGCCACGCAGGCCGAGGGCGCTGGAGTGCTCCGGCAACTGCTGCTTCTGGTCAAAAGGCATCGCGCGGTGTCGGCGCTTGCCGTTGTGCTGCTGCTGGGCGGAGCGGTCTTCACCGTGCGCCTCGCGCAGAGTGAACGCCGGGCGCTCGAACATGCAAGGGTCGCGGGGGAACAAACGCTGCGAGCGCAGGAGCAGACACAAATTGCGGAGGCGAATGCAAAAAGAGCGCTCGAAGAAAAAGAGGTGGCGAGGCGTTTGTCTGCAAAAGCGCAGATCTCGCTTGCAGAAACCGCTGAAAAGGATGAGGACGGCGAAGGGATGCGGGCGGCCTTGGACGCAATCGATCCAGACTTGCGCGACCAGTTTTGGCGCTATCTGGACCAGCGTCTGGATACCTCCGTGCTCACGTATGAGGCTAAGGACAGTCCTTTTTTGAAGGTCTTACCCCATCCCAAAAACAACAATACCTTCGTCACCATCCAAGCCAATGGCTGGGTGCGCAGTTTGGAAGTGGCCTCAGGAAAAATTTCCGATATCTGCAATATAGGCGTTGGTGATACTCGTGCATTTGCGATTTCCTCGGACGGCCGGATGCTTGCGCGTGCCTCGCGCGGTGAAGGTCTCGTTTCTGTGATTGTTTGGAGGCTGGCCGATGGGGAAAAACTTCTGACAATTCCGGATGCGATTAAGTCAGTTGTAAACTTGGCTCTCTCTTTCAGCCCCGATGGAAAGCGTCTGCTGTTGAATGCTTCAGATCCCGACAATAAAACAGATTTTGCGCTCAGACTGTGGGATCTCGCGACTGGTGAAGTCGTGTGGTCCAAGGAGCCGTGCGGCCTGCTGGTGGCGGAGTTTTCGGACGATGGCAAGCGGGTGTGCCTGCTTTCCAAGAATGACGGGGT
>CANJPY010000183.1 GCA_947476255.1 Chthoniobacteraceae bacterium | reverse complement strand
GCAATTGCAGTTTTTACGGGCAGAATTTTTTCTCAGGTGGATGCTGTCCCATGAGGTTTACGTTGTTGAAGGGATGTTTTGTGCTGCGGGAGGGGGCATCCCAGAGAGCCAGAGCAGCTGCCAGGCTTCATGAAGCGCCCCGATAAATCGTATTCGCCCCGATGCTGTCCCATCGCTTTTTAAGAGCCCGAGCAGGTCGAGCCGTTCTCAAACCGCGGAGCGCACCACCGCAAAGAGTCGCGTAAAGCTGTGCGCACAGGCTGACAAAAATCCCTGAAAGCGCAGCAGCACATACACCAGCAGGGCCGTGTACACCTGCCAGCGCACTGCGTTGGCGCTATGACCTAAAAAATTGCTCAGCTTCAAGGTCTGTTTGACCTGTTTAAAAAACACCTCAATGTCCCAGCGCCTGCGCTAGAAGTCGCACACCAAGCGCGGGCTCCAGCTCAGATTGTTGGTGGTAACAACCCATCAAGCGTTCTTCTCCGTCGATTTCGACCAGCACCTCCACGCGTCGCAGCAGAACGCCCTCGTGCTTGGCGTTCTTGAGGACGACGAGCTGGTCCTTGAGAGCGCCTTTGACGCCTTTGGTGAGGGTCTTTTTTACCTTGTCGGCCATGTTCTCTTTGGCGCGGCTGCCCTACCAAAACTCGCGTTGATCCAGATCCCTAAGGTGCTCGAAATCGACGTAGGCCTTGTCGAAGACGACGATTTCACCGGGGGAAATACCCGCACAGACTTCGCGTGCCCGCTTGTTGTTGTGATGGGCCGCTGTGTCCACAACGGCAAAGGAAGGAAGAAAGCTGTGCAGGTCGAGGCGCAGGTACATTTTGGCAGTGGCCTTGCGTCTACGGTGTTTGGCCCAGCCAATCTAGTTGGCGACCAGTTCCATAACAGTGAAGTCGACGGCGTGAATCCTGACCTTGGAACGGCGCAGGAGGCCCTTGCCTTTTTTGCCCGAGGCAAAGCCCGGCTGGATGTTTTGAAGAGGTTCGAGCACCGAGCAGAAAAGCATTTTGATGAAGTCGGCCGAACGCACTTTGTTTGCGTGAGAAAGAGTGTTGCGCGAAGGCGGTACGATTTGGAGACGGCTCAGAGCCGCGGCTTTGAGCCGAAGCGAGTCGCAAACGTCGTTGAGACGGATGGCATGCAAAAGCTGGGCAAAGAGCATGGAAGCCAAGTGGCTCAAAACGCTGAAGGTGCGAGCCTGTGTGTCCACCCCAGCTTTACGGGCGGTTTGCTTGAGGAGGCTTCGCGGTATGGAGTTGAGAAGCTGCTTGAGAACGATAATGTCGGCGCGGGCTGGTTTTGGTTCACAACCCTACGGAGTGGTAGGGATCCATTCTCCAGCCCGCCTTTTTTTCATCTTACCGCGTCATCCCTGTGTGATGGCGGTGAGAAAATCTTATCATTATCATTTTCAAAGCTGGAGCCCGAGGACGGAAGTTGTTTGGGTAGCTGTCGATCCTTACCCCACCCACCATGAACCGACGCGAATTTTTCACCGTAACAGGCGCGGGCGCACTCGCCCGAAGCCTGGACGCAGCCGATCCAAAGCACACGGCACGGCCCACGCCGGAAATGCTCCAGGCAGAGAATGCCAAGCCTGGGGCCTTGGACTGGCAGCTCACACGAGTGCGTGTGGACAAGGCGGGTTTCCGTAGTCCGTGGATTGAAGGCTACTGCTCCAAGCAGAGCGTAAAGGCGGGCGAAAGCATCAGCATCCACGTTTCAGCGGATCCGGCGCGAAAGTTCCGCCTGGAAGTCTTCCGCATGGGTTACTACGGCGGCCGGGGTGCACGTAAAATGGGCGAGTACGGCCCCCTGGAGGGACGCACGCAAATAACGCCAAAGCCGGGGGAGAAAAACCTGCACGAATGCAACTGGCCTGTTTCCCTCGAGCTCAAAATCCCCTCCGACTGGGTCAGCGGCGTGTATCTAGGCCGCTTAACCACCCTCCCGGAAGAGGCTGCGGAAGCCTACTGGCAGAGCTACGTGGTGTTCATTGTGCGCGACGAGCGCCCAGCGGACATCCTTTTCCAGTGCAGCGACAACACCTGGCAGGCCTACAACCGCTGGCCCGACAATTTCTCTGTCTACACCGATCCCCGAGGCAACGAGGGGCCGTGGGCGGACGTGAGTTTCGAGCGCCCCTACGGCCGCGAGGCCCAGCATCATTCCGTGGTCAACGACCCGCTCACCGTCGGTTCGGGCGAGTTTTTACCGTTTGAATTCCCCCTCGCCTACTGGCTGGAGGAACACGGCTACGACGTCAGCTACTGCTCGAATTCAGACCTGCTCTCCCCGGAGCGAGGCCTTCGATGCAAGGTGTTCCTGAGCGTCGGGCACGACGAGTATTGGGACATCCGCCAGTTCCGCAGCGTGGAAAAAATGCGCGATGCCGGAGTGAACCTGATGTTTCTCTCGGGAAACTCCGTGTGCTGGGTCTCCCCGCTGCGCAACTCCGGCGCGGGCGCCCCCAACCGGATTTTCTTCCGGGGCGGCCCCTACGGCGCTCAAAACGAGTACGCGCTGCACCGGCAGAAACTCAACGGCCCTTTTCCGGAGCACGGTCCCGATGAAGGCCTGCTCATGGGGGCTAGGAACGTCAATCCCGTAAACGGAGGCGGTGACTGGATTTGCCGGAAACCCGAACACTGGATTTTTGAAGGCACGGGCATGAAACAAGGCGAGGCGATTCCCGGCCTGATAGGATGGGAATACCATGGACAACCGGCGTTCGAGATTCCGGGGCTCGAAGTGGTGGGCGAAGGCACGGCCTGGGTCGGCGGCGTTCGGCCCCAGCAATGGACGGCCACAATCTACCCCGGGCCAAAGGGAAACTTCGTCTTCAACGCAGCGAGCATTTTCTGGGCGCAGGGACTGTCCACTCCCCCCGGGCACATTCTGCCCTGGTCCCACTGGAGCCGGCCGCACGGTCCGGATCCGCGCGTGCAACGGATCACCGAAAATTTGTTGCGCAAGGCCCTTGGCTGACAAACGGCCCTCAGAGGCCGCCTCCCGGCTTGGCAAGCGGGTCCGCCGGCAGGGCTTTTGCCTCGTCGACCGGCGCGGTCTGCGGGTTTGCCGGGAGGTCTCTCCGTCCAATCACCGGCTGTCTCCGTGTCGATTTTCTCCCCCGTCCTGAAAGTCGTGAAACAGGATGAAATGAATTCGCTTTCCTCCCCACCTTGCAGCCGTCTGGAGACACGCAGATTCGCGGCTCGCAAACTCGGCATGGTTGCTGGGCGCATTCGAGCTTGTCATCACCTTTAGCGCGCCCGCGAGCATGCCGCGCGGGCGCGCTGCGGAGAAGAAGGCAAAACACAGCCATCCCACAGGAATGACACGGTAAGATGAAAAAAGGCGGGCTGGAGAATGGATCCCTACCACTCCGTAGGGTTGTGAACCAAAACCAGCCCGCACCGAAATTATCCTAAATGCGGCAATGAAAGCGCGGCACACTTTATGAAAATTGCTGCGGAAGAGGCTGATACATGTTAAGATAACCTCTTTTGGGCCTCACCCACTGGGTGAGCCTCCGTGCGCTGTCTCCAAAGCCGGGGAAGACAGGATTGTCTTCCCGATGTGCTCACTTTCCCATGGAGCGCGAAACTGCCTGAACCCGGAGGGTTCCCAGCCATTGGCGGTTGAGCGAAGCGACACCACCGGTACCTTCCAGCCCCCAAACACGCATCCCAAAGGGATGCCAGAGTGTGCTGGGGCTGTCTGAAGCTGCGTGGTACCGGTGAAGAACCTACGCTTGGCGCAGTCTTGCATCCCTCCGGGAT
>CANJPY010000182.1 GCA_947476255.1 Chthoniobacteraceae bacterium | reverse complement strand
GTAGGTTCTTCACCGGTATCACGCAGCTTCAGACAGCCCCAGCACACTCTGGCATCCCTTTGGGATGCGTGTTTGTGGGGCTGGACGGTACCGGTGGTGTCGCTTCGCTCAACCGCCGGCTAATGGCTGGGAACCCTCCGGGTTCAGTCAGTTTCGCGCTCCATGGGAAAGTGAGCACATGGGAAAGTGAGCACATGGGAAAGTGAGCACATGGGAAAGACAGTCCTGTCTTCCCCGGCTTTGGAGACAGCGCACGGAGGCTCACCCAGTGGGTGAGGCCCAAAAGAGGTTCTTTTGACATGCATCCGATTCTTCCGCAGAGAGTTACATAAATCGCGCCGCGCTTTCATTGCCGCATTTAGGCTAAGGGCCGTTTCTCCAGCTTGGGTGCGGGCAAACACTGCGGACTCGCATGCGGGGTTGCGGGGGGGCCTGAAAAATGGATCCAGAGCGGCCTCGAAAGTGCGAGGCCGAAGGTTGCGGCGCTGCGGTCGGTGGAGAAAACCTGCAACCGGCTCAAACTGAACGTCCTTAAATACCTTCTGGAGGTTGTGCCACTGCAGGCTTGCGAGAAAACACGACCTGAAGTGATTGGAGTCAAATACGGTTTCGTCTTTTGCTTTTCATGACTCTGGCTGGTTATTTGCCCCCCAGAACCCCTCCCTCAAGCGTCCGGACTCACTCGGGCCGTTTACCGGACTCCGCGCGCTCAATGCCCTTGTTTGCGGGAATCTAAAAAAAGACGTTGCAGAACAGGGGTGGGATATTGCATATTTGTCGTTCGTTAAAATTGCGGGGTCTTAGCTCAGTTGGTAGAGCGCCTCAATGGCATTGAGGAGGTCAGGGGTTCGAATCCCCTAGGCTCCACTTCCCGTCCCAAAACCCACTCCAAGCTACTGTCTTGGAACAGTTTTTGAGAGCTTTTGAAAAGCGGGTCGAATCAGAGTTCATGCGACTCCTAGACGGAGTTCACTACTGCTCTCCTATGACGCGGGACTTCCACTTCTGTGGGTTCTGAGAACAGTTGAACACCGAGTACACTACAATCCTATTTTCTTTCTTCTCGTAAATGATCTCGAAAGGAAATTTAGAGATCATGCCCTACGACACTCAACAATGGAGACTGGAAAAATCTCTGGATGTTGCCGTATTAAAGTCAGCCCATCTTGGACAGAGCTCAAAAAGCGATCCCCAAGTCCATGCTCTTTGGATTGGTACCAATTGTATGCATTGAGCAAATCATCCTCAGCATCGTCTAAGATGATAATATCAAGCATTTTGCCCAATGATTCTTGCCTTTACCTGCTCCCAAGTGCGGGCTTTCGAGGGGTCTTTTTCGAAAGCCTCTTTTCTGCGGATCAACTCCTCAATTTTCCACTGGGCCAATGGCTGCAATGGCTGCAATGGCTGCAATGGCTGCTGGGACTCCTCTTGCGCAATGCTGTCCCACAGTTCCTATACGAGTTGGAGCTTTTCCTGCCTGCTTAATTGAAAGATTGGAGCAAGTTGGACGTTCATCACTTACACCGTAGCACGCAAGCCGTGGCGATTCAAGCAGGGGGGACAAGAGGCGGTGGAATTGTTGGCAGTGGTCATGTAACCGAGACCACATTTTCGAGCCATTTGCTGCTCAAATTTTACATATATTTGCATATAAAGCCGAAAAGAGGGGTCTACACCAAAGTTTGGGGAGGGGTGAGTTGTAAGTTGAAGGTCGAGTTGGGTTGTTGCCCCCGAAACGCGAAGCATTCCCGCCCTCAGCATCAGTCGAGACGCAATCTTAGGTTCAATTTCTGTCTTTCCTGATGAAGTAAACGCCGCTTCACTGCGGCAAACCACCCCCGTATCACCCCATGCTCCCCCTCACCAGACGCAATTACCTCGCCTCGCTTTTGACCTTGGGAACCACCGGCGCAGCGATGCTCCACCGCCTTGCCGCCGACGAAAGCCCTTCGGCCAGCGTGGCCGACCGCAGCAGCAGCATCCGCATTACAAAGCTCACTCCCATTCCTTTTGCACGAAAGGTTTATATTAAGCTTGAAACAAACCACGGCGTCACCGGCTGGGGCGAGATCGACCAACTCGATCCCAATGTCGCCTCTGGCCTGGTGCGCTCCTTGTTTGAACTTCTCGATGGCGAAAACCCCACACGTATCGAGCACTTGTGGCAAAAGATCTACCGCTCGCATCGCGACATCCGCGGCGGTTCGTTTATGGTGCATACGCTCGCAGGCATTGATATGGCGCTCTGGGACATCGCGGGGAAGTTGTGGGGCGTGCCCGTGCACCGTCTGCTGGGTGGAGCGACGCGGGACAAAGTACGCGTGTATCCCTCGGCGTCGGCGACAAAGGTAGGCAGCGGACCGAAGGGCTTCACCGGGACGCCGCAGGAAATCGAGGCTCTTGTAAACGGCATCGCCAGCGCTCGAAAAAGAGTGGGGCCCAACGGCATCGTGATGTTCGATGCACACTGCGCGCTCCCGCCGCCCTTCCTGCTGCAATTCGCGAGCGCCGTCAAGGCCCACGAAATCACCTACATCGAGGAACCCGCTGTGCCCGGAAACATCGAGGTTTTCAAGCGCTTGAAACAGCAGATCAACATTCCATTTGCCGTCGGCGAACAGGCACGCACCATTTTTGATGTCGTGCAATACCTCCAGAACGGCATCGCCGATTTCATGCAGGTGGACTGTGCACACACGGGGGGCATTTCCCAAACGCGAAAAATCGCAACCATGGCCGAGGCCTATCAAGTGCCGCTCACCCCGCACTGTGTGACGACGGATCTTGGCATGGCTGCAAGCCTCCATGTGAGCGCTTCCGTGCCCCTCTTCTTCATTCACGAATACTATCCATCAATCACACCAAAAGATCTCGTGGACAAGGACTGGGAGATCAGCGCGGACGGTTACGCCTCGCTGCCCACTCGTCCCGGAATTGGATGCGTGATTAATGAAAAACGCCTCGAAGAACTCTCCAAACTCCCGATCGTGCCGGAGTGGCCCGTGCGCGGCCGGCTGCCAGACGGATCCGTGGCAGACTACTAACCGCGAGTGGCCACAGCGCGCGCACGCCCCGGACAGCCGTCCTGAAAATGCCCGCGGTCCTGAAACCTTGGACGCTGGACACCGATCGCGGAGCGCCCGGGTCTTCCACAACCTTGTGGTCTCCTCACAAATCGGTGTGCGGCTCGAAGCCAGCAGCGATCTGGCGCTCGGCCACAACCTCTATGTGTGCAACTGCGTCGGCAGTTTTGGCGATGTCAAAGGCAGGCCCTCACGCCAGAAGCTCGGCGCCCGGGCCTCTTTGAACGGTCAGGATCGGCATTCGACAATGCTACCGGCAAGCCTTTGGGACGCATACGCCGCCCCCCCCTGAACTGGGCGCCTCACCTGCCCGTCACGGCCCCGGGGTTTCCTCCAACCGGCGGACTACACCGGCACTCTGCTTAAATAGAGGAGGGAGACGAGGATGGTTTGCGGCCACAACCACTCCTTATCCTCATCTCCCCCTCATCGAACCGGACGGGCGGATTTCCCGCATCCGGCTCTCGGAGGCTGTTCTCCGGTTTGCTTCATTTGTATCGCCGTGTGGCGCTCGTGGGGAAACGAGTCAGGCCGTATTGCTCATGCAGGCGTTCGTTCCGATACTGCGGCCCGTGATGCGCCCGGCTCTTGGCATGTTTCTTCCACAGCCATCTCCGGACTCGATTACCCTAAAAACGGCAAAGGGGGATCAGATGCCGGAGGCATCACCGCCCTTTGCCGGTGGTTGAGCGAAGCGACACCACCGGTTGTCAGACCACAAAACAAGGCATCCCGGAGGGATGCAAGACTGCGCCAAGCGTAGGTTCTTCACCGGTATCACGCAGCTTCAGACAGCCCCAGCACACTCTGGCATCCCTTTGGG
>CANJPY010000181.1 GCA_947476255.1 Chthoniobacteraceae bacterium | reverse complement strand
GCATGAGCAATACGGCCTGACTCGTTTCCCCACGAGCGCCACACGGCAATGCAAATGAAGCAAACCGGAGAACAGCCTCCGAGAGCCGGATGCGGGAAATCCGCCCGTCCGGTTCGATGAGGGGGAGAGGAGGACAAGGAGTGGTTGTGACCGTAAACCATCCTCGTCTCCCTACTCTATTAAACCAAAGAGCCCTGAGAACTGTCGAGCGAGCTATCCTGAGCCGCCTGTGTCATTAGGATGGGCCACGGGAGGGTGCAAACGATTCAGGCGGCCAAGGAAAAGGCCCGCTGATCAACCTGTGGCTGAAAGAAAATGAACACGGACCCCTAGTTCCTTGAAAGGCCTTGAGCAGGTTTGAAAACGCTCATAAGACATGCGGCAGACTCGAATACGGTGCTTGAAGACCTCGACACCCTCTCCTATGGAGATCGTTTTTTATGGCGGGAGGGGCTTTTGACATTTTTGAGGTGCAAAGCTTGAGTTTCCGCCTGTTCGCGCCTTGACTTCATTGGTCGCCGAAATATGCTTCTGGACTATTTGGTTTAGCATCCATCACCCCGGCTTATGAAACGTCTCTCCCGTCTGCTGTACTGTCTCGGAGCGCTTTTCCTCTACCTAGACCTGTCCAGCTTTGCGCAACTGGTGGAGGCGCCTGTGGATCTGTGGGTCGAATATGTGCCCCGCACGGCCGCGGTCGCGAGCGTGAAAACACTGACCACGGCGCAGGTACTCGCGAAGTTGGGGATTAACGCTGGGAGCCTTGTGTTTGTCGGGGATGGCGCGGATGCGAGTGTGCCTTGGAGTTTTAAGGTAAAGACAGTCCAAGGGAATAAAACGAGCTACACGGACCTGAGCGGGAAGGTGGCATTGGAGATTTTGGGAGATTCGCGTGTGGGTGCGGTGAACACAGCGTCTGGCGTGGCGCCCGCCAAGACGGTGAGCCTTGGAAAACCGCAGAGCACGCAGACGGTGAAGGTGGGGATTGTTCTTAGTGCGACGGAAGGGTTTGATTTTTACGGGACGGTGGTGACTGCGTACACGGTGACGCAGGAGGCGGGCAAAAAGGTGGCGACATGGATGCCTGGCGCGTGCACAGCAAAACTGGCGGGAACTTACCGCAGCGTGAGCGGAGCAAAAGCGAGCACCGCGTCCATCACTGCGGTGCTAGGAAAGTTTAAGGTTAGCGCTGTTTCAAGCGCTGTGTCAGTAAGCGCGGCTGAGGGTATGGTGAGTGTGTTGGGTGGAACGCTGCCAAGCGAATCCCTGTTAACGGGACAGGGCGTCGGAGACTTCCAGATTGGGAAGACCGAGGTGACTTGGAGCAAATGGAAGCTCGTGCGGGACTGGGCCGTAAACAACGGGTACAGCGATTTGGCGAATGTGGGGGAGGGGGTTGGAGACAACTATCCGGTGCAGAGTGTGAGTTGGTACGACGTGGTGAAGTGGTGCAACGCGAAGAGCGAGAAGGAGGGGAGGACGCCTGTGTATCAGGTGAACGGTAAAACGTATAAAACTGGTCAGAGTGAGCCGACGGTAAGCGCGTCCTCGAACGGTTATCGTTTGCCTTCTGAGGCTGAGTGGGAATGGGCGGCGCGAGGGGGACGTCAGACGAACCGGTCCGCGTATAGCGGGAATGCTGATGCGAATATGGTGGCTTGGACGTCCGAGAATTCAGGCAATGCGATTCAAAAAGTGGGAACGAAAGCTGCGAATGAGCTGGGGATTTTTGATATGAGCGGGAATGTGTGGGAGTGGAGTGGGGACTGGGGGCCGGGTCTTGTGGGCTATGCCCGGATGCTGCGGGGCGGGGACTTTAACCACCCAGTGGGGCCAAGCTCGTTTGACTACTCCCGCTTACCCAGCCTAACGTGGCTCCGGTTCGACAATATCGGAAAAAACTATTTCGGTTTCCGGGTGGCCCTCAGTTCCGTTCCTCAGTAAACCCACGCGGCTGCAACCCCCGCGTGCCGCCCATTTCCACGCGGCCTCGGCAGGTACCCGATACCCGTTCGCAGCCGCGTTACCCCCGGCTCTGCGCTTGAGGCGTAGCCGTCACTTGCGTCGCCGGCGCGTGCCGCATTTTTATCCGCCGCCACCGGGGCTCGAGGACAGCAGCCGATCCTGGTCGGTGTGGCTGACCCTCGACCACTTGCGTATCGTGAATTGCGAACTCGTCCGTGTCCTCGGCGCTCTCACTAAAGGTATCCTCCCGGAGGGCAAGGCCAGCATCGCTGCCGTCAAGCCGAGCACGGAAACAACGTCCGAGGTCGTTACCGCCTACGAGGAGTCCTGCGACGCCTTGCCAGCGGTAGTGGCTGCCTCGTGCGACTGCATACTAAGGTGCGTTTTGACCACCCGTGGTTTGAAGACGCTTAGGGACTGGGCTGTTAAGAATGGGTGTACGGATCTGGCCAATGTGGGCTCTGGGAGCAAGGACAATTATCCTGTGCAATCGGTCAGTTGGTACGACGCGGTGAAGTGGTGTAACGCCAAGAGCGAGAAAGAGGGGAATACACCTGTGTATCAGGTGTGCGGCGCGTGGAGGGATAAATGCGAGCTGGTACACTGGGTACACGTACAGCGGGAGCAACGATTTGAATGCGGCAGGGTGGAACGAGGAAAAATGCGTAGACCCCCAAACTTTGATGTAGACCCGTAGACCCGAGACCCGAGACCCGAGACCCGAGACCCCGCAAACTCGAATGGTGGAGGTTTAAGATGGTGGAGATAAGGGGATTCGAACCCCTGACCTTCTCATTGCGAACGAGACGCTCTACCAACTGAGCTATATCCCCAAATTATCTTGGAATCAACGGTTTACACTGTTTTTTCCGACGGCAAAAATAAGAGATTGTAGCCGAAATTGTAACCTGACAGACTGAAGACAGGTGAAACATAGTAAAAGCCAGACAGGAACCTTTGAGCGGGTTGCTGAGTGCCTCTACCGTTATTCGACGACGGGCGCTTACTTTGCGCTTTTGAAAATAAAAGGCAAACAGACGCGGGTCAATCTCCAAACAAGGGACTTGGCCACTGCGAAACGGAAGCGTGATGCAGAAAAAGACAAGTTGATCAGAACTGATCAGGACCGGAGGAATTGCACTCTCAGCGAGTACGTTAAAACCTACCTTGAAAGCAAATCGCAGTTGGCCTTCAAGACCCGCCACCGCTACGGGAGAGTTCTCAGCGCACTGATGCGATACAAGGCTTCGGGTGAGGTTCCACTGGGCGACGGCCGCATGGGCAAGGTTACGACAGAAATACTGCGGAGGTTTCACAAAAATTTAGGATCCAGTGTCAGCGTACGCACTTCAAAAGAGTACCTGACGGTGCTCAAAGCCTTTTTTCGAGATGCGTACGCCGATAAAGTGATTGGAGACGACCCAGCCTTGGGACTCCGTGAGACAAGAAAGCCTGAGACTTCGCTTAAGGTGATTCCAAAGCTTGAGCAAGTCCAACAGGTGATCGCTGCAATCCGGAATGAACGCCTCAGCGATACCAGATACGAAGCCGCTGATTTCCTCACCTTTCTAGCGGGAGCAGGCCTGGGTAATGCAGAGGCTGCCAATCTTTTGGTGAGTCACGTTGACCTTAAGGAGAGACAGATCCGGATAAAACGGGTTAAAACCAATGTGGAATTTGTTGTCCCCATCTACCCTGCGATTCGGGATCTGTTGGTTCGTAGGATCAAAGACAAAGCTCCTACGGACAACGTGTTTGCAGTGAAGGACATCAAAAAATCGCTGGCCAGAGCTTGCAGAAAACTTGGGTTCCCAAATTTTACTCATAGGAGCTTCCGGAAATTCTTCATCACCCGAGCACTCGATTCCGGAACAGATCCCCGCGTAGTTGCCGCGTTGCAGGGGCATGCCGACCCCAAACTTGTTCTCAAGGTTTACAGCGAAGTTTCAAGTGAACATCTTAAGAAGGAAGCAGCTAAAGTCGCCTTCGATCTTGG
>CANJPY010000180.1 GCA_947476255.1 Chthoniobacteraceae bacterium | reverse complement strand
GCATGAGCAATACGGCCTGACTCGTTTCCCCACGAGCGCCACACGGCAATGCAAATGAAGCAAACCGGAGAACAGCCTCCGAGAGCCGGATGCGGGAAATCCGCCCGTCCGGTTCGATGAGGGGGAGAGGAGGACAAGGAGTGGTTGTGGCCGCAAACCATCCTCGTCTCCCTACTCTATTCAAGGAACTCGAAGGCGAACACGCAAAGCTCAAGCGGATGCATGCAAACCTTGCGATTGAGAACCACGCCCTCAAGGAGCTGATCGCAAAAAGCTCTGACGCCAGTTGAACCGCGAGAGTCGCCGGAGAACGGCGCTCGACATGGTCATGTTGGCTGCCTGCTTTCAGAACAACCACTCGCCGGTGCACTGGAATCACTGCCGAACGACGGGAAGCAGGCTGGAGAGGACGCCTATGCGCGCGGCCTGAGCCGCATCGCCAGAGAGGTCCCTTGTTTCCAAAGGATCGGCATTCAGATCAAAAAGCTGGGTGCGGTTAACTTCAGGATAACGAATGAGTTTCCACTGCTCGTCGCGCACAGCCCTCTGGACGTTTTTGTACGCGAACTGAAGATGCGGGCGACCAAGCTTGGAGGGATCTCGCAAAACGGCGCTGAAATCGAGCCCTTCGCTGGTTGCAGGGCCTTTGACTCCGCACATCCCGCCGAGGCTTGGGAACACATCAAAGAGGTAGCAAAGCGCTTCGGTGAAGACATTTTGGGGAATGCCGGGGCCCGAAACGATCAACGGGACACGCAGCGAATGCTCGTAGAGGTTCTGCTTCCCGACGAGGCCGTGGGAACCACGGGCAACTCCGGAGTCTGCACTGAAAACAATGATGGTGTTCTTCGCGTGAGGCGAGGCCGCAAGCGCGTCCAGAATGCGACCGACTTGCAGGTCGAGGTACGAGACGTAGCGGTAATATTCTGCGAGCATCGCGCGCACAGCGTCGGGTGTGCGCGGTGAGGAAAGGAGAACTTCATCACGGACCTTCATTTCGCCGTTGTCGAACGGGTGTTCGGGAAGAAAGTTGGCAGGCAGCGGAATGGAGGACGGCGCGTAGCTTGTTTTGAAATCGTTCGGCACGATATGCGGGTCGTGGGGTGCGTCGAAGGGGACGTAGCACAAAAAGGGGCCGGTCCGAGGTTCGTTGAGGAAGCGAATAGCCTCATCCGCGAAGACTTCGCAGGCGTGCCGGTCCGTCGTTTTAGGTTTACCAAGGACGCCGCCCTCAAGTTGTCGCAGGGGCGCCTGCATGGGGTTGGTCATGCCGCCTGTAAACATGGAGCGTGCCGCTTGGAAGCACTTCGAGATGGATGCGTCTCCGTTGTGCCATTTGCCTGTCACAAAGGTGGAATACCCGCTGTCCCGGAATGCTTCAGGCCAAGAGGGATCCCTCATTAGTTTTTCATCGATGCGAAAAAGCGACTGCCCCGAGAGAAGCATGGCTCGGGAGGGTACGCACGTGGCGCCCTGCATGCCTCCCTGCATGTAGGCGCGGCGGAAGGAAACTCCTGAGCGAGCCAACTTATCGAGGTTGGGCGTTTGAATCGAGGGGTTTCCGTGCGCAGCGATTGTGTCGGCCCGCTGGTCGTCGGCAAAGAGGAAGAGAACGTTTGGCCGGTCTGCCCGAGAATCTGTGCCTCTGGCAGAGGGATGAAAAATGAGACACACCAACGCGAGGACGAGGAGGGAGAGGCGTCGTGGGGACATTTTTTGAGGGGGAAAAAGACAGAGGCGAAAACAACCAAAGTTTAAGAATAACCACCTTCCAACCTAGAATCAGGCTTTTTCTAGCGATACCCGCGCCATACGGAGCGCGTGTACCGTGCTTTTTAGGAGACGTGCCATGAAGCGACCAACGACTTCATCAACCACACCTCGTTCACCGGCGCTCGATAACGTGCACTTTTCTATGGTTCATCTACTTCCCACCGAGGCTGAGTATCAATCGAACCTCAAACCGCGCCGTTATCTAAAGGGCATTCCAGCCTGACGCCCTCTCAATGTTTGTATTTGTATCCCGCGGGCGGCCCATTAATTTACCACCCATGAATGTTCGATTTGCGCCCCTCTTTTCCCTGCTGCTTTGGGCGGCGCTTGAAACCTACGAAATTCGCGCGCAAGCGCCCGTAGCGACGGCAACACTGCCTGTTGAGGAGAGCATCGCAGCGCCTTCACTCCTGCGGGATGACAAGGGCACCGTCACAGTCACGAGCGCTCCCAGCACCGTAATCCTCTATACCCTCGACGGCAATGACCCGGATCGCGCCAACGGCGACCGCAGTGCGGGGGAATACCTCGCACCGATCGAACTGCCGGGCGGAGGCACTGTGAAAGCCCGCGCGTTTTCAGCGGACTTCAAAAAGAAAGGCGCCGTCGCATCGGCTCTCTATGAACCGCTTTCGGGTGAAACTCCCCGCCCCAGCACCGTTGTGGCGGTGACGCAAGGCCGGCAGTGGGCTGGCTACAACTGGGGCAAGCGCCATGAAGAGGTGATGGCGGCAATGAAGTCGCAGCAACCGCAGCTGGTTTTTATAGGCGATTCCATCACCCATAATTTTCATAAGAAAGTCTGGGACCGCGCGTACGGGCCATACAAAGCCGTCAACGCTGGCTACGGCTGGGATCGCACGGAAAACGTCCTGTGGCGTCTCAAGCACGGCGAAATTGACGGAGCCGCGCCCAAGGTCTTTGTCGTCATGATCGGGACCAACAACTCTCACCTCAATACAGCCCTCGAAATCGAGGCGGGTGTGACCGCCATCTGCACTGAAATTCACACCCGTTATCCCCAGTCCAAGATTCTCCTGCTGGGAATCTTCCCACGAGGGGCCAAGCCAGATGCAACCCGGGACAAGCTTGCGGAGGTCAACACAGGATTGGCGAAACTCGACGGAAAGAACGAAATTACTTTCCTGGATATCGGAGCCGCATTCCTCAAACCCGAGGGCGCGCTCACACGCGACATCATGCCCGATTTCCTCCATCCCAACCGCATGGGTTATGTCTTGTGGGTAGATGCGATGCAGCCCACCCTAAGCAGGCTGCTGGGCGAAACGCCCCGTCCTTCCATCGCCTCCAGCGGTTTTCCCCTGACAGACCTTTTGGAAAACATGCCTTCGCTCGCGGACAACGCCGGTCCTGTGCCTGCGGAGTTTCCAAAGACGCTCCAAATCACAGCCGGCGAACAGATCGTAGCGATCGGTGATTCCATCACAGCCGGCGGCGGGTATCTGCGAAACATCGATGCCGTCTTCGCGGCGCAGGTTCCCGATTTAAATCTCCCCAAGATCATCAATGTCGGCATCGGCGGCCAGAAAGCCGAAGACCTGCTCAAACGCTTTCAGAAGGATGTCGTGGATAAAAAGCCGGCGCTAGTGACGCTGAGCATTGGCATCAATGACGTCTGGCACCGTCTGGCCAAACCGCACGACGAGGCCATTCTCACGGCATACACCGAAAACGTTTCCAAGATGGTCGACATGGCGCAAACAGCGGGGATCAAGGTGGTGCTCCTAACTCCCACCATCATTCAGGAAAACCCGGCCGAGGAAGGCAATCAGCGCCTCAAGTTGTACGTGGCTGCGATAAAAAAAATCGCGGCGGAAAAAAAGTGCACCGTGGTGGATCTCTATGAAATGTTCCTGCGGGAACTGGCGAAGAAGCCGCCGGCTGAAAACGGCAAATGGCTTACCAGCGACGGCGTCCACATGAACCCGCGCGGAGATGCGCTGATGTCGCTCGGGGTGCTCCAGGCCTTGGGGCTTCCGCTGGAAAAGATCAAAGCGGCGGATGTTGCCAAGTGACTCTTTTTTTGAATCGGGACACGCCGGTGCCCACTCACTCCACGTATCCTAGCAATTGTCCCCTTCTTCCAGCCCCACCTAACGCTCGTTTCTTGCCGCGCTGGCGCGAGTGCGATTGCACCCTCCTGCGCCGCCCAACCGCAGAAACAAAACTCAAGCGCTGACCACAAACCAACACCCCCCCATGAAAGCCCTCACAATCCTTCTTTCACTCCTGACCTGCTCCTCCTGGGCGGGCCCGACGCTTCTCTATGTTTCCGAAAACGGCGAAAATCGCATCACGTTTTACACCTTCGACGAGAGTTCCGGCGATTTGACCCGCGCGGGT
>CANJPY010000179.1 GCA_947476255.1 Chthoniobacteraceae bacterium | reverse complement strand
GGTGGTTGAGCGTAGCGACACCACCGGTTGTCAGACCACAAAACAAGGCATCCCGGAGGGATGCAAGACTGCGCCAAGCGTAGGTTCTTCATCGGTACCACGCAGCTTCAGACAGCCCCAGCACACTCTGGCATCCCTTTGGGATGCGTGTTTGTGGGGCTGGAAAGTCCCGGTGGAGTCGCTTCGCCCAACCGCCGGCTAATGGCTGGGAACCCTCCGGGTTCAGGCAGTTTCGCGCTCCATGGGAAAGTGAGCACATGAGGAAGACAGTCCTGTCTTCCCCGGCTTTGGAGACAGCGCACGGAGGCTCACCCAGTGGGTGAGGCCCAAAAGAGGTTCTCTTGACATGTATCAAACTCTTCTGCCTAGAGTTACATAAAGTATGCCGCGCTTTCATTGCCGCATTTAGGCTTACCCATCGAACTTTCGGCGGGCAGACTTGTCTCCGAGCTTCCGGCAAGCCAGATTTTTCGAATGAATCGTGCAACTGGTAAAACCATCGTCCTCACAGGTTCCAGCCGCGGGCTTGGCAGGGCCATGGCTTCCTATTTCGCACGGGAAGGCGCCACAGTGCTCGGCTGCGGCAGGGACGCAGACGCACTGCAGAAGCTCTCCACAGAACTCGGCCCTTCACACGACTTCTCCCTCGTCGACGTTGCGGACAACGCCCAAGTTCAACGCTGGGCAGGCAGGATTCTAGACAAATACGGGGCGCCCGATCTTCTGCTCAATAACGCAGCAATGATCAACCGAAGCGCCCCCCTTTGGGAACTCGAAGCCGGAGAAATAGAGAGTCTCCTGCGCACAAACGTCCTAGGTGTGACCAACTGCATCCACCACTTTGTGCCGGGCATGCTCAAGCACGGTCGCGGAGTGATCGTGAACTTTTCCTCCGGTTGGGGCCGCTCCACTTCACCCGAAGTCGCCACCTACTGCGCAAGCAAGTGGGCCATCGAAGGACTCACCCAGTCTCTTGCCCAAGATCTCTCGAGCGCCGGAGGAACTGTCTCCGCCATTGCGCTCAATCCAGGCATCATAGACACCCAGATGCTTCGAAGCTGCTTCGGGGACTCCGCTTCACACTATCCAGAGCCACAAGATTGGGTGCGCCGCGCAGGCCCATTGTTACTGAGCCTCGGCGTCAAACACAACGGTCTCTCCCTAGACGTCCCCAATCCCTAACCAAGCGGCAGCTCTCACTACGAAGCCGCGCTCAGGCGACGCAACGCCGCAGCAGGCCCATTTTTTTAAGCCCCCAATATCCCACGTGACTTGCGCCTATCAAAACACTGGCATCGCGGTGTCTCGCATTACCAAAAGCTGATGCCTTCCATCCCCAAACATACCTCCCAGAGGTTCCTCCAGCACCCAAAGTGGGTACGGTTTTTTCTTCGGATCGCAGCATTAATGGGTGTCGTCTTGTGGCCAGCGGCGGTATGGAGCCAGTCATCACTCAAGACCGGTGATAAGATCCTCTTCGTCGGCGACAGTTACATCGGACAGCATGGCTGTACGGCTCTCGTGATGGACACCGTTGCGCTGCATCATCCCGACGCCGATATTTCGTTCCGGACAGTCAGTATCAGTCACCTCGCTTTCGCAAGCACTGGCATCCCCCAAGCCTACATACCACCGATTATTGACAGTGATATCCTGCGCGAAAAACCCTCCATTGTGTTTCTTAGTTTCGGCCTCGAAAAACTCCCCACAAAGCCGGTAGACACCACGGGCATCTTCCCCCGTTTTTTTCTCAAGCCCCTGACCGACATTGCGACAAAGTGTCAGGCCGCAGGAGCGCGGCTCATCTTCGTCACGCCCGGGTGTCTTGACCTCACAAAACAGCCAGAACTAGAAGGAACGGCTGCCCAAGAAAATCTGACCTACTACAGCAAAACAATCCGGGACATCGCTGCTAAAACACAGGCAGAAGTGGTTGACCTTTCGGTTCTCATGAAAGATGTGCTCACCCGCGGACGAACGGCGGCGCCGGGCTTTTCGCTGGCTCAGGAGGGCATCACCCTCAATCAGGCCGGGCACACTCTGGTCGCCAGTGTATTCTTGCGCGCACTCGGTGAGGAAGGACTGACCTCGGAACTAAGCATTGATGCGACCTCCGGGCGGACGCAGTCCCAACATTGCACAATGCGCGACCTCACGATCATGGACGGCGTAGTGACCTTCACACGGGAGGACGCATCCCTGCCAGCCTACTTTCCACCGGAAGGAGCGGCAGCGCTTTCCTTCGATCCAACGTTAAAACATCAGGATCGCTACTTACTAACAATC
This sequence comes from Chthoniobacteraceae bacterium, assembly GCA_947476255.1. GTDB lineage: Bacteria > Verrucomicrobiota > Verrucomicrobiia > Chthoniobacterales > Chthoniobacteraceae > Chth-196. The sequence goes on along the minus strand of CANJPY010000179.1, from coordinate 1,916 downwards.
AGAGATTTGCGCGACGGAAAATGGAGGGTCGTCGCAGGCGGTGTTGAAGTCGGCACATTTACGCACGCCGAACTCGCAACGGGAATCAACCTTGCGCACCACCAAGGCCCATGGCAGCGACAGGCGCACGGCTTCATTCATTGTCTGTAAGGCAGGAAATCCTTTCCAGTGAATTACGAAACACGCTGACGCACATCAGCATGCCTAAAGAAGCAGAACCCGAACGACTGAACTTGCTCAAGAAATGTGACGCTTATATCCAAGCCTTCGAAACGGAGCGAAGAACAATAATGTCAGCGGAACGGACCTGGAAATGGAGTGTAACTTATGTACCCTAGAAACCTCGTCATGGCCTGCTTGCACCTGTTTCTTGGGCTGACGTTCGGTTGGTTTGGATGGACGCACGCGCTGCATGCTCAGCTGCTCGAGGGAGATCGCATCGTCTTCTGTGGCGACAGCATCACCGATCAGAAGACCTACACCCGTTTGGTCATGGATTATTTCGCGCTGCGCCATCCGGGAACAAAGCTGGTGTTTTTCAATGTCGGCATCACGGGAAGCACTGCAGGAGGCTGGAAAAAAGACGGCATTCAAAAACATGTACTTCCGCTGAAGCCAACATTGGTCACCCTCTGTCTGGGCATGAATGACGGTGGTTACCGGGCTTATGAGCCAAAGACCGGAGACACCTATGAAGCGAATCTCATGGCGCTCATCACAGACATCAAGGCGGGCGGCGCTCGTGTGGCTCTACTCACACCAGGCGCGATTGACGACGACACCATCCCACCACGTTTTGCAAAGGGCGTCTACAACGACACACTCGCGCGGCTAGCGAAGCGTGTGGAGACGATCGGAGCGCGGGAAAATATCCCAGTGTTTAATATCCACAACCTGATGCTTGAGATTCAAACCCGCGCGAAGACACAAACACCCGCTTTTACAATGATTCCCGATGGTGTCCATCCCGGAGAGGTCGGAGCCACGGCGATGGCCTATGGGCTGCTGAAAGTACTGGGCCCCATTCGTCCAGCGGCATCTCTGCGCCTGGATGCATCCGCAAAAACAACAGAGACCAGCCTCTGCACTGTTCAAAACCTAAACGTCACGGATGATCACCTGACCTTCACGCGTACGGACCACGCACTGCCCACTTTTCTGCCAAAGGATGCAATCGTCGCCCTCCAACCACACACTGCGATACTCGAGGAGCTCAATGAGTACCGGTTGGCGGTGACAAACCTGAAGCAAGACACGTGGAAGCTGCAGGTTGAAGACGCACTCGCCGGAGTCTTTACCTCAGAGGATCTTGCGCGCGGCGTGAACCTCGGCAACATGCCGGGACCCTGGCAGCTTCTGGGAGGAAAAGTTGACCGTCTTGCCGCGGAAGCAAGCCACGTTTATGACGTTGTTTTCCACGGCTTGAGCCAGCGCCACTTCCCGCAAGCGGCGGATTCCGCTTCACCGCAATTGAGGGAACTCGCCGCCGAAATCGAAACCGCCCGTGTCGCCTACATCCAAAAAGTTATCGCCCTCTATGAAGCCGACGAGTGGAAGCGCGGTATGGTTCCTGCGAGCGAAAGAACATGGCGCTGGACTTTCACTCGCATGCCGTGAGTGCGTCCAATCTCAACGGCATCGAATGCTGAGGTTCCCCACTACGGCGGCTGTACACCGTCTAAAGGGATCCCACCGACTCCTTCACCCACATTTAAATAGAGTAGGGAGACGAGGATGGTTTGCGGCCACAACCACTCCATGCCCTCCTCTCCCCCTCATCGAACCGGACGGGCGGATTTCCCGCATCCGGCTCTCGGAGGCTGTTCTCCGGTTTGCTTCATTTGTATCGCCGTGTGGCGTTCGTGGGAAAACGAGTCAGGCCGTATTGCTCATGCAGGCGTTCGTTCCGATACTGC
>CANJPY010000178.1 GCA_947476255.1 Chthoniobacteraceae bacterium | reverse complement strand
CGGGACGGTCTCGTTCCACTGGCTCGTAACCAGATGCACGGAAATCCCGTTGCCCTTGGCGATCATGTTGGGCAAATAGACCCGCAACCGAGCCAGACGGATCGCCGTTCCTTTGGGAATATCGTCCAGATTGAAATACACGAACCCCGAATGGGTGGCATCCACCGTCAATAATGCATCGCTGTTTGTCTTCGCTGTGATCTGTTTTTGAAAGGAGGTCGTATCCTCGCTTGCAGGGATCGTAAGCGCGTGGGAGAGGCCGCCGCTGGCGAGCAGCGCGCCAAGGAAGCACAAGAGAGGGAACAGACGTTTCATAAGCAGGGGTGGTTGCAGCGAAAACTGATGCCTCGCAAACATATTTGCCCATCCACTGCGGTCAAGGTGCAATTTGCGTGCTGAAGCATAAGCCGTGCACGGGGCGCCACACGGCGGTCCCACGCTCCGGGTGAAGGTCACGCATGACTTCGCAAAAGTTCGTCAGCGGTAAAGGGCATGCGGGTGCCTCGTAACCGTTTCGACTACGAACATCGGATGGCTGACCCATTCAAAATTTCCACCAGGGAGGATTAAAAAGGGCAGACTCGGGAGTTCCCCAGATCCGCGGAGGAGACAACTCTGTCTCCGTCAGCACGTCTGTCTGTTTGACAGGCTAATACCGAGAACTACGAACGAAGGAGTTGATCGTAGGTCGAGTGATGGCCAATCCAAAACCAGACCAGACCTTCGGAGCGCTCATGCGCCAGAGCGCGGTAATGGAGACCTACACGGGCTGAGTAGACGGCCCCAATTTTTTTGAGTCGAACAGAGGGGTGCCGTAAATCCGACTTGAGGAGTTCGAAATTTTTATCAGCCAACAGACGAACAGCCTCTGGAAGCAGACGGTAGTGGAACCAGAATTCGGGATCAGCGTACTGTTTCAAAGTGGCGTGCACCGACCGGCGTCAAAATGCGCGTTGGAGCGTGTGACGCTGGCATCCAACCGCCCAGCAAGGACATCCTGCTCAATTTTCCGATCCCACTGGTCTGCGAGAAACTCCTCAAACCACTCTGAAAAGCGGGAAAGTTCATCTGTGGAGAGGCGAGAAACAACGGACTCTAGTTCTTCAACGCTCATTTTGACAGTGTACACCCTCGGGCATCAGATCAAAAGGAAAGACTTTGAAGAGCCTGCCCCGACAGAAAGGAGCCTCGGCCGTCGCAGGAGTTCGTCGGCGGTAAAGGGCATGCGGATGCCACGTAAGCGTTTCGACTACGGACATCGGATGTCCCGAAATTGAAAAGTGCCTACAGCCGCTCTGGCGAAGAAACCGCCAGATACAATCACGAGCGAGATGCGTTTAGATGGCCGCAAGACTCGACTGTGCAGCACGTTCCAAAAAAAACGCCTCGCATTCCGGCCAGTCATGCAAAGTAGAAGGATCAAAATCTGCACCACACGGCGCGAAAGCCACGGACGCCCCATCCGCACCTGGGCTTTAACGGCGTAGGCCCGCAGGCCCATGCACAACTCCATCGAGGTTTGCAAGGCGAGGTTGCCTTTGCCAGAACATCGCAAAACATCGCAAAAACACCCCTAAAAACACCCCAAAAAGACCCGATTTCAGCCCAAAATCACCTATTCTTCCCATAATAGGGAATCCCCTTACTCCCAGTTACCAGATCCCTTAAACGTTCATTTACAGGGCTTTCCACCTCAAAAACAGTGGTGCACTCGACGGGGGTCGAACCCATAACCTCAGCCTTCGGAGGGCTGTGTATTTCCAGAGTAAACGTGAAAAAAGTCACAAAAAGTCACAAAACACCAGCGCAACGCGAACTGGTGTGCGATGAGTCAGGGTGCAAAACGAATCCACTCCAAAGCGCATCCGCTTCGAATACCCGACCGTAGATCATCGGCCATTGACGGACACTCTTCTGGTCGACGCCCGAACTCACGATTATCCGGGAAAAAAAGGCGGACAGTATAAATTCAAAGACCGAGACAAGGCCCTAGCAAAGGCCTAGGTGATTGCCGCGCTTGTCGCGGACACAGCGGCAAACACGCCGAACCTCCCCTCCTCTGTCCTTGAAAAACTAGAATCCCTCGGACTCTGCCCCTACGAAATTCTCAACAAAGCACTCGCCTCCCACCAGAATGAAAAAAAAGACGCCTCCCTAAGGGCCGCTTTCGCACAATTCAAAGCCCACAAAACACCAACCCTTGCCCCCATTACGATCACAACTACGCTGCCATGGTTGGAGAAGTGGGTTCAAACGACGGGGCCCGAAACTCCCATTGGCGACATCACGCTGAACCATTTGATGCAGACCCTCGAAGGGGTCGAAAACCCAGACACCTACAACACCCGAAGAAAGCACCTCGTCAATTTCTTCTCAGTCGCCCGCCGGTATAAACTTGTTTCGGAAAATGTAGCTCAAGGGATTCCAAGGAAAAACCGTATCACCAACGTCCAAATCCTGACTCCCGAACAAGCAACCCGTCTACTTCTCAGTACGTTTACCGCTTTCACAGACCCCGCAATGGGAGCTTCCATGCGAGCCTACTACGCGATTGGCCTGTTCGCCGGAGTCAGACCTGATGAACTAAAACAACTCACTTGGGAAGACATCACGCTTCGAGATGAAGCGCCCCCTCCTGTGGACTGGCAACGACTCGACCTCGACACGTCCGACCATATTTTTCTTTCCGAGATTATTGCAGGAGAGAGCCGGTCAGCACCCATTTTTCCAAACCTGCGCGCATGGCTCCTCACGTGCTCTCCTCGCTCAGGGCTTATCGTGCCAGACATCAACAATTCACTCGCAAAAAAAGGCCGCTGCTCCGCTGCTTTTTCCTCTCATGGCGCAGAGTGTGGGAGACAGACTTTTTAAATCCGATTCCGCACTTTTTTCAAACAGAGGGGAGGGAAGGCGCCGCGGTGGGTTTACAATCCGCGGCGATAAAGTAAAAGGCCCGGTGGCGAAGGCTGAAGGGCCTGACTTTAGGGGGACTTCAAGACGCCCTCAAACGGGCCCGTGCAAATAAATTTACCGCCCCCGAAACACACACCAGTAAGATTAGACCATACGTTTGTTGTGTTTTTGATCCAGGTGACCCCATTGTCTTTGGACGTGTAAACCGATCCAACCGGGCCCACTGCGACGAATGTCGAGTTTCCGTAGGCCACGTCGCTAAGCTGCACCCCTTCGGAAGACGCAGATTTTTTCCAGGACATACCATTCGCCGATGTGTAGACGCCGGTCCACCCGACGAGGATAAACTGGTTGTTGAGATAACGGAGGGCGCTCCAGCCGGCATTTCCGACACGCCCGGCGGAGTCTATTCTCAATGTCCAGGTTTGAGTCCCGTTCGAAGACTGGGACAGGTCTGTGGTGAAGACTGAAGTTTTGGGATCATAAAGGTTTTCAGGATCCACCAACGCCTTGTAGCCTTGGACGGCGAAAACATCGTTCCCAAAGGCAATGGGGGGGCCATAGAGCGCAAAGCCCGCGAAAAAATTGTATCCGCTCGGCAGCACAAGGTCCTTGAAGGTCCAAGAATTGAAGTCCGGCGAGGAATAAAAGTACCGGTACGACCCGGCCACAGCCCCAGCGCATACTCCCACGTATCTCCCTCCGGAGAAATCGAGTCCAAAGACGAAGCCGGCTCTGGGAGCCTCGACCCGAGTCCAGGCGGCACCGTCCTTGGAGGAATAAAAGTATCCATCCATGTCGATCCCCACGAAGTGGTTTAAGCCGCTGGAGGCGATGCAGCGGAAGTTTCTAGGCTGCTTTGTAATGGTCCATGTAATTCCGTTGGTGGATGTGGCTGTCGGTTGAAGGTTGCCCCAGCTACCTGTCGGCGAAGCGAAAAATTTACCCGCCCCATAAAAGGGCTTCGCAAGCGAACCATCCCTTGGGAGCGTCTGCATGGTCCATGGGATCTGGGCTTTTCCCGTCACTGGAAAAAGAACGCCGCAAAGCAGCATGATGAAAGCAATAAAAGGCATCTCGGGACTATCGCTTTACGGCTTATGCAATTCAACTGCATTCCGTTTATTCAGACCGCAGCAAGCCCTGTTTTGAAAAGCAGGCGTTGTCCTCGCTTGCTATCTCTCGGGCAATTAACGCTCCCGCGTCCAGACTGAAGAAATCGTGCCGGGGGGCAAAAAGCAATTTCCTGCTATGAGGTTGGTCAAGCTTGAGCTGGAAGTTTCCGCTAGGGTTTGTGTGTTTTAATGACCGATTACTGCTTTTGTTTCGGGTGAATGGTTTTCGGGGGGCTGGGTTAATCTAAATGTCTTCCTTGCCGGGTAAGCGCCGTTG
>CANJPY010000177.1 GCA_947476255.1 Chthoniobacteraceae bacterium | reverse complement strand
GGAGCGGGTGGAGGAGTTGGGAGCGGTGCGGGCGCTGGTTTGGGAGAGGCGGGTGGCTCGGGTTTTGGCGGAACTGGCGTTGGAGCTGGTGCTGGAGTTGGGAGCGGTGCGGGCGCGGGTTTGGGAGAGGCGGGAGGCTCCGGTTTTGGCGGAACGGGCGTTGGAGCGGGTGCTGGAGTTGGGAGCGGTGCAGGCGCGGGTTTGGGAGAGGCGGGAGGCTCGGGTTTTGGCGGAACTGGCATTGGAGCCGGTGCTGGAGTTGGGAGCGGTGCAGGCGCGGGTTTGGGAGAGGCGGGAGGCTCGGGTTTTGGTGGAACTGGCGTTGGAGCGGGTGGAGGAGTTGGGAGCGGAGCGGGCGCGGGTTTGGGAGCGGCGGGAGGCTCGGGTTTGGGCGGAACTGGAACTGGCGCGGGTTTAGGAGTGGCTGGCGAGGGCTCGTTTTCGTCGGCTTTGGCAGGGGGCTTTTGAGCGTTGGCAGGCGTTGCCTCGTCTGCACCAGTTGTTCGCGGTTTCTTCTCCTCCTCAGGCGACGTTTTTTGGTCGTTTTTGCCGCCTTTGGTATCAGCTTGTGGAGTCGTAGGAAGTGGGGTCAACGCCAATGCTTTGGGGGTCCCACTAAAAATACTGATGAGAGCCAATAAAAGCGCTAACCGGGCGCTTTGGCAGACGCCTGAGAAAACAGGGGGAGTTGTCATTTTCCGAACTGTGTTAAGATACTTACACTAGGCTATGATTGAGAATATTAGCCGAGTAAGGGAAAAGACGTAAACTGTCCTTACTTGAGATAATGTTTTCACTCTATCTATTGATTGCCCTAAGCATAGGCGAAAAATCGGGGCAATCGCGGATCAAAAGGGGAGTCGGGAAAGCGGCAGATTTGGGTGGCACATACAAAAGATTTTTTACGTTTGGCGAGCGGGTGGAGACTCGACTCTGCAGAACTCTCTTTTAGGATCTCTTTGGGAGTGAAGTGGACTCCAAAAAATACTCAATGTTATGCAAGAGAATTGTTTGAATTTATCGTCCGAATCGGTTTTCGCTGTAATTCTTGCAGGTGGACACGGGGAAAGGTTTTGGCCTTTGAGCCGCCGTGCCAAACCCAAGCATCATTTGGCTCTATTTTCCAACCGTACTTTACTTTCCTCGACGCTCGATCGACTGGCGGGGCTTGTTCCTCCGGAGCGCACGCTGGTGTTGACCGGCCACGATCAGGCCGAGGCTGTACGGGCCATGCTTCCTGAACTACCGCGGCAGAATGTGATTGTGGAACCTCTGCGGCGCGACACGGCCGCGGCAATGGCGCTTGCGGCGGGAATGATTGCGAGGCGTGATCCCGCGGCTACAGTCCTCGTTCTTCCTGCGGATCATCACATTCCGAATACCGTGGATTTTCAGAAAACCCTGCGTGCGGCTGTGCGTGCAGCGTCTGTGAATGCCGCAATCGTCACGGTGGCAATCCAGCCGGACTGGGCGTGTCCGGGCTTTGGGTATCTTGAATTGGGGAAAGTCTTTGAGAGCCAAGGGGTATCGGTGTATCCTGTGATGCGCTTTCACGAGAAACCATCCTCGGAAACAGCCACGGGATATCTCGAGAAAGGGAATTTCCGCTGGAACGCGGGGATGTTCGTGTGGACGGTACCAGTTCTTCAGGATGCGCTCCGGTCTACGTCGCCGGAGTTGTTCGAGTTTTGCGAAGGTCTTCGTCAAGCCGCGGATGCCACTGATTTCTTGAACACTCACTTTGCGGCGGTTCCCAAAGTTTCGTTTGATTACGCGGTGATGGAAAAGTTGTCGGGAGCCTTGGCTGTGGAAGCTGAATTTGCTTGGGACGATCTTGGGAGCTGGGCGGCGGCTGGGAAATATTTCCCGACTGATGCGCATGGGAATTCAGGAAACACGCCGATTTTGAGCGTCGATGCGCGCAGAAACATTGTTTACTCCAAAGATCCTTCACAGCATGTTGCATTGCTTGGGGTTGAGGGGCTCGTTGTGGTGAACACTGGGGATGCGTTGCTCGTGTGTCCCAGGGATCAGGCGGAGCGTTTGAAGGAATTGGTCGCAGGGTTGCCTCCCGGGCTTCAATAGTTGCGGGCTGTTTTAGGACTGATTGCAGAAACGGATGGAATTTTATGAAACACCGGCTAACAGATGGTGGGTGTTCTGTATTGTCAGTATGATCACAATTGGAGTTTCAGGCTTCAGTTTACCGGGTACTTCAGTTGACTGGGTATCCAAGTGGACCGAGTTTGTCTCTTCAGCAGTGAATTAACGTGTATTCGAAGCTTAACTCTTCTATTATCAACTCCCCATGAAAAAGTTCCTTGCAACCCTGTTTGCTCTCTCCATCGCTCCCATCGCAATGCTCGCCGCCGAATTTCCGGACATCAGCATTGCTGAACTCAAGAAGGCAATCGCCGATAAGAAGGCGGTTGTGATTGATGTGAATGGTTCTGAATCCTTCAAGTCCGGACACATCCCCACGGCAATTAATTTTGCAGAAGCCCAAGGCAATCTCGCTGCCGCCCTTCCCAGTGACAAGAATACGCTCGTGGTAGCCTACTGCGGCGGTCCCTCCTGCAACGCCTACACGCGTGCTGCAAATGCAGCAACCAAATTGGGATACACCAATGTAAAGCACCTTTCGGCAGGCATCAGTGGATGGCTCCAAGCCAAGGAAGCGACTGAAAAATAGGCCTCGTCTTTCCTGACTTTCGGGCTGCCCAAGTGTAACGCTGGGGCAGCCCGTTTTTTTATCGCTTATTTTGTGATGTGGCGACTGGCAGCCGTTTTTTTCTGCTTTGGGTTTCTTGCGCACGTCCGTGCTGAGATTCCAGTGCATCGTTTTCCAGACGCACCTCATCATTACTGGACCCGGTCGCCCTCGGACCCGTTTGCGCAGTGGCTTGCAAAGGCCAAAACGGGGCCCGGGCTGTTTGATGTTCGCGATGAGAAGGCGCACTTGAGTGTGCTCCTGAAATCTCTTGGGATTCCGGAATCCTCGCAATTGCTCGTCTATTCGGCGACGAGTTTTCAAAGTGGTCTCATCCTGCCGTCTAATCCAAGGGCCATCTACTTTAATGAGGAAAGTTATGTCGGGTTTGTTCCCAACGGGCGGCTGGAAGTTTCATCGGTAGATCCAGTTCTGGGGCCCGTTTTCTATTTGGTTCGTACGGGAACGGACGGCCGCTTGGAGGCCTCACGCTCGGAGCGTTGCATGAACTGTCATGCCGGTCGCGCCAGCGAGGGGGTTCCTGGATTTGTGGCGGAATCTGTCATTGCGACGGCTTCGTCGGGAGCGAGTTTGGACGGCTTCCGGCGAGAACTGACAGGGCACGCAATCCCATTGCAGGACCGGTTGGGGGGATGGCACGTGAGCGGTGCGCACGAAAAAGGAGAACATCTCGGCAACCTTTTGGGAGTCGGAGCTGGGGGCGGGTATACGCGGCTCGAAAACCCTCCCGGCACCCGCTTCGATTGGAATCGTTATCCGGTCAAAACCAGTGATTTGTTTCCGCATCTTCTATTGGAGCACCAGATTGGATTTCATAATCTTGTCACCCTTGGACTTTACCGCACGCGTGACGCGCTTGAGGCGGGGAATGGAAATGTGCGGAATGAAGACCGCGCGGCGTTGGACGAAATTGCCTGGCGCTTGGTGAAGTACATTCTTTTTGCTCAGGAAGCTGCGCTCCCCGAAGGCGGGGTAAAGCCGGATCCCGCTTTTGCGAATGCGTTTTTAGCCCGCCGGAGGGCCGGGGGCTCTGGGGCCTCGCTTCGGGATTTGGATCTTGGAACGAAGATGTTCAAATACAGATGTAGTTACATGGTTTATACTAATGGATTTGCATCCCTGCCTTTGGAAATGAAGCGGCGGGTGTTTAAAGGACTTTCGATCGCCCTGCGGGACGAGGGTGCACCGCCAGACTTTGCTTATCTTCCCGTTGCGGAAAAGCGGATGATCAGGACAATCCTCAAGGAAACTGGAATTCCGCTTTGATTCCCTGCGACGTTGCGTTGACGCGGGCATTGCTTCGGGGTTGTTTGCAGGGATGGAATCCACTCTCCCTGACTCAGAGTCCTCTCAAGCGGGCTTGCCTTGCGTTTTGTCGCCACTGGCGGCGCGTGTCTTAGGCTGCCTTTTGGAAAAGGAATTTGCGACCCCCGATCTTTATCCTCTTACCTTGAATGCACTAACGAACGCGTGTAACCAGCGCAACAACCGTGACCCCATCCTGTCCTTGGGCGATTCAGAGGTTGTGGCAGGGATGGATGAGTTGCGCTCACAGCGCCTCGGAGTTTTGTTTTCCGGGGCGGATTCCCGCGTGCCCAAATACAAGCACAAGCTGGAGCAGGTTTTTAGCGTCGAAACGGCCCAGAGAGCTGTTTTGTGCGAATTACTTGTGCGAGGTCCGCAAACGTCTGCCTCGTTGCGTAGTAATGCGCAGCGATTGCATCGCATGCCTGAAGCGGTGGAGTTTGAGGCGCTCATGGAAGCACTCGTTCAAAATACGACGGGGGCACTGGTACGCAAACTGGCTAGGCAACCCGGGCAAAAGGAGGCACGTTGGACGCAGTTACTCACTGGAGAGCCAGTGGTTCAAGCGGAACAAGAGATTGTTTACAAACCGGCGCCCCAGGTGTCTTTGACGGATTTGGAACGCCGGGTGGCGGAGCTTGAAGGGATGGTGGGCTTGCTCATTTCTGAAGTAGCCACATTAACCCAGTTGCGAGAATGGGGCGGAGGAGGTGAGAAAGGGGCCGGTGGCTTGGAGGCAGAGTCCAGCGAGAGTCCAGAATAAAAAGCGGAGGGCGGGGAAGGGGGCCAGGGCTCTTTTTTCTCGAGAGCTAAGAGGCTTGGAATAAACGACGGAAATTCCCGATAGACAAAAACGTCACTTTTTGCTGTGTTGGTTTGGGATGAAACCAATATCAGCCCCCTCTTTCGCAACAGATTCCCACGCGCGCAAACT
>CANJPY010000176.1 GCA_947476255.1 Chthoniobacteraceae bacterium | reverse complement strand
TCCCTGAAACCTTCTCCTGAAGCTGCGATAAATCCATGCGGTGGATGGCTCTGCTCACATTGGCTGCATTTTTCATGCCCAGGTGCTCCGCGATCCACGCCTGGGAGACCGTTGTCTTTTGCCATAGCAACCATGCAAGCAGCACCTTTCGCGGCTCAGTGCAACCACTCCCAGCCAACTCTTCCTTGGCGAGGTTTGCGACCCGCAGCCCCTCCTCCAGCAGGGCCAGCGCTTGTTGCTCACCATGAGCCTTCATTTCGAGGCTTGCATCATAGCCCCGCGCCTCGCGTTTTCGCTCAATGGCCGCCTCGCCGAGCTTCAGCAACTTCTCGGCGAACAACTGTTCTCCCCAATACCAGCCGCGTCGCAAATGGCTTCCTCGTTTGTCGGTATTCGCATCAACAGCCACAAACCCACTCTGCTCACGCTATTAGGCCGTGCGTTTGTCCAGACGATTAGCCATTTTTTTTCGCCCCGCAACCGTGTCCTCCACCCCCATCGTCGCCAGGCCTTGTTCCGCCGCCAACCACTTCGCCCTTTGATGCGGCATCAAGGCATACCCACCTGCGATACTGCTCCAAGGATAGTCTAAAACACTCTGTCCACGCGTCACATCCATCAGACGCGCGCGACTCGGATTCAAGTGAATGTAATCCCAAAGTGTTTCATAGTAATAAGGGCTACGCCCATCGACCACCACAGCCTTGTAACGATCTCCAAACAGCCTGCCCCATTCGCGATGCCGCACGTTGAATCGCCGCGTCACCGTGTTTTGAAACCATTTCATGCCCTCCACCAGATTCGCCTCCGGAGTTTGAATGAAAAGGTGGTAATAATTTCCCATCAACACTCAAGCGTGCACACGCCAACCTGTTTTTTCACAGACATCGGCTAGGCATTGCAAAAAAACCGCCGGTCTTGATCGTCCAAAAAAATCGCCGCCCGCCGGTTCCCTCGAGCCATCACATGATAAAAAGCTCCTTCAAATTCCAATCGAATACTCCGCGCCATGTTGGGAACTTCAGCAAACGCAAATGACATCTGCAATCGATGGCTGGAAGAAAATGAACACTGACCCCTATTTCCAGCCCCGCCGGACCGGGCACGAAATGACCGCACCCCGCTACAATCCCGTGACATCGCTCTTGAGTCGGATGTCTCAGAAGTGAAACAAACCTACCTTCTTGACACGGTGCAAATCACTGGCAGATCTAGCCCTGCTTCGCGGACTCGTGGCGAAAAATGTATATTAGTACTCCTTGAAAAGAGGGCTGTGCCCGGCCGGAACACTTGCCGGGGTGGCGAGGAAGTTGCGGCGGACATTCCCAGCGGCCAGAGACTGCTCAGGCAGATCAACCAAAAGAGGGATTTCATGGCGATGGAGTCAACGATGGGGAAAAGCCGGAGACGCGAGCAGGGGAATCTATTCGATTTCCCAGAGCTGCACGTTGTTGTATTCCACGGAGCGGCCCACCTTTTCGATCGCGTACAAGTAGGGCGTCTTTTTTTGGGCGCTGGCCTCAGCACACGTGGCCTGAAGGGGGGGCAGTAGGGGTCAGTGTTCATTTTTTTTCTGCCATGTGACCTCTAGCCCCTGACCCATAGCTCCCCTCTCTTGGTCCACCTGATGGCTCACCCAGTTGTATTTAGCGTGGGTGTCGATTCCGAGTTTGATTGATTCGTAAGAGGGACTCGATTGGGAGGGCGTGGAGGTTGTCATCGCTTTGAAGATCGCGGGATCCCGTGTGGATCAACAACCGCATGTCATCTATCATTAGTCTTATCTGAAGGAATCAGCTGTTGTGCGCCCGGCATTTCTTGCGGAGAGTTGTCCTGCTCACGGCGTGAATCCAATGAATGTTTCTAACAAACGCTTTCTGATTTTTGGGGGACTCCTCTGCGTTGTCGGAGTGTGGTGTAGTGTGACGCTATTTCGCGGGTCCTCGGATCCATCCGGTGTGACGTTTGCGTCACGGGATTTAGAGGTGGAAAGGTTGAAGCGACAAGTTGCTGAAAGGGACCGCGAGATTCTCGGCCTAAAACAAGCGCTGGTGGCTGAAGGGGAAACCCAGACACCGAAAATCACGGGAGGCAATCTGGATTCAAAAAGCCAGGCGCCGCTTCCATCCGTTTCGGAAAAAGGCGCCCAGATGCGGGTCGGTAGTTTTCAAATTGAACAGCAGGGACCAAAGGCGCTCGTTAAAGATGAGGCAGGAAAGCCGCTGTTCGTTTTCGACTCGGAACGCCGGTCTATTGTTGCTCCCAACGGCATGTACATTCCAAAAGAAGGGCGTCTGGTGATGGCTGACGCGCCGCCTGTCGGGACAAAATCGGAAAATGCGGAGAAGCCGGTGACGGTGGGTTTCAAAAACAAATCCTCGTCGCGATTGGATTTGGCTTGGGTGAACTACGACGGAAAACTGACTTTTTATAAGACGCTTCAGCCGGGTCAAAGTTTCGAGCAAAAGACGTACGAGACACATCCGTGGGTCGCACTGAATTCCGCAGGAAAAATCTTGGACCTGATCAAACCGACCAAAGAGGACGAGGATACCCAATTCATTTTCGCCCCTACCGGCGCGCAGAAGGGCGAGGGGACACAGAAGTGAGTTTATTTTTGGGGGGACGGTTCGAAACGCCTCACTAATCGGAATCCTCGGTCGTCGGTTTTGGTGTTTGGTTCGGCGGCAAATTTAAAGGAAACTCGACAACCGGACGTATTGAGTTCCCAGCCTCCGCCACGGAGGATGCTTTTTGGCTCTTCTTGGGACTCGTCATTCCGCGCATTCCAGCACCATTCCCACACATTGCCGGCCATATCGTAAAGGCCGTATCCGTTGGGAGTATGAGTCATTACTTGCGTGGTGCCAGTATTCTCGAAGTTTGCATCCTCTTTCCTGAGCGTATTTCCATTCGGATATAATTGATCTACCAAACCACCTCTAGCCGCCTTTTCCCATTGTTCTTCCGTGGGTAATTGGTATCCATTCGCATCCGGTTTGACGTTGAGGTGAGAAACCATTCCGACGCCTTTTCCAAAGACTGCCCTTTTTTCAAAAGTCTCCCCCAAGTAGTAACAAGGAGTGAGTCCCTCCTGTTCACTTTTTGCGTTGCACCAACGCATGGCGTCGAAACAACTCACTTTGGTGACTGGGTGCCAAGGACTCAATCCTTGGCCTTCATTTTCGATCTGATAACCATGCTCACGGGCCCAATCGGAGATCGTTTTCCACTCCTTGTAGGTAACTTCGGTTTGAGCGATATAAAAGGCCTCCACATTTACGGTTCTCGGCGGCGCATCCTTTTCTTGCAGTGATCCCATCTGAAAATTGCCCTTGGGGATGGCGCAATAGATTCGGCCTGCCATGTCCTTAACCCCGTTATCTACGGCTTCTCGCCTTTTAAACCGTTCCTCCTCTTCGCGGTTTGATTTCATTTTTTCGTTTTCTTCATCGATTGCTTTTTGCTTAGCCAGCCGTTCCTCTTCGCGTTTTTGCGACGCCATTACTCTCATGGCATACTCTGGGCTGGCTAGTTCTGCAGCCTCTTCGTGCCGCGCTTTGACGGCTCTTTGGCGTTCGATTTCTTCCGTGCGTTCCTCTTTCAGCATGTCCGAGGATGCGATGGCTTTCGGAGGAATGGCATAAGAACGAGGGTGTGGTGCCCATTGCGAAGAGGCGGTGGGTTCCGAGAGAAGGGCATCCGAGCGAGAGAGTGGCGTCCATGTTTGCTTTTCCTCGATTGTCAGCACGAGATGCACGAGTGCGATGGCTCCGAGGAGCGAAAGGAAAAGAGCGATGAAAAACGGCGCGACGTAGCGTCTGGTCTTTCGGGATGCGATGAACGCGGGAGTGGGCTCGTGTGGGGGCTCAACCGGCTGTCCTGTGGGAGTGTCTGAGGGGGGCATTGTGGTTGAATTGTATAGGGGGGAGCCACAAAATTGATGGATGACATCCGGTTGTCAAGCGGCGCGGGATCCCGCGGTTTTAAACCTAAAAGCGGCAGCTGATAACCCGCACCGGTTTTTAGGTGCAAGTGAGTCGGGAGGAGTACCGGTGTGCGAAAAAGCGCCTTTTGCAACACCTTTGGCGCGCCTGTTTTTTACCCATGCTCTCCACAGCCCTCCCTTTGCGGATGGGCGCCTCTTTCAGATCCCTACCCGCTGATGTTTAGTTCTTTGGTAATCCCAAAGATTTCTATCCGTTTGCGAAGGGTCGACCTGGTGATTCCGAGCAACTTGGCCGCGCGCACTTGATTGCCGCCCGTCGCCCGCATCGAGTAAATCGTAAACTCGCGTTCCAGCCACGGGAGCAACTGCACGTTCGGATCGACCTGGGCGGCCTTCAAAAGGGCATCGATCGCCATTTCCTTGGTCACCACCTCCGCAAGGCTCGTATTCGTCTGCTGGGGTTCGTTTGAAATCGCCCCCATTCCGAGGGGAATGTCCTTGGGCAACAACACGTCCGACGAAGCGAACACACACGCGCGCTGGATCGTGTTCTCGAGTTCGCGCACATTCCCCGGCCAGGTGTGGCTCTCGAGGACATTGATGGCGTCTTCGGATATCTTCAAACGAGGCAGACGCTGGCGGGCCGCCACTTTTTGCAGGAAATACTCCGCCAGAAGACGGACATCTTCTAAGCGTTGCCTTAACGGGGGCAAATGGATGCGTACGACATTGAGCCGGTAGAACAGATCCTCTCGAAACTTTTTCTCGGCCACCTCCTGTTCGAGGTTCTTGTTTGTGGCGGCGATAATGCGGACGTCTCCTTTGAGTGTGGTGGAGCCACCGCCCCGGGTGAATTCGCCGTCCTGTAAAACGCGCAGGATCATGCTTTGTAATTGGATGGGCATGTCGCCAATTTCATCCAGAAACAGGGTCCCACCGTTGCTCTGTTCAAAACGTCCCGCCCGCTGGCTCACGGCTCCCGTAAACGCACCCTTTTCGTGGCCGAAGAGTTCGCTCTCGAGGAGTTAACGCTCCCGCGTCCAGGCTGAAGAAATCGTGCCGTGGGGTGAAAAATTGAATTGATAGATGACATGAGGTTGTCGAGCGGCGCGAGATTCCGCGATCTTAAAGGCCATGACAACCATCAAACCATCCCAATCAACCGCCTCCTACGACTCCATCAAACTCGGTATTGACGCCCACGCCCAGTATTACT
>CANJPY010000175.1 GCA_947476255.1 Chthoniobacteraceae bacterium | reverse complement strand
CACGCCTCCATCCAGCGGGTTCATTTGTGAGCAAGCGAAGGACTTCCTCCGCCTCTCCGTGCACATCCAGTTTGCTTCGTGGTCTTCCCATCCATCGAGTCTGAGGGTTCCCTTAATTTTTGCAACTCTAACCATATATTTGGTATTAGAAGCGACTACGCGGAAAGGCAGGACGTGGCCGCGCAGAATACGGCCATTGTGGAGCAGATGAAGGCCTCCTACGAGGCTTGGTGGAGTTCGGTGGTTCCAATGATGGTGAATGAAACCGCGCCACTTGCGGCTGAAAATCCGTTTTGGACGTTGTACCGCAAACAGTTTGGAACCTTGCGTTCTTCTGGTCCAGCGGCGGATCAAAAGCGAAGAGTGCAGGACGACAAGTAAGCGTCCATATACACGGTGTGGTTGCCGTCGGAGTGATCTTTCAAGAAGAACCGCGTCGACGAGCGAAGAGGGCAATCGTGCCCTGGTTCCTGCACCCCGCGGCTAATCTATCACCGCAAACTCGTTGGAAAGCAGAAGGACGTGCGCAAGTTCTTCCCAAGCGCTGAGGGGCGTCGGAAGTTTCGTGGGATCCATGAAGTCGCCTTTTGCGTCCCAACGCATCGGTGCGCCCGACATGCCAGGCATCTGCGCTGTGGGCATCGTGATGGTTGGAGACCAGCGAAAGGTATCGTTCTTTGGATCTGCACCGCAGACAGTCAGAAAATCAAGAATCTCCCCTTTTTCAATCTTGAGATCGTTGAGCGTGGTTAACACCGCGTTGTGCGCGGCAGACCATTCCCCAAGCAGTCCCTTTCGGTTGCTGACAATCCGCGAAGTGACGCCGTCGCCTTCTTTGGGAAGATGCGCCAGTTCCGCGTAAATATAAACGGTGCCGTCCATGGGAGCGATCCAGCGGCGAATGATGGCCTTTCCCTCGGCGGGTTGGCCTCCGTCTTTGGTAAGTTCCATGCCGCCGTTCCCGACCACTTTGTTTCCTGCGAAACGGAGCGCTTGAAAGTTGAGCACCTTCTTGTTGCCGGCGTCGAAGTCGCCGGTGCCGTAAAACCAATCGTTGACCTCAGGCATCACGACATCGTTTTTCGGATAAGCTGCGAGAAATGTACGTGCGCGTGAGAGTTCTTTTTCCGAGGGATCCCGCTGAAAGACGCGCTGATAGAGACTTTGGAGTGACTTGGGTATTTCTTCTTCGGTTTTAGGGCTCGTGCCTTTTGCAAGGTCGCGTGCCCGATCCACAACGAAACTGCTGTTAAGCAGGAACAACGCTTGGGGAGTAAGCGCTGTGCGCGAGCGCTGCGGGGCGGTCATGCTGGGGTCGGGAAAATCAAAATTGCGGAAGAGGTTGGGAAGTGTTTTGCGATCCACCAAAGCGTACACCGTTCGCCTGTTTGAGGAACCCTTGACCAAGTCATCGGGCTTGCCTCCGGCGCGTTCTTCCAACACTCCGGAAACGCTCAGAAGAGAATCACGGAAGCTCTCGAAATCGAGCGGTTGGGTGCGGCGCTCCTCCTGCCAAAGCCGGCTCGTGAGTAGCAGGCGGTGGAGTTTCTTGAAGCTCCAGTCATTGTCCATGAACCAGACGGCGAGGGCATCGAGCAACTCGGGGTGAGAGGGTTTCTCCCCGCGCAATCCAAAGTCACTGGGCGTCTTGACCAGCCCTTCTCCGAAGTGCCATGCCCAGACGCGGTTTACGATCACGCGCGCCGTGAGAGGATTGTCTCGACTCGCAATCAACTGCGCGAATTCAAGACGTCCGCTTTGTTTATCTGGAAACTGCGGTGTTTGGTTTGTTCGAAGCGCTGCAAACCAGCCGCGAGGCGCCGGAGCACCAAGGGTTTTTGGGTTTCCCCGGATAAAAACTTTTGCATCGTAGGGCTTGTCCTCTTGAAGGGCCATGAGGCGAACGGGCGCGCCCGCGTGCGTGGCAAGATCCGTGAGCGTCTTGACGGCGTTCCGGCGCAGGCCTTCGGCAACATCCCTTGTTGCATACAGCTTGTTTGAAAGAAAATCTTTGCCGCTGATGACGAACGGCGAGCCGTCGCCGAGGAAGGCCGTTTTAAGCGCCTGACTATCGGCCTCTGGCAATACAAGTGCCTTGTCCACCGCATTGACCCGGTCGATGCTCCGAGCCTCAAGTTCTGTGTTGGGCAGCCCGAGTTCTTCCTCCGTGGGAACACATGCTTTGAGAAGTGATGCGCGCCATTTTTCTCCCCAGGCGGATTCTATCTCAACCGACCAGAGGTTGTTGTAACGCTCGGCAATATCGCGGAGATCTTTTGGCGTCCCTTTCAGAAACAACCGGGCAACGGCGGGCAGAAGTTTTTTGTCCGCATTTTTCGAGTACGCGTCGCACATGGCGGGCGCCTTTGCGGCAAACTCGCTTTCTTCAAGCGCCGAGAGTTCCAGCCAAGGCCCGAACACCTCTTTTTTTTCTTTGAGCCATTTGTCCCAGCTTGTCACCAAGCGGTTGTAAATACCCGCACTCAGTCTCCGCGGATCGAGCACCTCAGACTGTATTTTTTTGTTGGTGTTCGAACTCTGGTTTGCACCTTCTTTCACGGCGAGAAGGTAGTCTCCCAGACGCGCGCGAAAGGCTGTGATAGAACGCTCCGCCTCGAAGGCATGGACGCGTATGTATTCTCCTCGCGCCGCTTTGTTTTTCTCCTCGTATTCTCTCTTTTCAGCCGAGTCGGGCTGGGGTTTGAGCGCCGGGTATGTGGCGGGTTCCGAGCAACTCCTAAGCATCCCGTAGAGAGCGTAGTAGTCGGTAGTGGGAATCGGTTCGAGTTTGTGGTCGTGGCAGCGCGCACACCCCGCAGTGAGACCGAGCAGACCGCGTGAGATCACGTCGATCCGGTCGTCGTACACGTTGTCATCCACGCGGCGATCCGAGCGCCGGCCAAGCGTCAGAAAGCCGAGCGCGGCCAGGTTGCGGTTGTCGTCTGGATTTGCCTCTGGAAGCAAATCTGCGGCAATTTGCTCCATCAAAAATCGGTTGTAAGGCTTGTCCCCGTTGAAGGCTTGAATGACCCAGTCGCGGTAGGTGAAGGCGAAGGGATAGGAGTCATCTCCGTTGAAAATGGCGCCCATATTATCGGCATAACGCGCGACATCGAGCCAGTGTCGTCCCCACCGTTCGCCATAACGGGGAGAGGAAAGGAGTTCATCCAGGAGTTGGTTGAAGGCGGTACTGGCGTCCGCTTTGCTGGCTTCGACAAAAGAGGCGACGCGCTCGGGGGTGGGCGGGATTCCAGTAAGGGCGACAGAGGCGCGTCTGATGAGTGTGCGCGGTTCGGCGCTCCGGCCTTTCGAAGAGTGAAGCGCATCAATGAGATGGCCTTTCGCTTGTGGCGCAGGGGCTTTGGGCGGCTGAAAGGCCCAGTGCGTCTTTGCGTTTTCCAGCAGGGTATCAATCACGGCTTTGGAAACCACGCCATTGCGCGGGTCTGGCGCCCCCATCTTTATCCAGGCTTCAAAATCGGCGGTCTGGTCCGCTGTAAGAGCATCGCCTTTGCCTTTGGGCGGCATGGCGGTTTCGGGATCCTGCCGCTTGATGGCTTTAAAAAGCAGACTCTTGGAGGCGTCACCAGCCACGAGGGCGGGACCACTGTCGCCACCTTTCAGGATGGCATCGCGGGTGTCCAACAGGAGACTGCCTTTGTCTTTGCCTGACTCCGTGCTGTGGCAACCGTAGCAGCGTTCGGCAAGAACGGGGCGGATTTTGTTTTCAAAAAACTCGGTCTGTTCGGGCGTTAAATCCGCCGAGAACGCGACCACGCTGGAGAGGATCCAGCCGGAAAGAGCCAGACGCGTCATGCGAGGAGAGCGTGGTTGACATGGCCGTAGACGTCCGTGGGCCTGTAGTCTCGGCCAGCATACCGGTAGGTGAGTTTTTCGTGGTCGAAACCCAACAGGTGCAGGAGGGTCGCATGAAGGTCGTGAACATCCATGGCTCCTTCGGTCGCGAGGGCGCCAAAGTCGTCAGTGGAGCCGTAGGTAAGTCCTGGCTTGGCACCTCCGCCGGCCATCCAGATGGTGAACCCGCCGGCGTTGTGGTCGCGGCCGATGCCTTTCTTTTTGGAAACCTCATTGTTGTCGGAAGTCGGCGTACGGCCGAATTCACCCGCCCAAATCACAAGTGTATCCTTGAGCATGTCGCGCTCTTTAAGGTCCTGCAGCAGAGCTGCCAAAGGTTGGTCAGCGGCGAGGCAGAGGTCCTTGTGTTGCTCGTCGTTTTTATCATGGGTGTCCCATCCTTCGTGCCAGACCTGGACGAAGCGTACGCCGCGTTCCACGAGCCGGCGGGCGAGAAGCAGTTGTTTGCCCTGTTCCGTCTCGCCATAAAGTTCTCGCGTATGAAGGGGCTCGCGGCTGAGGTCAAACGCATCGGTGGCTTCAACCTGCATGCGGAACGCCGTTTCGAAAGACAGAATACGTCCCTCCAGGAAGGCGTCGTTTGGCCTCGCTGCAAGGTGTTCGCCGTTGATTTGTGCGAGCAGATCCAATTGACGGCGTTGTTCGCGGATCGATGTGCTGCCGCTGCGCAGGTGTTCGATGAGCCGGTTCACATCAGAATCCTTGGTGGCGATGCTTGTGCCTCGCGTCCACGCAGGAAGGAAAGCGTTGCCCCAGTGTTTGTCCCCCGAGGAGCGCGTGCCGCCTGAGGAGAGAGCGACAAAAGCGGGCAGGTTTTCATTTTCCGTTCCGAGTCCGTAAACAGCCCAGGAGGCGAGACTTGGCCGCACATTGACAAGTTCCCCGCAGGTCATCATCAACTGGGCGGGCTCATGCACACTGCTTTTGGTGTGCATCGAACGAACAATACAAAGTTCATCTGCCTGGGTTGCAAGTTTTGGAAACAGTTCGCTGATTTCAGCTCCGCTTTGACCGTGCTTGGCGAAATTAAAGCCGGAGCGCTGGAGCTTGCCGCTGAGGCGTCCCATTCCCGAAGCCGCTTCGCCAGCGGCTTTCTGATAGTCCTTCAACACTTCGTCCACCTGCCTGCTATGATATTTAACGAGGGCGGGTTTGGGGTCAAACGTATCGACTTGGGAAGGACCGCCGGCGGGAAAGATGTGAATGACTCGTTTGGCTTTCGCCAGGAAATGACTCGCCCTTGCATGGAGGGGAGACTCCGCCGCCTGAAGACCGGCTTGGTTGAGGAGAGGCAGCAGACCGAGTGCCCCCATGCCCAGACCGGAGCGTGTGAGGAAATCACGGCGGGAACAGCAGGACGAAGGGACGTTGCTCATGGCTGGGGAACGCATGGGTTTGTTGATAGCAAAAATTCAGAGGCGGCGCAATTTTTATTCTGTAAAAGTTGAGCGTTAGCTGTGGGGCAGGTCAGTTGGATTCATGTTGAGGTAGATTTTTCCGGTGAGCCACTCTTCGCTGATTTCACAGAGCAGGGCGGAGATGAGGCGGAGCAGGGAGGCTTCGT
>CANJPY010000174.1 GCA_947476255.1 Chthoniobacteraceae bacterium | reverse complement strand
TACCAGCATTCCTGCCAGTGCGTTTTCTGGTTGTAGTGGCCTCACGAGTGTTGTGCTCCCGAACGGTGTGACCAGCATTGGCAACAGCGCCTTCTCGAATTGCAGCGCGCTCACAAGCGTGAGCATTCCGCGGAGCGTCACAAGCATTGGAGGCATGGCGTTCGGGTATTGCTCTAAAATGAACTCATTCACCGTGGATCCCGAGAATACAGCGTTCACGAGCGTAGATGGAGCGCTGTTTAACAAGAGCAAGACGCAGTTGATCCGCTATCCCTCGGCGAAAGCGGGTGCGTTTACGATCCCAAGCAGCGTTACCAGCATTCCTGACAGCGCGTTTTCCGGTTGTCGTGGCCTCACGAGTGTTGCGCTCCCGAACGGGGTGACGAGCATTGGCAACAACGCCTTCTGGAATTGCACCGCGCTTACAAGCGTGAGCATTCCACGGAGCGTCACAAGCATTGGAGACAGGGCGTTCGGGTATTGCTATAAAATGAACTCATTCACCGTGGATCCCGAGAATACGAGGTATGCGAGTGTCGATGGTGTCATGTTCGACAAAAGCAAGACCACTTTGATTAGCTACCCTGGCGCCAAGCCGGGCATGTTCACCATTCCTGGCAGCGTTACGAGTCTTAGCCAGGGGGCGTTTCAATACTGTGCTGGCTTAACCTTTCTCGAGGTTGATCCGGGAAATTCCTCCTTCAAAAGCGTTGATGGCGTTTTGTTTGATAAAAATCTCACCACGCTGATACGGTGTCCTGGAGCCAAGGCGGGCGCATACACGATCCCGGAAGGTGTGGTTAGTGCTGCAGAATCCGCATTCGCTGGATGCATTGGGCTCACGGTCCTCAATGTTCCCGCCAGTCTGGGAGAACTCGGATCTTTCAACGGATCGAGCGTGGGGATGACAATTTCTGGGCCATTCCCTGGTTGCAGGTCGCTGGCGTCCATCACCGTTGCCCCACAAAATCAGGCGTATTCGAGTGTCGATGGCGTCCTGTTTAATAAAACGAGGTCGGTTCTCTTGTGTTATCCGGCACTCAAAGCCGGTCCCTATCTCGTGCCGAGTAGCGTATCGGCTGTTGGCTCGTCGGCTTTCGCGCAGTGCCAAAAACTGACTTCGATAACTCTTCCTTCCGGCCTCACCAATCTTAATCCTTACTCGTTCCTTGGCTGCGCCGCACTTACCAGCGTCTCGATACCGGGCACCGTCACTGATCTGGATCGCTCTGCTTTCATTGGGTGCACAAATCTGCGGAGCCTTGTTTTCAACGGAAACGCCCCGTTCATCAGTGACTTTTCTCGGGTTGGTGGTGCCTTCGGGCCGAGTCCGAGCGACTTGCGCCTCGACGGTACAAGCTCAGATTACAGAACGTACTACTTCGAGGGCAGCGCGGGGTTCACCTCCCCGCGCTGGGCGGGATATCCTTCCGTGTGTGTGTCGAAGGCGAAGGGTGTTTATCTTTTGGCCGGTCCCTCGGATACCAGTGTGCTGAAGGGGAGTGCTGCCCAGCAAAGTATTCTTGTCGACAATTTTGGACAGGGCGGTGCTTCCTCCGCTACGTTCGCTTTGCTGTCCGCCGCCGGCGTCACCGTTGCCTCGGGCGCCGTCCCGTCCGACGGAGCATTGAGCGTTCCGCTGCGGGCCGCGAGCGTCTCGGGAAATTACACGGTAAGAATCACACGGACCTATGCCGACGGCCCAAAAAAGAGTGTGGATTCGAATCCCTTTCATGTGGACCTCAAAAGTTTGTCGGATGCCGCTGGCAGCTACGAAATGATGCTTGAGGATAGGAGCGGGGTGCTCGGAGACGGTGCGAATTACAGGGGCAAGGTTGTTGCGACGATCACTCGGACGGGGGAGGTTTCGGGCCGGTTGTTTTTTAATGAGGCGCCACATCTCGAGGGCGCCGCGTCCACCCAGTCGCCGGCCCCGGGCCTGCGCTCCTATACGCCTGTTGAGCTTCCTTTTGCGGCTCTGTTTAAAACGGTCTCCGATAAAGCCGAGTGCAACCCTGTGCTTGGTGTTGGCGCGACGGCAAACCGGCAACGTCTGGCGCTCAGTCTGGACTTTTCGGAAAGCCCCGTGCAACTCAAGGCCGAGGTGCGGGATGACGCGTCGCTGGGGATGGATCGATCTCTGGCTGATGGCGCGCTCAGCACAGGTGCGGGGGCGGCGAGCCTCGTAAGTTTGCGGGCGGTGCCCGTTGCCGGCGGCACTCACGAGGTGGACCTCACGAGTGTGACGGCATCGCGCTACGCGATTGCTTCGAATGCTCCGCAATTTTCGGAGAGTGACCCAAGTTCGGAACATAACGCCTCACTTTTAATTCAAGTACTACCCTCGGGGCAGGTGCTGTGGACGACGCGCATGCCTGGCTACACGGGAAGTGGAGCCGGCTTCCTGAAGGTGAAGGAGTTTGCCTCCGGCCACAGTCTGGAGATGCCTCTTTATGAAGCGCGTTCTGTTTCCAACAATGTGCAATTAAACACAACGAGTCTCTTGGGAGAGCTCCGCTTTAACCAAGACAACGCCACGGGCCAGTGGGCCGTGCGGGTTCAAAACGGAGCGACCGACGACGGTTTGGAACGGCAAAGCTGTTACCTCACCAAACAAACGCTCAAAGGCAAGCGAGTCCCAGTTTATAGTGAGGGGGCTTTCAATCTCAACGCGAAGCAGCCATCAGGTTTTACGAGTAATTTCAACTGGACTGGGGTGAATCCTCTGGATTTCAGCGACCAGAGAGACACCTCCTGGAGCCCGTCGACGGGGATCTGGAGCTTGCAGCCCGCGCTCAAGAAAGCCCCTCTGTACCTCATCGCTGAAGATCCGGGCACGGGTTTGAATTACGTGTGGAATGTTTCGCTCTCAAGCACCGGACTGGTGCGCGCGACACCGACGGTGCAGAGCGCTTCCACTCAACCTGGTTTGACGCTGCGGATGGACGCAACGCTTGGTGAATGGACCGGGTTCTATGAGGGGGCTGACCGGGTTCGCAGAAACCTGTTCGGAGTGATTCTTCCGCAGGGGGAACCCACGGACCCGATCGCAGACGGTTGGATTGAAGCTGGGGCCCTGCCGGGGATGCGAGTTGGAGCATGGCGGTTGGGGCCATGAGCCGCCTCGTCGTGAAGCGCGATGCGCGCCGTGTGCGGCACGGTAGAGATCGGGCTGGTGACGGCAAGTCGAGATGTACTTACACTCCGCGCTATTGCTGCACAAGGGCGCTGCAAGCAATACGATTACGGTGCCTCATGCTGGTCCTCGAGCTGGTTTCGAAGCTCGGCGATTTCTTCGTAATCGAGGGGTTCACTGATGCGGTAGTCCTCCGCGAGCCAGCGGCCGAGGTCAACCATTTGGCAGCGGGGCGAGCAGAACGGTCCTACGGGGGGAGCGAAAAAGTCGACGGGAGCGCTACAGGTGGCGCAGGGGATGGTATTTCCGGAACTCATGTTAATGCCTGCAGTTTATGCTGAGGGGAGAGGACCCGCAACACGTACGCGTGCGTTTTGGGCCCGCTCTGGAGGCCGCGCCAAGAAGAGGGGGCGTTGCCAGGCGCCGTCCATAACTTCAAAGCGGGGCTTCGACTTCCTTCGTGTTATTTCGGCGCGGGCGGGTCGATTGCAAGGTCGGCTTCAGGCACGAGCGCAAAATTCACGCCGGTGTCCTTGAGGTGTTTGTCAAAGAAGCTTTGAATCATGGTGGTGACCGCGGGCTTTCCAAACGCAGGACCGCCATGACCGGAGCCGGGCAGTTTTTGAAGCCAGACCCCGACCCCTTTGCTTTTGAGGGCGAAGGCGAACTCCTCGCTCTGGGCGTAGGGGACGAGCGCGTCGTGGGTGCCATGGAGAATGAGCACAGGCGGGCAGTCGGCGCTCACGTAGTGCACGGGACTCACGGCGTCACTTTTGGGTTTGTCGTCGAGGTTGCTGCCGATGAGAGAGGAATAGGGGTCGCTGGGGGTGTTGAAGCGGAAGATGTTGGCGATGTTCTTGTCGTCCGCCGCCTGCTGGACCACGGTGGTGAAATCAGCGGGGCCATAGTAGTCACAGACGACCTTGACGCGGTCGGACTGTGTTTCGTTGCCGCCGATGGGAGCAAACAGTTTCTTGCCGCCGGCGGTGCCTACCAGTGCGGAGAGATGTCCTCCGGCGGAGGCGCCCACGACACCGATGCGTTCGCCATCAATGCCGTATTTCTGGCTGTTCGCCCGGAGCCACCGAATGGCGGCCTGGCAGTCTTGGATCTGTGCCGGGAAAAGAGCCTTCTGGCTGAAGCGGTATTCGACGCTGGCGACTGCGTACCCATTGCGCACCATGGGTGTCACTGGGCATGGGTATTTGTTGCCCCCCTTCCAGCCTCCTCCATGGATGTGCACGATGAGGGGCAGGGGTTTGTCTGAGGGCTGTTCAGGGAGGTACAGGTCCAGGCGTTGCGCCGGGTCGCCGTCAGGGATGTAGGAGAGGTCGCGTTCCATCCGGACGCCCGGGGGGAGTGTCGGCGGCTTGGCTTCAGGTTTTGGCGGTTCGGCAAGCGCTGCGGCGGTGAGGGAAAAAAGGGCCAGGAGGAGGGTTTTCACGGTGGGGAGAGAGGGCTCAAGGATGGGGGGCTGCGGGTGCAATCATTCGAGGCTTGTATCTAGCGTACGAATCAGACAAATTTGTAGAAGTTTGTATGACAAAACAAGCCGTTGGTGGTGTTTTCCATTGGCGGCGCAATTTTTATTCTGTAAAAGTTGAGCGTTAGCTGTGGGGCAGGTCAGTTGGATTCATGTTGAGGTAGATTTTTCCGGTGAGCCACTCTTCGCTGATTTCACAGAGCAGGGCGGAGATGAGGCGGAGCAGGGAGGCTTCGTTTGGAAAAAGGGAGGCGACGCGGGTTCTGCGTTTGAGTTCCTGATTAACGCGTTCGATGGCGTTACTTGTGCGCATGCGGCGGTGGTGGGCGGCAGGAAGGGAAAAGACAGTGAAGCCTTGAGGAATGTTTTCCTCCATCCATGCAGATAGTTTTGGCGCCGACTTGGAATAGGCATCCACCAGGGTTTTAAGGCGAGCTTGTGCGGAGGCAAGATCGTGGGAGTTGAAGATGGAGCGGATGTCGGCGGCCACGCTCTGTCGCATGTCGTTACGCGGGACATAAGCTTGGGCATTTTGCTGGAGATGGAACTGGCAGCGTTGCCAAGGGACGGAAGGGAAAACGGCGGTGCGGGCGGCCGAGAGGCCGCTATGGGCGTCGCTGACGATGAAGCTGAGTCCGTGGAGGCCACGTGCCTGAAGGGAAGTTAGGAATGAGCGCCAGTGAACTTCGGCCTCGCTGAGGGCGACACTGACGCCGAGAATGGAACGTTTCCCATCCGGCCCGATCCCGATGGCGATGAGAACGGCGCAGTCTTGGAGTTGTCCGCCGTGGCGAACTTTTTCGTATCTGGCGTCCAAGATCATGTAGGGACAGCTTCCCAGAGGGCGCTCCCGCCAGCCCGTCAGTTCAACATCAAGCTTTGCTGCGCAGGCGCTGACCTGGGTGGAGCTGACAGAATGGCCGCAGAGTTCCTCGACGATTTTGGTGACTTTGCGGGTAGAGACACCTTGGACATACATCTCGGTGAGGGCGAGCAGCAGGGCTTTTTCGCTGCGGGCACCTTTTTCCAGAGCACTGGGGTAAAATTCGACGCCGTCGCGAACCTGAGGAATACTGAGGCGGATGGGGCCGACACGAGAGGCAAGGATTTTGGGTTTAAAGCCATTGGCGCGTCCTAGGCGCCCCTCGCAACGCTCATAGGGGTTAGCCTGCAGGACGGCGGAGCGCTCCTGAACCATGGCCTCATTGACGAGCAGGCGCAGTCCCTCGGCAAAGCCAGAGGAACAATCGGTGGTGAGAAGTTGCAAAACGGTGCTCAAAAGTTCAGAATCAATATGGTTGGTCATGTGTGAGTGCTTGTTGGTTGTGTTTGTTGCACCCCAACAGAAAACCACACTGACCAGCCCCCGACGAACTTCGCGCAAGCCCCTTCCGGGGCCGGCTGCGCTCAGCTCGCTGTGCTCGCTATCGCTCCGCCGCCCCCGGAAGGGGCAGCCAGTTCGCAAAGAACCCAATTACAGAACAAACTTTACACCGGC
>CANJPY010000173.1 GCA_947476255.1 Chthoniobacteraceae bacterium | reverse complement strand
TATCCCGTTTTTCTGGCTGCACGCATACGAAAGCCATCTTGAATCTCAATCCCGCCCTGCCTTGCGTGCACATGCAAACGACGGTCTTGGCAAAGATTCCTAAGCTGGATTTGGAGCGGACTCGAGCATCCATCCAAGAGACCGTGGCGCTCATTAAAACCTATGTGCCAGGGTACCAGTTGTTGATAGAGCCGGTCTTGGAAAGCGGCCGCCTCGTGACAATGGTCAAAGTGGACGGTCTTGGGGATTACCTTCCAAAATACGCTGGTAATCTAGACATCATCAACTGTGCCGCCATTGCCTTCGCAGAAGCCTATGCAGCCAGGCGTGCGACTTAAACTATGGGCGTCAAAATTCCCACCCTCATCACCGTTTGTGATGCCACCCTCAGGGATGGCTCTCATGCTTACAGCCACCAGATCACGCTGGAACAAGTCCGCTCCTATGCTGCGGCCGCTGATGCCGCGGGGTACGACTTTGTGGAAGTCGGGCATGGGAACGGATTAGGGGCCTCGTCGCTTCAAGTCGGAGAAAGCCTCATTCCGGAAGGGGAGATGCTGCGCGCCGCCAAGGAGAGTCTCTCGCGGGCTCGCCTCAGCGTGCATGTCATTCCTGGCTTTGCCACCGTCAAAAAAGAACTGCACAATGCCGTGGACGCAGGAGTCGACCTCTTCCGCATCGGCTGTCACTGCACGGAAGCTGATATTTCCCAACGCCATATCAGTTATGTACGCTCCACCGGTCGAGAGGTTTGGGGGGTCCTCATGATGAGTCACATGGCATCGGCTGAAACCCTGCTGGAAGAATGCAAGAAAATGCAGTCTTATGGCGCCCAAGGTGTCGTGTTGATGGATTCCGCCGGCGCTTATTTTCCAAAAGATGTCACGGAAAAAATCGGGTTGCTGGAAAGCAAGCTGGAAGTTCCAGTCGGTTTCCACGCGCACAACAATCTTGGACTCGCGATTGCAAACTCCTTGGCCGCAATCGAAGCAGGGGCTCGCATTATTGACGGGACGGCGAAAGGGTTCGGCGCAGGCGCTGGAAATGCACCATTGGAACTCTTGGCGGCTGTTTTTAAACAACTGGGCCATTGCACGACCATCGATCTTTATCAATCTCTTGACGCGGCGGCTCTTGCGAGCAGGCTTTTTGCAGGCTCCTTGCCAGTATCAGATGATGTCACAATTGTGAGCGGATTGGCGGGGGTCTTTTCTGGTTTTTCAAAGCCCGTCCAACGAGCATCCTTGCTCTTCAAGGTTGATCCGCGAGACGTATTCATGGAGCTTGGCAGGCGTAAGGCGGTCGGAGGTCAGGAGGATATGATTGTAGAAATAGCGGCGGAGTTGGCGAAAAATCAAGGCGGATGCCTCCCTCCGCGTCGTTAGCACCCCAGTGACCTCTCAACTCCATTTGAATGCATCGCCGAGCTTACTTCCATCATTTGCAGGGGCGTCCGATCGCCTCCGCGGATGACTTTTGAACAGACTCTTTTTGGTTCTCTTTGCCTATGCACCCCGCCATTGCACTCACCCAATTCGACGCCGAATCCGTCTTGGAGAATCAATTCCATCATCTAGAGGCGCTTCGCGGGCAGCATGTTTTTATCTCCGGTGGCACGGGAATACTCGGTGCTTGGCTTCTCGAACTCATTAAAGTTCTTAACGGTCGCTACAACTTTGGCCTTCGTGCCACTGCCTTCAGCCGACACGCGAGTGCTTTTGCGCAACGCTGGCCGCACCTCGGTCAACAACCTCATGTCGAGTTTGTCGATGGCGATATCCGCTACCTGACGCACTTTCCCTCCGACACGCGTTACATCATTCACGCTGCAGCTCTCACGGATCGTAGATTGCTGGCATCCCAGCCGAGCTCTGTGGCGGAAATTAATGGCATCGGGACGCTCCGCGCTCTAAGAGCGGCGAATCTTTTAGAAGATATTCAAAAGTTTGTCCTCCTGAGCTCGGGACTGATTTACGGGAATCAACCCTCCGACGTGTATTCTGTTGAGGAGTCTAGCGCAGCGTTGCTTTCCAGCGGAGACGTTAATTCCGTGTATGCTGAATCTAAAAGATTTGCCGAAAGTCTGGCCCAATCCTTCATCAGCGAGTCTAAACTTCCTGTCGTCACATTGCGCCCGTTTGCTTTCATCGGCCCTTACCAGTCGCTTTCCCTTCCCTGGGCCGTCACAGATTTTATCCGAGATAGTTTTAACGGGGGGCCCGTGCGGATCATGGGGGATGGCACGACGGTTCGCAGTGTCATGTATGCCAGTGATTTTGCGTTCTGGGTCCTCTCAGCTTTGGCAAATGGACGCGCGCGCGAAACGTATAATGTTGGCAGTCCAGTGCCCATGGATCTTGCCGCCCTTGCTCGAATGATCACCCTTTCGTTTTCACCACAGCCTGCGGTCCTCTCGGGGTTGGGGCAGACAGGCCATCCCAGAAGCCGTCTGGTCCCCAATATTGAACGGGCTCAACGGGACCTGCAGGTGAAAATGACGGTGGATATTTCGGAATCCATACGTCGCACCATCCACTGGCACAGCCTTACACGCACTCCATGAAAGTCAAAGTCAGCGATCTTATTGCCCGCTTTTTTGAAGAGAAGGGTCTCAAGCATGCATTCGGTATAATCGGTTCCGCGAATGCCCATATTTTCGACTCTTTTTTTTACAATTCCTCCGTCGAGATTATCTGCAACCATCACGAACAAGCTTCGACGATGGCCGTGCAGTCGTATTGGAAGATCTCAAAAATCCCCGGACTTGCCATTGTCACCGCTGGAGCAGGCTCCAGCAATGCCATCACTGGCGTTCTCTCTGCCTGGGCGGATTCAATTCCCTGCATCGTGATCTCAGGACAAGAGAACGCACGCTACATCTCTCCAGATCATGATCTCCGACTCTACGGGATTCAGGGGTACGACAGTCCATTTGCTGTCAGCAAAATGACCAAATATGCGGCACGGGTGATGGAGCCTGAAAACGTTCTGTTGGAACTCGAAAAAGCGTGGAAGTATGCCACCACCGGACGGATGGGGCCGTGCTGGTTGGATTTCCCGATGAACGTTCAGAGCGCCTTGGTGGACGAAGAAAAGCTTCCTCATTTCACCTCCGAAATCGAGACCCTCGCTCCGCGTCCACCTCTCTCTCCCGAAGGTACTTCAGGCGCCGTTGCAACCAGTCTCGACTATCTGCGCACGGCAACCCGGCCCCTTCTCTGGCTCGGTGTGGGCATTCGCATGGCGGATGCGGTTGAAAAAATGGAGGACCTCGTCGCCTCTCTCAACATTCCAGTCCTCCTGAGCTGGTCTGCCATAGACCTTCTTCCCTCCGACCATCCTCTCGTGATGGGAAGCGCTGGAGTTTATGGCCAGCGGGCTGCGAATTTGATCCTTCAAAGCTGCGATTATCTTCTAACCATTGGAACGCGTCTCGCAATCCCACAAGTCGGGTACGATATCACGGAGCTTGCGCGGTCTGCTAAAAACATCACCGTCGTTGACATCGATTCCTTTGAGTTGAAGAAATACCCAACCCGCTTCAATCAGCCGGTGTGCGCGGATGCAGCCGATTGGATCTCTGAAATGCAGGCTCAAGTGGACGCCGTTCCAGTCCCCGCAAAGCCCCAGTGGCTTGACTGGTGTGCACAAACCAAGGAACGCTTCCCAAAAATTGGACCGGAGCATGAAGATCAAGACGGCTTCATTAATTCCTATCGGTTCATGCAAAAGCTGGGTCCTTTGATGAAGCCTGCTCAAATCGTAGTCACCGATATGGGCACGGCGCTCCTAAGCGGCCATCAAGCACTCTCGATAACCCCACCACAACGTCTGATCACCTCCCAGGGCCTTGGGGAAATGGGCTTCGGCCTGCCCGCCGCCATCGGTGCTTCCTTCGCCACCCACAAGGGGGAGGTGCTCTGCCTTAACTGTGATGGAGGAATGATGATGAACCTGCAGGAGCTCCAGACGGTGGTGCACCATGCGCTTCCGATTAAGATAATTATTTTTAATAACGACGGTTATTTGATGATCAAGCACACTCAAAAATCCGTTCTCCGCGGACGATACGCGGGCACCGATAAAAACTCCGGCGTTTCCTGTCCCGATTACAGCAAGCTGGCAACGGCGTTCGGAATACCCTCGCATCAAATCCGTTCCTGGGAGGATTTTGACGCGGAGATGCCAAAGGTTTTCGCCGCCAAAGGACCGGTGGTGTGCGAGGTTTTCATCGCTCCAGAACAATTTTTCCACCCAAAACTTGGCCTCGCCATTCAGGCAGATGGATCCCTTATTTCTCCTCCGCTCGAAGATCTATCACCATTTTTGCCTCGCACTCTTTTGCAAGAAAACCTGCTGGTGCCTCTGCACGAGAAATCCAAACAGATTGAAGTCAACCAGTCCACCAAAGGCCCGGCTCTTTCGTGAGGGTGAGGGAACGACCCAAAGAATTTACCGCGCTTCGATCCATTCCCTGTGAGTCCTTAATCTTCAGCGAGATTCATGAACCTCCTCTCAAGCGTCCTTTCCGTATGTATTATCACTTTTAACCGCGCCGAATTCCTTAAGCAATGTCTTGAATCCTTTCTTCCAAACGCGAGCAAGCACGGTATTCCCATTTTCATCTCGGACAATGCGTCTACCGACGGCACCTCGGAAATGGTGGAGGGGATGCAGCTTTGTCACTCAAATATCTTCTACCACAAAAACTCGGAGAACATCGGTCCTTCAAAAAACGTATTCAAGGTTCTATCTTGCTCAAATACAAATTTTTGTTGGTTGTTTTCGGATGACGATGTCATCCAGGGCGACCCCTTTCCGTCCATACTAACTGGTCTTTCACAAGATGCCGAACTAATCGTGGTTAACGCTGCGACGTACGAGTCAGACTTAGCCGAGGTGGTGGAAGGTCGGCGCCTCGACATCGTGGAAAATAAAGAGTATTCTCCCGGCGACCACGATCGTTTTCTGGAGGAAACCGCTTTCTATACAACCTTTCTGGGTTCATTGGTCTTAAATCGCAAAAGCTTCATGGAATGCTCTGTGCGTATTCCGGACGATAGTTACTTTCCGCATTTCGAAGGCTGTCTGCATTACATCGTCAACAGGAAGATACTCTTGGTGGCGGAGCCATTTATAAAAATCAGACTTGGAAATTCACTGTGGTCGGAAAACCGGTTTGAGGTTTTAATGCTGCAATGGCCGCTCTCGGTTTGGCGCCTCGATGAAGCTTATAGGGACACGGCTAAACAAAAGGTCGTCCCGAGGAATCGAATTTTATCGCCGCATCACATGCTTGCCGCGCGCGCTATGAATATCTACGGCCTTAAAACTTACACGCAGCACATCAAAAATCATTTGCTAGGGACGCCCTTGCTCAAACAAATCCTGTTTCTTATCGCCATATTTCCGGCAAATGTCGCCAAGCTCCTCTTCAGGATCTATTTGCGAGTTCGGAAACCGAGGGGATACAAAGTGTTCCTTCGCGAGTTGAATTATCAATAGACTGATGGCCGCTAGCGCCGAGCGATCACGCCCTTTCACAATCGACGTTCGCGACGAAGATTTTATCGGCGGGCGTGATGTTTCAGGGCTCTGTGGGGATGGATCCATACGGCGGCGGCACCCCCTCGAGCTCAAGTCCGAACGCGCGTGGCGCCACCCCGGAGGTTTATTGGATTCTCGTTGGAATAGAGTCTATGCGGACACCGTCGCTTGGAAATACCAGTACTGTGCGTGGGTGGGCGGTGAAGGACCAGGCGGCCCCCCTGCCTTTGAATATCGGGCAGAGCCAATACTCAGACTTGCAGTTATTTATTCCGCAGGGAACCCTCAACGAACAACTTTGGATTCCACGGAATCACTAGGCCTTCCGCCCAGTGGACAATGCGGCTTATTTCTACGGGACGACACCCGCAGAATACACCAATTCTCGCCTTGTAGGTCGAAGCGCCTGGAACAGTCAGTGGAAGCTTGTCATTCCAGCGGCTTCGCTCCTCTCCGACGAACAAACGGGGATCCACAATTTCATGAACGGGGTGACCGACGTGAAGTTGTTTTTACAAACGTATTCCAACCGCGGAAACTAGCGGTTGCAGTGCGGTGGCAGGTGCATACGTCCCTGCTGGGTGCACGCAAGGGGCCCGCGTCGGGCGTGGCCGGGGAGGGCGAGGCGTTTTAGGGCATGCTTGTGAGTTGGAGAATTTCTTGCGCTGAGGCGGCTTGCTTGAGCGTCATTTGCACATCCTTCGGGGAGGGGTTTTCTTCACGCCATAGCAGTGTGCGAGGGCGGCGCAATTTTTATTCTGTAAAAGTTGAGCGTTAGCTGTGGGGCAGGTCAGTTGGATTCATGTTGAGGTAGATTTTTCCGGTGAGCCACTCTTCGCTGATTTCACAGAGCAGGGCGGAGATGAGGCGGAGCAGGGAGGCTTCGT
>CANJPY010000172.1 GCA_947476255.1 Chthoniobacteraceae bacterium | reverse complement strand
TTCCCAGATGCGCACGATGTAGGAGAGCAGGCGCAGCGCCATGCGCGGGTCCTCGGTGCTTTGGTGCTCAAAAAGCAGGTAGAGAAACGCATCGCTTTGGTGGAGCTTGATGTGAAAAAGCAGGTCGCTTTCCGAACTGGCGAACTGTGGGTCAATAAAAGTGCAAGCTTCCAGAGCGAGGGAACTCCACCCGAGGGCGGAGGCCAGGTCGGCCGGGAGATGGTTTTCAAAGAAAGCGCGTGCGTTCTCCGGGACCGAAAAGGTGGCCTTGAGCAGTTTGTCGTTGGGTTGATGCAGTGAGTCCTCGGACATGTGGTCGAGTGCAAACAGGGGAATCTAGAAACAGACTCGGATGTGAGGACTGGGAGGGATGTGTGGGTTTTGCGAGAAGGCAGCCAGGGAGGGGAGTGTGCGGGAGTAATGTTGAGGATGAATCCATCGGCGTCACTGTACGGAGCATGAGGTCATGCTCGATAGCTCACCACACCCTGGTGGATGGCTCGGTACCTTCGAATCGGCTCAGACGCCATCTACAGGATTCAAGGCGAAAAGATCGCGCTCCGTCACGTGTGGGATCGCTTCGGTAGTGGGGGGGATTCTTCGCTCGCATTCGATTTAGGTTGAGGCAAGGATTGCTGTTTTCACCCCATGAACTTGCATCGTTCCGCATCCTGCGTGGTTTTGTTCCTAGCTTCGGGTTTGCTCGCTTCGGCTCAAATTGGCGACAAAGCTGGGGAAGCCCAGAAACCCATTGTTCCGGCGAACCTCATTCCGCCCTCCCCGGCGCTCTCCGCTCAAGAGGAGCTCAGGACCTTCAAGGTGGCCCCGGGGTACCGCATTGAATTGGTGGCGGCGGATCCTCTGGTGCGCAATCCCGTGGCGATGGCTTTTGGACCGGATGGGAGGCTGTGGGTGGTGGAAATGACCGGATACATGCCGGATCTGGATGGCTCCACCGAGGATCGCGCGGAAGGGAGGGTGGTCGTGCTGAGTGATACCGATGGCGACGGAGTCATGGACAAGCGTGTGGTGTTTCTTGAAAACATTGTTCTTCCGCGGGCTATTGCGCTGCACCGGGATGGGGTGCTGGTGGGGGCGCCTCCTCATTTGTGGTTTTGCAGGGATACCAATGGCGATGGCGTGGCGGACGAAAAAATCGAGGTGGCTACGGATTTCGGAGTCCGGGTGGACCCCGCATTGCCCCAGCTTGCGAACCCCGAGCGGGCGCCCAACAGTCTGCTCTGGGGGCATGATGGCTGGTTGCATGTGGGGGCTTACACGGCCAAGTTTCGGTACGAGGATGGCAAATGGGTGCGAGGGACGAGCAATTTCCGCGGGCAATGGGGCCTGACACAGGACGATTACGGCCGTCTTTACAGTAACAACAATAGTGACTTATTGCGGGTTGATCTGGTTCCTTCCCACTATCTCTTCCGCAACCCTTTTCTCGGCAAAACCACCGGGCTGAATACCAAGGCCGCTGCCGACCAGTTTGTGTGGCCCATCCGCGTTTCTCCCGGAATCAACCGGGGGTATCGTCCGGAGATGCTGCGCGACTACAGGCTCAAAGAATGCACGGCTGCCTGCGCACCGTGGATTTACCGCTCGGATCTGTTCCCCCGGGATGCCTACGGAAATGCGTTCATTTGTGAGCCCGCAGGAAACCTGATCCACCGGCTGAGTCTTGGTACGGAAAACGGGTTGGTGCGGGGGACCGCGTTTTATGATCAGCGAGAGTTTGTGGCCT
Organism: Chthoniobacteraceae bacterium; assembly: GCA_947476255.1. Lineage (GTDB taxonomy): Bacteria > Verrucomicrobiota > Verrucomicrobiia > Chthoniobacterales > Chthoniobacteraceae > Chth-196. The sequence continues at coordinate 4,704 of CANJPY010000172.1, read as the reverse complement.
CCACCGATGAACGGTTCCGGCCTGTGAACTTGGCCACGGGGCCGGAGGGGGCGCTGTATGTCGTGGATTTCTATCATGGGGTGATTCAGCACCGCATTTCGCTCACGACCTATCTGCGGGAACAGATTGTGAGCCGCGGGCTCGAGAAGCCGCTTTCTCTGGGGCGCATCTGGCGGATTGTTCCGGCCGTCAAAGACGGGGGCGAGGCTCCTGCAAAGCTCTCGGCGCTCTCGACGGCAGAGCTGGTTTCTGTTCTTGGGAGTGGCAATGATTGGAGGCGCGAAACCGCACAGCGTCTTTTGGTGGAACGTGCCGAGCCTTCTTCGATCGCCGCCGTGGTGGCGTTTGGAAAAAAGACGAAGGTCGCGATGGGGCGCGTCCATGCGCTGTGGACTTTACACGGACTCAAGGCGACGGACTGGACTCTGGTTTCGGACTGTTTGGGGGATGCGGATCCGAGGGTACGGGCGGCGGCTGTGCGGGTATCGGAAGGCTTGCTGGAAAGTCCGCATCGGGCGGCGGTGGTGGAGAGGTGGAGAGGGATAGCGGGGAGTGAAGCAACGGCGGAGGTACAGTTGCAGTTGGTTTTGAGCATGGGAGAGAGCCGCGATCTGGGCGTGGACCTTGTCATTGCAGGGCTCTGTAAGCGTGGTTTGGAAAATACACTGTTGCAGGATGCTTTTTTGAGCGGGCTTTCTGGACGCGAATTGGAGGTTCTGGCGGCAGTCCTGAAGCAGCCGGCTTCCTATGCACCGACGCTCCCTGGGGCGCTTTTGCGGTGCGTGTTTGCGGAACGAAATCCCGAGCGGATCCTGAAGTCTCTCGCGCTTGTGGCGGCTCAGCCTGTGAAGACAATTCAGATCGAATTGCTGTCGGCACTTGCCAAGCATCCCACCGTCAATGCGAAACATCCCGTACTGTTGCCGAACGCTCCTGAGGTTTTGACGTCTTTACTGACGGACGGCGATACGGCGTTGGCGGGAGTAGCTGCGGCGGTGCAGGCTGTTTTGGTGTGGCCGGGAAAACCGGGATTGGCGGCGAGCAAAGTGGTGCCGCTCACCAACGAGCAGCACAAGTTGTTTGACTCCGGGAAACAGACGTATCTCGGACTTTGTGCCGCGTGCCATCAACCCACAGGCAAAGGACAGGAAGGGCTTGCGCCGCCGTTGCTCGATTCCGAGTGGGTGAGCGGGTCCCCGGAGCGGATCGCCCGCGTGGTCATGCACGGTCTGCGTGGGCCGGTGAAGGTGAAGGGGGTGCAGTACAACCTCGACATGCCCGCCGCAGGGTTTCTGTCGGATGAGCAGATTGCCGGCGTGCTTACCTATATTCGCAGGGAATGGGAGCACGAGGCGAGTCCGGTGACGGTGGAGTTTGTCAAGGGCGTGCGTGCCGCCACCCAAGGTCGCACGGATGCCTGGTCGGAGTCTGAGTTGCTTCAGATTCCATGAGCCTGTTTTTTGCGCAGGCGCTTGCGCGTACGGGTTGACTCCGCCGGAACGTGCTTTTACGCTTAGGAATGGACACCCCCTCTTCTTCCAGACGCGATTTTCTCAAATCCGCCGCCCTCGCTTCCTCCGCACTCTCGTTTCCGGCGGTCTTGAGGGGCGCCGCACCCGAAGGCAAACTCAAGGTTGGGCTGATTGGTTGTGGCGGTCGGGGGACTGGGGCGGCTAATCAAGCGCTGAGCGCGAACCCAAACAACGTCCTGTGGGCGGTGGGGGACGCCTTTGAGGATAAAATGCAGACGAGTCTGGACGGGCTGTCGCAGAAGTTTCCAAGCCAGGTGGAGGTGCCCAAAGACAGGCAGTTCGTAGGGTTGGAGGCGTACCAAAAGGTGATTGATAGCGGTGTGGATGTCGTCCTTTTGACCTCCCCGCCGGCGTTTCGGCCCCAGCATTTCAAGGCCGCGGTGGCGGCAGGAAAGCATAGTTTTTTGGAAAAGCCCATGGCCACGGACTCTCCCGGGGTGCGGTCTGTGATGGAGACCGTGGCGGAAGCGAAGCGTAAGAACCTCGGTGTGTGTGCAGGTTTTTGCTGGCGTTACCACCCGGGGATGCGCGAGACGTTCAAACGGCTCGCAGACGGAGGGATCGGCACCATTCTCGCCAACCACAACACCTACAACTCCGGGGCTGTGGACAGGTACCCGAAGTGGAACCGCAAGAACACGCCCAGGGATCTGGAGTGGCAGTTGCGGCGCTGGTATTACTTCACATGGTTGAGCGGCGACAGTCTGGTGGAGCAGGCCTGCCACAGCATTGATAAAATGGCGTGGGCGATGGGGGACAAGCCGCCGCTCAAATGCATCGGGCACGGAGGACGCCAGGTGCGTTCGGGCGAGGATTACGGCAATATCTTCGACCATTTCTCGCTCGTATATGATTATCCGGGAGTGAGGGCGTTCCACCACAGTCGCCAGATTAATCTCACTGCGGCCTCCAACACGGATACCTTTTTTGGCAGCGAGGGGGTCTGTGAAATCAATGGTTCGAGCAGGCAGTTTGTGCTGAAGGACCATAAGGGGGAGGTGAAGTGGCGCTACAGGCCGGATAAAACCGACATGTACCAGGTCGAGCACGATGAGTTTTTTGCCTCGATCCGTGCCGGTCATCCGCTCAACGACGGGGACCGCATGGTTTCCAGCACGCTGCTTGCGATCATGGGGCGCATGGCCACTTACACCGGGCAGGAGATCACTTGGGAAATGGCGCTTCAGTCCAAGGAGAGCCTGGTTCCGGCACAGCTAGACTGGGATATGCAGCTTCCTGTGGCCCCCGTTGCGCTTCCCGGGATTACCCAGTTTCTGTAGACGGTGTGAAGGGACGTGGGACGGGACGTGGGACGGGACGTGGGACGGGCGCCGAGGGTCCGTCCAAAGAGTGTCCTGGGACATTTGGAGGCCCATTAAAGCCGCGGACACGGATCCTTAATCCCTACGATATGAAGCGAACCTGTGGGATAGCGTGGCTGAGCGTATTGCTGTGTGTGTCAAAGGCAGTGCTTTGTTTTGCTGCGGACCTTCCACCTCTGCGTGGAATGAGTCGCGGTGACCTTCTTGAAATACGCAATCCACTCGGGGGGCTGAGCCGTGCGGCCACCCCTCTGGAGTGGGAGGTGCGCAGGAAGGAGGCTCTCGAAGGATTTCAACGGATTGCGGGTTCGCTTCCTGGCGAGGAAAAGCGCTGCGCTTTGGAGGTGAAGGTTGACGAAGAGGTGGACTGCGGCAGTTACGTGCGTCGCTTGGTGACGTATGCTTCTTCTCCGGGCGGGCGTGTTCCTGCCTATCTTTGCATTCCGAAAGCAGCCCTTGCGGGGACGCCCGCGCCAGCGGTGCTTTGCCTGCACCCGACGGATAACAAGGTTGGGCATGGCGTTGTGGTGGGACTCGGGGGGAAAGCCAACCGACAGTATGCTGCGGAGTTGGCAGAGCGCGGTTACGTGACTCTCTCACCCAGTTATCCTCTGCTGGCGAATTATCAGCCCGACCTCAAGTTGCTCGGCTTTGGCAGCGGCACCATGAAGGCCGTTTGGGATAATATCCGGGGACTGGATTTGTTGGAGACGTTTCCGTTTGTCAAAAAAGACGCGGGATTCGCCGCCATAGGACACTCCCTCGGGGGCCACAACAGCATTTTCACAGCAGTGCTGGAACCCCGGCTCAAGGTTGTCGTGTCGAGTTGCGGCTTTGATTCGTTTCTCGATTATAAGGGGGGCAATATCAGTGGCTGGGTGCAGGAGCGGTACATGATTAAACTGGGGGATTTTGTGGGACGTTCGGAGGAGGTGCCGTTTGATTATTACGAACTCGTGGCGGCGCTTGCTCCGAGGCCGTTTTTAGTGAATGCGCCGAAGGGGGATGATAACTTTAAGTGGGAGAGCGTGGATCGGATCGCGCGTGCGGCTGAGGCCGTTTTCAGACTTCACGGAGCCGCCGGAAAGCTGACGGTGCTCCACCCTGAGTGCGCGCATGATTTTCCACAGGAGGCGCGGGAAGCGGCGTACAAGCTCATCGGGGAGGTTCTGGGAGCGCCTTAGCCTAAATGCGGCAATGAAAGCGCGGCACGCTTGATGTAACGCGATGCGGAAGAGATTGCTGTATATCAAGAAAACCTCTTTTGGGCCTCACCTACTGGGTGAGCCTCCGTACGCTGTCTCCAAAGCCGGGGATGACATGACTGTCTTCCCCATGGCTCACTTTCCCATGGCTCACTTTCCCATGAACCGCGAAACTGCCTGAACCCAGAGGGTTCCCAGCCAGTAGCCGACCGGTTTCGCGTAGCGACACCACCGGTACCTTCCAGCCCCACAAACACGCATCCCAAAGGGATGCCAGAGTGTGCTGGGGCTGTCTGAAGCTGCGTGGTACCGGTGAAGGGCCGACGCTTGGCACCCTCTTGCATCCCTCCGTGATGCCTTGTTTTGAGGTGTGATGACCGATGGTGTCGCTACGCTCAACCACTGTATAGGCAAATGGCTGTGATGCCTCCGGCGGCTGATCGTGCGCTGTGAAGCTGCACATCCCTCCGAGGTGGAAGACCTCGGCCATCCGGTGCAGTGAACTGGATAAGGACTTGAAGTCACTGCGTCGCCGTGAGGCGGGGGGGAAAGCCACAGAGAGAACCTGACAGACCATCACCAAAGTGAACACGATTCGGCCTCAACCTTTCGACGAGTCTACGGTCAACAGACGAAGTCCCGCCG
>CANJPY010000171.1 GCA_947476255.1 Chthoniobacteraceae bacterium | reverse complement strand
TTAATCACGGGCGCGGTGTTGAGCCTTAGGGTCGCTTTTGCGGAAGCCACGCTGCCCGCCACATTGCTTACTAGAACGTCGTACGTGCCAGCGTGGAGCGCTTGCACGGGGTTCAACGCATAGGTCTCCTGCGTGCCCCCTGCTATCGGAGCGCCGCCTTTTCGCCACTGGTAGGTCAAGGGCGCTGTCCCACTTGCAACCACACTGAATGCGGCGATTCCTTCCGGATTTACCATGACAGAGAGGGGTTGCGTCATTATTTTCGGAGGCTCGTTGACGCTCAACTTAGCTGCGCTGCTGGTAACGCTGCCTTCCACATTAGTGACAATAACATCGTAGAGCCCCGCGTCTGCGGACTGCGCTGAAGGTATTGTCCAACGGTACGAGTTCGCTTTGGCTACATTGTGCCCGTCTTTTCGCCACTGGTAAGAAAACGGCGCGGTTCCAGTGGCCGTAACGCTAAACCCAGCAGCCGAGCCTGCAATTACTGTGGCACTCAAGGGTTGGACCTGGATATTTGGCGGGACATTGATTGTCAAATTGGCTTTCTGGCTGAGGACGCTGCCCGCTACATTGCTCACCAGAACTTGGTAGAACCCTGCGTCCGCGGGTTGTACGTTCGTTGTGGTCAAAGTAGCCAAAGTTGCACCCACGATTAGAGTCCCGTTTTTACTCCACTGATAGCTCATGGGCTCAGTTCCAGACGTTAAAACCTCGAAATAGCCCTGTGAACCGGGGGACAATGCGAGGCTTGAGGGCTGTGTCGTGATGAAAGGAGGGGCAATCACAGAGAGCACCGCTGTACTGCTCTCGATACTGCCAAGCACGTTTGCTACAGTCACACTGTAGGAACCGGCATCCGCTAATTCGGCATCAGAGAAACTCAACGTTGCCCCGGTTTCACCTGCCAGTGGATTGCCGTTTTTTTTCCATTGGTAGGCAATCGGTTCCGTGCCTGTTGTCGTTACAGACAAGAATGTTGAATTGCCTGTTTTTACTGTCTTGCTCTCAGGCTGGGAGGCGATGTCGACAGATGTAGGTGGACACGGGGTCACGGTTTTGAGAGGACCAAAAGAAAACCAGGTGGTTCCAACCATGGGCCTCGCGCAAAGGTAATATTGAGATCCCGCCACCAGCGGGCCGCCTGCCGTCATCTCATTTAGGGTGAATCCAGTCGCATTACCTGGCAGGGTTGTAGACACGGAATTGACTAGCTCAAGGGCGTTGGTCACCGAAATGTCATCAAGAAAGAAACCACAGTTGTCCGACGTATTGAGCGTAATGGCGGATCCATTTTGCCTAAGTGCAAAACGAACCCTAATCATTTGTCCTGCGTAATTAGACAAACTTACCGACCTGGAGTTGAACTGTGCATCAAAGTTAGCACTACTCAATCCAACGCCGAAGCGACTCCATATCTTTTGCCAGGAAAGTCCATTGTTCGTGGAAACTTCTGCTTCCATTGTGGTTGTCGTGCTCGCAAAGCGGCCGCAATCGTAAAATTTGAGATAACTGTCCTGGGAGGGAATGAAGTCTCGTGCAACTTCAAGGACCTGGTCACTGAAGTCCGGAAACGCGAGATGGAAAGACTTGCGGCCAGAAGCCTTCGTCGTACCCTGAACCACAGGATAGGAGCCCGAGGTTAAGGACTGCTCGCTAACCTGAGTGTCGTTCCCTCGGGAACCACAATTATAAACCACTTTTGAAAACTTAACCTTTGGAGTTGACGAACTCTCCGCACCCTCCGACCAAGCCGCCGCACTTGAGGTGTATACACGAAGTTCGTACTGATCCGCCTGATCTACCGGTGCGAAGGAATACGATGCCCCAGTTGTGGCGGGCAAACTGTCTCCGTTAATCGTAACGGAATCTCCCAATACCGAGGGGTCAAAGAGTGTTACCGAATAAGAGTAACTGCTCGGAACTCCCTGCCCGCGAATTCCTGTCACTACAATGTCAAAGGTGGTGTCCTCGGTGACAGTGGTAGGCATCTGCGTGGGGGTCCACAACAAAGCATTGTCTCCATATCCATTGCTGGATGAACCCCAGTACTGGCTCGTCTGTCCCGAGTTTCTATTCGTCATCTTTATCTGGGCACCGCCGAAATCGGCACCGGAATAAGAAAGCGACCATGTGCTGTGCGCGAAATTTATCGGGGAAAATCCGCTGTTCGGCCAAGGTGCAAATTTCCGCTCCGCGGCTTTTTTTGCGTTCCCCATCACCCATGTTGCATTTGCTCCGCGTCCTTGGTCATTGTCAGGAACGTCCCCGGTCCCCATTTCGGAAGCCAATGAATAAATAAGCCAACGGCGATGCCCGACCGAAGCGGTTCCTTTATCGTCCATGTAAGCATCAATGGCCCTCGGGCCATAGTTACCGTCACCCCAAGCCAAATTTGAGTTCGATGCGGCTTCTGCCACGGACGCCTTGTAGTATTTTCCGCCAGACGGGAAGTGCGTGAGATAGCCGTTGGCTGAAATCCAAAGAGCATTGTCCTGATCCTTGCTCGATTTGAGCGAATTTAACGTGATATCGGCAGGCAGCCCAACAAGCCCCCGATAAAAGTTGATCCTCCGAAGCACATCCCCCTTGAAGAGATCGCTCGTTGTTCCTGCCTCTCCCGTCAACAAACTCCCAGTCCAATCCATACGGGAGGCGTAGCCTTCGGAGGCATTGTATACTGTTTGGTAGTAAGCTAAAACGTCCCTGCGGTTCGAGGTGTCGACGACGAAACCGCCCGTTGCGGCGGCGCTTTTAGTGCCGGGAGACCAAGCGTGAAGGGCATGCTGAAAAAAACACATCCATGCAACAAACAAAAAACCTCCCCATCCAAAAGCGCTCCTGAACACTTCGGCCGACGTTGGTTCACTCTCCTGCTTGAGGATTGATTGAAGACTGCGCATGGAACGTACTTCGGCTGTATTTGCCATAATAATTCGAGGGAGAACCTGGGCAAGTTGCACATCCCGTCATGCATTGACAATCTAATTTCAAAGCAAACCCGTCATATCCAGCAGCCGGCTCTATTTTTACCCAAGCTCCAACCCCAAAAACAAAGCAGCCAAAACTGAGCAGAAACTCTCAGAACGAGCGGATCAAAAAAACGGTGCAAGGGAACCGCAGCCCTCCAAATAGTGCGATTCATCAACCGAGAGCGCTGCCAAGAATCCCCAGGAAATTGCCGCCCATCACTCCGCGTATGTCCGCCGCGGTGAAGCCACGTTCCATCAGAAGCCCCGGTAATTGATTCAAATCGGCGATGCTTTTCAGGTCTGAGGGAGTCTGCTCCGTGCCAAAACAGCCGTCCAAATCAGACCCAATTCCCACATGCCTGGCTGAGCCTGTGAGCTGGCAAATATGGTCCATGTGGTCGATCACCGTGCGAAGCGTGACACCAGCCCCCTCAGGAGTGGTCTGGCCCCTGACCCAACCGGGGTAAAGCATCCATGCATCGAAAGCGGCACCAATCACCGCACCTCGTTGCGCCAGCGCCAGAATCATTTCGTCGCTCAATTGGCGATTGTGGTCCACGAGACTCCGGCAGTTGTGATGACTCGCCCAAATGGGACCTTCATACAATTCCAAAGCCTGCCAAAAAGCATCATCGCAAAGATGGGTGGCATCAAGGATGAGGCCAAGTCTGCCGGCTTCCTTCAAAAGCGAGATGCCGGCCTCCCCCATTCTGCCGGTGGCGTCGGTTCCATTGGCATAAACTCCCGGTCCGTAATGCGCAGGCCCGAGCGCGCGCAGGCCATACGCGTGTGCTTTTTGCAAATGTTCGATGGTCACGAGCGAATCCGCCCCCTCGAGCGAGAGCACATAGCCCACCGGCAAATTCAAATGCGAACCGTCGTCTAAAGCCAACGCAGCCTCCCACAACGCAACATGAGCGCTGAGGGCTGCGGCATCGCGAATTTGGGTCATCTCGCCAGCCGCTTCCATTTCCTGATACCAGACCTGCTGCGCCTGTGTCATTGCCCACGCCTGAGGTTGAGACCGCCAGCCTAAAAGCGGACTCCATGCATTACGTTCGACTCTGGCCAACTGCGTCGCCACACACAGGCCGATCCCTGCCTTTCGCATCTCGGGCAGACACACCGTGCCCCGACCGCGGTCCGGTTTGTCCTTCAAGTGACTCTCGGCAGCACGGATCTCCCCCAAGGGTTTTGTGAGATCTCGATTCCATTCGATGGCGTTGAGAGAGAGATCGAGATGTGCGTCTACAATAAGCATGGAAGGAGGAAGCAAAAACGGTTGCACTAAATACTCAGACGTCGGGCACGGGCCAGCACCGGCCACTCCTCCGTCGCTTTCCCACCTGCGGCCACATGAACCGTCGCGTGCAGCGCGACTGTCGGGCAAATGTGCCAGGGAATGCCGTGCAGAACACTTCCCACTGGAAAGCGCTCCACATGCGCTGTTTCAATCACCAGGTGTTCCTCGTTGTGGGCGACGGCAACCGCATCGTCGAGCGCGGGGAATAACACCCGGGGAGGGGCCATCTCACTCGCCACCGCTTTGTGGCCTAAATCCAAACATAAACGCCCTTGTCCAGGATGGCTGACCACCCGCGTCAAAAGAGTGGCGGCGGGAAGAAAATGTAAATCTGCGAATTTCTTCGCGTAGCCGGTATCCCACAGCACGCAGGTTCCCGGGCTGCATTCCACGCCGGCGCGGCGCGCGTGAATGGGAAACGTCGGCGTGCCACCCACCACAATTCGCGGCACAGAAATGCCTGCAGAACGGAGGTCTATTCGCAATTTTTCAACGAGTGCGTACGCATCTTCACACGCCGCTGTACGAAGATTGAGATCGGACTCATGGATATGTCCATCATACGCGTGCAGCCCACCTGCCCGGATCCCACGAACCGAAGATAAACGTTTGTAAAAATCCGCAGCTCCATACCTCGGGTCGATTCCCGTACGCCCCTGTCCAATATCAAGATCGAGAAGAACCTCCACAGAAGTCGCGGACGCCAGCGCTGCATTGCCAATTTCGTGAACGGTGTTCAGATCATCCACCAGCGTCGTAAAGTACGTCCTTGGAAACTTTTTGATGAGTTGTATGAAACGGGCGATGTGCGGCCCCACTGGTTGCGCGGCAAGGAGCACCTCGGTTCCGCCGGCCGCCGCCACCATTTCCGCCTCTGCAATGGTGGCGCATTTGAATTTGTGAATTCCCAAGGTGATTTGCTTGGCGATGAGCGGCGCAAGTTTGTGCGTCTTCACGTGGGGGCGCAGGCGCCTCGGCCCGCCGGCGATCTCCACCATCCGGCGCATATTTTCCTCCACTCGTTCCAAATGCAGGACAAGCGAGGGCGAATTTAGTTCAGCCTCGTTTGAGAGGCGCATCCAACTCCAGACTCGATTCATACAAGTTCAAAAACCGCCTCAATTTCCACCGCGATATTCCCGGGCAGTGGCCCCATTCCCACTGCGCTGCGCGCCCCGATTCCAGCATCTTCGCCAAATACCTGCGCAAACAATTCGCTGCAACCGTTGATCACTTTCGGATGCTCATAAAAATCAGGCGCGGAATTCACCATCCCCAGCAACTTTACAATCCGGCGAATCCGATCCAGCGAACCAAACTGCTCCCGCAATGTCGCCAGTATCGCAAGTCCGACCTGCCGTGCCGCCGCATGCCCCTCCTCCAAAGTAAGATCCACACCCACGCGGCCCCGGATCAAGGAGCCGTCCACCTGCACGGGACCATGGCCGGAAACATAGGCAAGGCCCTGAGCAACAAGCACTGGCTTGTAAACAGCAACCGGCTTTGGCGCCTTGGGAAGATCCAGCTTCAGAGCCAGAAAGCGATTTTCGTGTGTCATAAATTCATTTAAAGCGAGGACGGCGTCTGTTTTCTAAACCATTAGACATGGCCCAGCAAATGTTCCCCTTTGCCCTTCACTATCACTACGTGGTCCTCTCCAAAAAGGAAAGTCACCTCGAGCACGACTCGCGAATCCCCGCCTCTGGATAAACATTTCGTATTTGAAACAACTTAACAGACGAATGCCCGCCAAAAATCTGTATCTGCAAAAAGCCCGCCGCGCAATACTCTGGCATCAAGACGATGGCTAATGCCCTTTTCTCTAGGCTACGAATCCGCGCCCGCAGTATAGTCGGGGCTCAGGACTTCATCGGTCTGAGCCGCAAAGACACCTCCAGTTCAAATTTTCAACAGCTTTGCCTCTTAGAACTTTAGGCACCGCTACGTTTTTTATCTAATAACTTTATACCGCGCAGATCCCGAAAACCCAGAGTTCGCGTGACGCAAAGACGTCACATGCAGTGTTCTGAATTGCCGGTGTAAAGTTTGTTCTGTAATTGGGTTCTTTGCGAACTGGCTGCCCCTTCCGGGGGCGGCGGAGCGATAGCGAGCACAGCGAGCTGAGCGCAGCCGGCCCCGGAAGGGGCTTGCGCGAAGTTCGTCGGGGGCTGGTCAGTGTGG
>CANJPY010000170.1 GCA_947476255.1 Chthoniobacteraceae bacterium | reverse complement strand
CAACGGCGCTTACCCGGCAAGGAAGACATTTAGATTAACCCAGCCCCCCGAAAACCATTCACCCGAAACAAAAGCAGTAATCGGTCATTAAAACACACAAACCCTAGCGGAAACTTCCAGCTCAAGCTTGACCAACCTCATAGCAGGAATTCGCTTTTTAACCCATGGATAGATGACATTGGGTTGTGGACTTGCGCGAGATCCCGCGCCCATCAAAGCGATGACAACCTCAACTCCATCCCAATCAACCGTATCCTACGAAGCGATCAGCCTCGGTATCGACGCCCACGCAAATATTAATGGGTAAGCCGTCAGGCCGACGGAGCGACTCCGCACCCCGTGCAGAAGATGACCTACGACGAATTCATGCTCTTCGTCGTCAAACAACAGAAGCTCACCGGTAAAGTCGTGACTTGTTATGAAGCGAGTGCGTTCGGGTTCCAACTGCACCGCCGGTTCGAGGAACTCGGCATCAAGAACTACGGGGTACAACCTCAGGACTGATTACACGCGGTCCGACTGGGGCTGGAGGCGGGTTTATTCAAGGCAGGAGAGTCCGAGGCGCTTATGCTTGAAAAAATGGAGGCCCTCAGGAACACGTTTTCCTCTTGGAATCCGTTTGTGGTGAGCTTTCTGACGGGGCCGCAAAACATCGCGGTTGGGAGTTTGAGCGGTACTCGAGTGTCTGCCGTTCACTTGTCGAGGCGCCCCCTCAAACGACACCTTGGAAGGAGTCCTTTTGGAAGGGCGCCGCGGCGAAGTGAGATTTCCTGCTTCAGCCTCCGTATTTTTGAAAGATCGCCGGAGTCGGGAAGCGTTCTTCGTGCCCATCTCCAAGATACTCCTGCCGAGGAATTTGCACGGCAGGCCACTCCGTGGGGCGGATGCGGACAACACGTGTCGGGCGGATGCCCTCGATGATGAGGTCCGTTTCGAAGCGAATCTGGATGCCGCTGCTCCCGAGGGGCGCTTCGCCGGCAGTGGTGGTGACGTCGAGGATGGTGCCTTTGGAGGCCATGTGAGCGGGCCCGTAGCTTCCTCCCACATGCTTCAACGTATTCTCCGCTGCATTGATAAACGCTGGGCTTCCTTTCTTGAAATCAGCATAAAGGGCGGGGTCCATGCCGCCAAATAAGGTCGCGGTCACGGTCGCGCGGCCGAACTTGGCATACTCGACGGAATCGATCCAGGCGGGCATCCAGCGGCTGCGGATGAAGGTCTTGTGGAGCTCGGTTTGATTGTGGGAGGCGCGTTGCATCGCGGTTTCGTCCAGCCAGATATCCGAGATGTGGTAGCGCAGAAATACGCCGTCTGGCGTGGGCTGCCAGTTGAGTGCGAGCAGAACAGGCTGGCCGTCGAGGGCTTTTTTGCCTGTGGCAGGCAGGATGCCCTCGGCGATTAAGTCCTCGAGCCCGAGACATTCTTTGCCGCGCCAAAAGCGGGTCGCGGGGTCGATGGTCATCTTTTGTTCGACGTCCTTGCCTTGTTCGCCTTCCCTTGATTCGAGGCTGGCGGTGATCAGTCCCTGGTTCTTTTGCAGATCCACCTCCTTCAATCTCCAGACTTTGCCCTCGCGCAGGCAGTAGCTGGGTTCGTCTTCAAGAAGGAGGGCGTGATTCTCGGCTGGTTCCATGCCGGGGGGCCGAAAGCCGGTGGTGTTATCCTTGTTGGCAACCGGCAGCACCGGCACGGTGGAGAGCTTGGGGTCGGGCGGGAGAAAGGCCCGGATGTTCATGATGGTGCCGAGCGGGATGTCCCGCAGGTCCGCCGGCGCGCCGTGATAACGCACGATACCGTAGGGCAGCATGGTGAAGGGGTGCGGGGGATTGCGAAAGAAATTGCCAGTCGCTTGCACGCGGAGGCTGCCGCGGCGGTTGGCATAATCCACGAACACGAGTTCCCCCCGATAGTTGTACGCCTTTTCCGAGGGCGGAAACTTCCCTGCCTCGGGCCGGAACGGTTCCTCCGCGGCAGGGGCGGTACACAACCCTATGAACAAGAACGAAGAACAAAGGGCCAGGAAAGAAGCCCCAGAAACTGAGAGGGAGCGCTTCATAGCGAGACCACTTTGTTGCTGTCGCCAAACTTGTCGATCTCCAGACCCATGCGCTGGGCCATGAGGAGCAGCAGGTTGCTCATGTGGGCGTCGGAGTTCGCGGGGCGGCTGCAGAGTTGGTAATGCGCTGTGGTGAGCGCCCCGTCGGCCCCGAACGTGTACCCTTGGAAGCCGGGTGCCGCGTGGTTGAAGTCGAGGTGGCTGCCGTGCTTGAGGCCGAGATCCGAGCCCCCTGCGAGCACGAGCGGGAGGTTGGCGTTGCCATGGCTGTGGCCGTAGGACATGCCGCTGCCGAAGAGCGCCATCGTGGAGCCCAAGAGCGGCTTGCCGGTGAGGTCCTTGGTTTCCGCAAGCCGGGTGAGGAAGTAGCTGAACTGCTCGATGGCGAAGGTGTCATACATTGTGAGCTTCTCCATGTAGATCGGATCCCCCCCGTGGTGGCTCAGTTGATGGCGCGTCTCGGTGATGCCAATTTCTGGAATGGAAATGGCATTCCCTTCACCCCCCATGCTGAAGGTGGCGACGCGCGTCACATCCGTCTGAAAGGCGAGCACCATGAGGTCATAGACCGTGCGGAAATAATCACCCGCCATGGTGGCGGCAATGTCCCGGTTGGTGCGTTTGCGGTCGGCGTCGGAAACGGCCGGCAGCGGCGTGTCGAGCCACGCATCGGCCCGGCGCGTGCGGATCTCCGCTTCGCGCACGGAAGTGAGGTACTGTTCCATGCGTCCCTTGTCCTCGGAGCCCATCTTTCTCTCGAGTTGGCGCACTTCGGCGAGGTTGGCGTCGAGCACGCTTCCTTTGCGGCGCAAAGCCCTTCGCTGCGCAGTCTTTCCGTCTTTTGGCTCCTCAAACAGGGAGGCGAATATCTCACTGCAACGGCGCAGCGCTGGGAGTCTGACTCCGTCTGCCGTCCAGGCGAGGGAATTCTCATTGATGGCGACCTCCAGCGACGCAGTCCGCGTGTGCTGGGCCGTCAATTCGGCCATCTTCTGGTCCAGAGAAATGGTGTTCCGATCGGACGGACCGAGTTTGCCTCCTGTCAGCCAGATCGAGATGCAGTTGTGGTGGTGGCTGAGGCTTCCCGGGTGATGCAGGCCGCTGATGGGCGTGATAAATTCACGGTGCTTTTCCAGAGGCATCAGGGACCTCGAAAACTTGTAATCCTTGCCCTGAGTCGTGATCTGATAGTTGAGCGAATGGACTCCGTTTGCGAGGTAGATGAAGGCACTGCGCCGGGGCGTGGCTGTGGCGGTTTCCGCCGCCCGGAGCGGGATCATACAATCCAGCAGGGGGAGGGAGATGAAGCTGCCCAGAGCACGGAGGGCGTGCCGGCGGTTCATGAGCCAGGATTGGGAGAGGTAGTTCATAAATGTTTAGAGCTGCGGGTCTTAAATTCTTGGATCGTGGGTTTGAATTCTTGGGGCGCTTCAATGAAGGGCCATGAACGGGTCACAATGCATTAGCGTTTGCGCATGAGGTCGGACAGGGCCACGGCGCGAACAATGTCCCTAACTTGGTATTGGTTTTTCTTCGCTTCGGCTTCAACCGCCTTGAGGTCGTCCTGATCGTCAAAAGTTAGCACGCGGCGGAGGCCGTAGGTGCAAAGATGCTCGATGAAGGCGCGCAGAAATTTGTCGCGGTCCTCGAGCAGCAGGCGTTTGAAATGCGAGGAATCGGTGAAGGCCCGGCCATCAGGCATGACCCCGGCGGCATTAATCAAGGGATCCGCACCGATACCCGCGACGACCTTCTCGAGGGTGCGCCACTGGCCGATCGCGTCGTAATTGTCCCAGGCGAGGCCCAGGGGGTCGATCCTCGCATGGCAGGCAGCACAGTTCGCATTGGTGGCGTGTGCTTCCAGTTTCTGGCGAATGGTGGCCTTGGGGCTTTGCGGCGTGCTGGGCTCAATGGCGGGCACGTTCGCTGGCGGTGGTGGCGGGGTCTTGCCGAGGATTGTTTCGCTCACCCACACGCCCCGGTGGACGGGGCGGTGGCGCGTTCCGTCCGAGGTCAGTCCAAGCACCGCCCCCATCGTGAGCAGTCCGCCGCGATGATCCTCGGGCTTGAGTGAAACGCGTTGGAAGCCATCGGCCTTTGGTTCTGGAAAGCCGTAGAAATCGCAGAGCCGGGCGTTGGCCATTGTCCAATCAGAATCAATGAAACCCGTGATGGGAATGTTCCCCGCGAACATTTCCCGGAAATATTCGACGGGTTCGGAGCGCATGCTTGTCTCTAGCCATGCGTCGTAGTTCGGGTAGAGCTTTTTGTCGGGGATGAACGTGCCGAGACGATGCAACTGGAGCCACTGCCGCGCGAAGTCATCAACGAAGCGGTTGACCTTGCTATCCGTCAGCAGGCGGTCGACTTCCTTCTTGAGGCCCGGGCCGTTGAGCGTGCCACCTTTGGCCACGTTCAGGAGGCCGTCGTCGGGCATCGAACTCCAGAGAAAATACGAGAGCCTGGAGGCAAGTTCTGTGTCGGTGAGCCGTTCGCGAGCCACGGGGGCGCCTTCGACGAGGTAGATAAAGTGCCTCGAGGTCAGTACGCCCTGCAGAGCGACACGATAGGCGCTTACCGTTTTCTCGCCCGCCTCAAGTTCGGAACGGTACGATTGCAGGTACTCTTGAATTTCCTCCTTCTTCACCGAGCGCCGCCAGGCCCGCTCAGCAAAGCGTTGCAGATGCTCCGCGACCACCTCTGGAGTCGCGTCTGCGGGCGGGAACATGCCGTTGCGACGGGACTTCTCCTCTTCCGTTTCCAGCGGCCCCTCCCATTCGATCCAATCGAGGAGCACCGTCGAAAACAGGCTGTTCCCCTTGTCATCGAACATCTGCGGGGCGTTGGGGTTCAGCAGCCCAGTCTCGCTGCTGTGTGTGAAAACATAGCCCGTGCTGGTCAGCGCATTGCGGAAGGCGCCCCCGCCTCTGCGATCCACGACATCGGTCGACACCACGCAGAAATCCAGCCCGGTTGGCGTTTCCAGAAACAAATCGAACTCATAAACCTGCGGACTGTCCTCTGGAGCCGTGATGTCAAACTCGAGAATTCCCGCGACCGTTTCCTCCCCCGTTGTCTTGCCGATGCTCAGGTGGGCCGGTTGGCCGCCGCGCGGGCGGATGCCGCTGGCTTGGATCCGGAATTTGTAGCGTCCGCTCTGCTCCGGTCCGATCTTGCCGAACCAGTTGGGAGAGAGTACGGTCTGAACCCGGCCGGGAAACAGGAGGTAACGCAGCGGCCGCTTGATGCCGAAGCGGTCCAGCGCCGCTTGCTGGTCCTTTCCGCCGTTGTAACGCAGTTCCGCCGCGGTCTTGCGGACTTTGCGAGCCTCGCCAGACTTCGCAGGGAAGGCTCGGTCCAGCACGAGTTCGGCGGCTCTGTAATAGCGGTCCACATGGGATGGAGAGAGTGAAAGCTCCGACCCGAGGCGTTCAAATCCGTGCCAGAGGTTGTCTTCGTTGAGCTCCCCCGGCTTGGCGGGATCGTAGCGCACGCCTAGGAGATCATAGACCGTGTTCTGATACTCCTTTCGGCTCAGACGGTAATGTGCCACCGCCGGCCGCGCCGCCATGCGCGAGGCGCGTCCCTCCTTGAGCCGGGAATCCAGACCGGCGACGAACGCAGCGATTTCGTCCTGCGTCGGTTTCTTCTCTTTCTTCGGAGGCATCTCGCCACTGTTGACCTGTTCGATGGCCTCTGCCCAGTGATGGCTGTCTGCGCCCAACTTGAAGTCGCGCGAGAGTTTGTCAAAACGCAAGTCACCTTTCTGCTTCTCCGGGCCGTGGCAGCGGACGCAATGTTTTTCCAGAAAGGCATCAAACGGCTCCGCCCCCTGGGCGGCAGCAGACAGCACAAGGCTGGCGGTAAGGAGCCGTGCGGTTGCTAAAAGCGAACGAAAACGAGAGCAGAAAATCATGGCTGGATCACAAGGAAAACCCCTTTGTGCCGCATTCATTAGCTGGCGACAATACCCGAGTTTTTGGCTGTGAGGCGTGTCAGCCAAGAATGTCCTTCACGATCTGGTCTAAAGGGCGGCTTTTGTGATTACCGTTGCGTGCAATCGCTCTGATCCGAGCCCTGAATCCTAACGGTTGGTGCTTCTGTTGGAGGTGCTTGCTGGTGATAAAATGGGCACTGGGGCCCTTAACTAGAGTAGGGAGACGAGGATGGTTTGCGGCCACAACCACTCCTTGTCCTCCTCTCCCCCTCATCGAACCGGACGGGCGGATTTCCCGCATCCGGCTCTCGGAGGCTGTTCTCCGGTTGGCTTCATTTGTATCGCCGTGTGGCGTTCGTGGGAAAACGAGTCAGGCCGTATTGCTCATGCAGGCGTTCGTTCCGATACTGCGGCCCGTAATGCGCCCGGCTCTTGGCATGTTTCTTCCACAGCCATCTCCGGACTCGATGACACACCT
>CANJPY010000169.1 GCA_947476255.1 Chthoniobacteraceae bacterium | reverse complement strand
CGCTACAGAAAGCACAAACCGCCTTACTGGAAAAATATTGGGAGGACGCGCGCAATGTTTATTCGTTGATTGGTGGCGGGTGGATCTTATCTCAAGCAAACGTTTTTTCCGGAACAGGTTTTGCAATTCTAACTAAATAAATGGTATAAGATCAAAGAGCATCCAAGCCTGTTCATTTTTCTTCGAAGTGTTAACCAGATGAAAGTCCTTCGTCCGCACACTGCAATTGACGTATTTTCCGGACTCTGGCGAAACATCTTTTTCCCAGCGTCCGACGTGCGTGAAAAGCGTACGATCCGGCCACGCAGCATCGGGCTTCTCGAGCAGCGGCACAAGGCTTCGCCCCTCCATCTGTGCAAGAACTTTTGCATTCAACTTGGCGCCGGCAATTTCAGAGAGCGTTGGCAAAAAGTCAATGTGCGCCGCGAGTTGTCGTGCGTCGGCAGGAGTCAAGGTCCCGGGCCAGCGCCAGAACGAAGACGAACGCGTGCCACCAAGAAATGGCGTTCCCTTGGTGCCCCGCATTCCTGCGTTAAATACTTTGCACCCCGCAGTTCCACCATTGTCGTTCATAAAAACCACAAGTGTCTCCTTCTCAATGCCCCATTCGCTGAGCTTCGCAAGCAGTCTTCCGATGTTGTCATCCACGTTGGCCAACATTCCAAAAAACTTCGCGGCCTCCAAATCCGGCACCTTGTCTTTATAACGGACCAAATCTTCGGCACGTACCTGCAAGGGCGCATGCGGCACATTGGTCGCGATGTGCGCATAAAAGGGCTGCTTTCCCTTCACTTTCTCCATCCAGTTTGTCGCCTCCGCAAAAAAGACGTCGGTGCAATACCCCTCCGTTTTTTCAAATGTGCCGTTATGCTTGATCAGTGGAGACGTGTAAATGTTGCCGGGGGCGTCTCCGCAGGAGCCAGGATAATGCTGACCGATCCCGCCCCCACCATGGATGAACACCTCGTCGAATCCACGTTTTTCAGGCTGGTACGCGTCCTCATCGCCGAGGTGCCACTTCCCGAAGATCCCCGCGGTATACCCGGCCGTTTTGAGCACTTGAGGCAGTGTCACTGCGTCCAGAGCCAGGCGTTCCCGCTCGAGTATCGTATGCGTAATCCCATTTTTAAACTCGTGCCTACCAGTCAGCAGCGCGGCCCGCGTCGGCGCGCAGGTGGGACTCACGTGAAAGTCAGTAAACCGAACCCCTTCGCGGTGAAGGCGGTCCAAGTTGGGCGTTTTGAGAATGGGATTCCCGTGGGCGGAAACATCCCCATAGCCCTGGTCGTCCGTAATGATAAAGATGATGTTCGGCCGTTTGCCTGCAATGCCGGCGGCTTGAAGGGAAGCAGACGCCCAAACGAGGAGAACAAAAAGAACCCGTGTGAAGCGTTTCATGGGAGGGTGCGCTATACTCAACAACGTCTTGCGCCCTGAATGAAAGAGCCAAATAAGCAGTCTCAGCGCAAACAGAGCCAAAGAGAGCCTCGATCGGTCACGCTCTCATGCCATCGTCACGGAGGGGGCAAGTTAAACAGCGCTCAGTAAATCGACGCTCTCCTTGAATTGACGCACCCAGAAATTGTGCGCGTATTTCCACCAGGCGTGGGCCCCCATCGGCAGACGTCCCCCATTCATGGCAACGTACTTCTCCGGAGCTATCTCCAGCGAGAACGAGGAAGCCACAATTTCATTCGGGAGAATAAACTGTTTGGAAACTGCACCCATGAAGGAAAAAAACAGGTCCTCGCTGGAGCCGGTCCGCATAAACATGTCACGCGCACTTGAATATTCATGCAGCAAGTCAACGCAGCTTTTATTCCGCCGAAGACTCAAGCCTCCGTTACCAACATGAATCCGCAGATGCCTTCGGTGTTCCCCTTCAAACGGAGGAACGCCTACGAGTAATTCGTTCGCAACCGGCCATGGAGCGCCAACGTAATCGTAGGGACGGGCCATCCATTCCGACAATTCATCCCTCAAAACAATGGCATCCGTCTGAAGAATGAGGCTGAACTCATACGAAGCGTAATATTCGTAGAACGAGGGCGTTAAAAGCAGCTGGTTGTATCCCTGAATCGACTCAAAAAAAACATCTGGGAATCGCTGCACCGGGATCGCTGGATATCGATTTTGATAATAGCCGACATCGAGTTTCTCCGGTGCTAGAAACAACAAGTCTCTGGCTGAAAGCCGCCGCAATGAAAAGTCCAAGGAAAACTCCTCCAACGGTTCAAGAACGTTGCGATAAATTGGAATCAGAACAATGCAGCGGGCGGACATATCAAAAAACGAGCGCCGCGCTAAGGTGCCGGCGGCTCTTGTCAACCCAACGTAATACCAGAAAAGAAAACAATTCAAACCTGCGCGAGAAAATCTGCCTCTGGACATTTTTTAAGACGTCAGGGAGCGTCAAAACCGGCGGCAACTCGGAAACTCCAGTCTTGCTCGGGCAAATCCCCAAAAACGCCACTGCGCCTCCTAGGCAATAGCCCTGCAGCGTCCTCGCCATTTGCTGATTCATACGTATTTGAAATGCCCGTACGTGGGTCAGAAAATGGGTTCCATGAAAAATCTTTTACGAGTCGGCGCCCTGCTCACCTTTCCGCTAATGACGTTTGCGGAAGACTTCCAAATCTCTGTCGAACGCAAGAAAACGTTCATGCCGGAAAAAGGCGGAAAGAGCGAGAAGGGCATCGAACGTTCCAACCACCGTTGGAGGGGTGAAATCAAGATTGAAAATAAAATGAAGACGCCCTCTTCCGAGCTCGTCGCAAAGTACATTATTTTTGTAACCCGGCAAAACTTGGGCCAAAAAGCCCGTGGAGATGCTTTTGAACAGGTGAAAGGAACAGCCACGGTGCCCGCGATAAACAAGATGGAGGTAACTTCCGTGAGCACTGAGGAGGTGACACTGCATCAATCGCATGTCTCCCAGGGGTTTTATCTGGCAAAGGGCGGCCAGGCGATTACCAGCGATTCCATTACAGGAATTTGGGTCAAACTTTTCAGCGGTGAAAAGGAAGTCGCGGACTACACAAATCCCCCGAGCCTCAAGGCACGGTTCAAATTTGAATAAGGTGTTCCAGCAGGATGTCACCCTCCCACCGCAATGGCCGCGGCGTTGAGTGCGGGATCTAGATGTACAGCCCTGCAGACAGGCCTTCCCCAGCTGGAAGTCACAGATAAAACGCGCAAAAACTGGCAACCCCTCCCTCGCACAGGATTCAACGAGGGCAGTTTTTCCGGGGACGATGGATTGCGCCGGGGCTTGGAGTTTGTTTCACTTGCGGTGTTGGACTAAAGCCTCTCCGCTCGGGGCCGCTCCCCCTGTTCATCGAACCAAGGGGCGATTTTGCCTCTGCAATTCCAAGGACGTTCCAGTGCGGATTTTCTGGAATGCTATTGCCCAAACAGCTCCCAGAGGTGAGTGTGGGGGCCACCACAACCCCATGCAATCTACCACGCCGTCCGCTCGGAAAAACTTCGTCTTGGATACGAACGTTTTACTGCACGATCCGCAATCCATGTTTTGTTTTCAGGAACATGTCGTGTGGATTCCCGTCGAAGTCTTGGAGGAGTTGGACAAGTTCAAATCTGAAAATACGACCCGGGGAGCGAATGCGCGAGAAGTGCACCGGAGGTTAAACGAAAGATTTCCAAGTGCCCTCCAGATGCGGGAGGGCGTGGACTTGGAAAGCGGAGGCAAGCTGCGTGTGTGTGTGAACGCGGCCCTGCAGTACGCGGACGGGGCCTGGAAGGAAGCCGCTGCAAGTCCCCGCGCCTCAGCCGCCCTTGCCCTGTTTCCCGACCTCACGCGCGTGGACAACCGCATTCTGCTCACAGCGGCTCATCTGGCAGACACGGAGACCACGCGTGCGATTCTGGTGACCAAAGACTTGAACCTGCAGCTCAAGGCACGGGCGCTCGGTCTTGATGCGCAGGACTACCGCACCGACCGGGTTGAAGACGACCAGGATATTCGCCGCACCCAACGCCAGAGCACTTCCGAAGAATACGAGACGTTTGAAATTCCCGTGCAGCGCCTTCAGGCCCTTGCGAGCGAGGGCCACCTCCATATGGACCTTGGCGAACGCCGTCTTCTTGAAAATCAATACCTCGTTTTTCACAGCCCCGAGAATCCCAAACACGGAGTTCCCGCGCGCTACCTGCGGAATGGAAATTTTCAGGCGCTCCACCGCGAGCACATCAACATCCGCGGGGGACGCAGTTTACAGGCCCTTAATCTGGGGCAGCGCTTCCTGCTTGATGCTCTATACGATCCAAATATTTCGCTCGTCACCGTATACGGCAAGGCCGGCACTGGAAAGACGCTCTTGAGCGTGGGCGCCGCACTCGAACAAGTGCAGCAGGGTGACTATGAAAAGATTCTGATCACGCGCGTCATCATGCCCACAGGCAAGGACATTGGGTTTCTACCGGGACGTATTGAGGAGAAAATGCAACCGTGGCTGCAGCCTTCCTACGATGCGCTGGAATACCTCATGGCGAAACCGAGGAAGCCCGAAGCCTTTGAGGGCAAAAAAGTCAGCACCCGCAAATCGACCCCAAACGCCCCGGGGGCTTCGCCGGACAAACGTGCCAAGCCGTATGAACTCCTGCTGCAGTCTGGCATCATCGAGGTGGAAGCGATCACCCACATTCGCGGGCGTTCCATTCCAAGGTCCATATTTATCGTGGATGAAGCGCAACAACTCACTCCACACGAGGCAAAGACGCTCGTGACGCGCATGGGAAAAGGAAGCAAGATGATCCTCATTGGAGACCTCGCTCAAATTGACAACCCCTACGTTGACGCCCATACCAACGGCCTCGTTTATACGCGCAACCGCCTTCAGGGCCAGAATTTCATGGCGCACGTCAACCTCTTCAAGGGCGAACGCAGTGCCATGGCGGAGGTTGCTGCCAACCTGATGTAATGGTTCGCCGCCAGTTTATGACTCCCATCTCCCGCCACACCCCGCGTGCCTTGTGCCAAAAAGCATTGTTGGAATGGGAGAAGGGCCGCATCTTCTCGGATGAAATCCTGCACGGCCTTCTGGAAAAGAGCTCCCTCTCTCCTTCTGACCGGGGCCTCCTCACAGAACTGTTCTATGGAGTCCTCAGACACCTGCGCCGCTTGGACGTCCTGATTGGCTGGCTGCGCTCCGGGGAACTGGACCCAGAAACCCGCAACCTGCTGAGGGCCGGTCTCTACCAGATTTTCCACCTCCGCATACCACCACATGCCGCCGTATTTGAGACAGTGGCGCTCGCAGGCCGCACGCGCGGTGTCGTCAATGCCGTGCTCCGAAGAGCGGAACGAGAACATGCCGCTCTGGAGGCGAAGTTAAACAGCCAGCCCCTTGCTGTGCGCGAATCCCACCCCGACTTTTTAGTGGATCGTTGGATCACTCAGTTTGGAACGGAGGCGGCTGAGGCCCTTTGCCGCAACAACAACACCCCTTCGGAAAACTTTTTCCGCGTCAACAAACTCAAGACCAACGCGGCCGCACTCCTTGAATCGCACCCGGAGGCGGACCTCACCGACGCGGAGCGCGGAGTGCTCAAACTGCGCAAAATCCCGCCTGAATGGCTCAGCAAGGGCTGGGGCTATGTGCAGGATCCCAGTACACTTCTGGCTCCAGACCTGCTCGATCCGCAACCGGGCGAACGCGTTTTGGATACCTGCGCCGCTCCGGGTGGAAAAACCACCTACCTCGCGCAAAAAATGTCCGGCAAGGGAGTGGTCATTGCCTGCGATTTGTACGAGTCGCGTGTGAGCCGATTGCGCGATAATGTCGGCAGACTCGGAGCCTCCTCCGTGCGCGTTCATCTTCTGGATTTTCTCATGCCGCCGGAGCCGGACAGTCCGCTTTTGGACAGACCGTTTGATCGAATCCTCCTCGACGTCCCCTGCTCCAACACGGGGGTCATCAGACGGCGCGTGGATGTGCGGTGGCGACTAACGGAAGAAGACTTTATCAGAATGCCCGTACAACAGCTCGCTTTGGCAAGGCGCGCAGTCCCCTTGTTAAAAGCCGGTGGGACTCTTGTTTACAGCACGTGCTCCTTGGAGGCGGAGGAGAACGCAGAAGTGGTGAGTGCGGTGCAGCGCGAATGCCCTGAGCTGGAGTTGGAGCGAATCGTTCAGGCGCTTCCGTTCCGCGACCAGACGGACGGCGCGTTTGCGGCGCGTTTCAGAAAGCGCTGACAACGCGCACTCAACGACGCTTTTTTTGAATCGGGTGGGAGGCGGGGTTACCCCCGCCGTCCCCCCACACTACCGGACGTACGGTTCCTTATCACGGCGGTTGGATCGAAGTGATGGTGTTCAGGCATGGGCTTTGACGGTTTCCAATATCGACATCAAGCCCATTCGCCGGAACACTCCAGCGGGATAGGCTGCGTTCATGTGCGGGGCTCCAGCGTTCCACCACGGCCCGCGTCCGTTACAGGCGCAACACCATGCCTTGGCTTCCGCAAAACCGAGGGAT
>CANJPY010000168.1 GCA_947476255.1 Chthoniobacteraceae bacterium | reverse complement strand
CGCTTCACCCCGCTCTCGGGGTCTTCTTCCACCACAGGTGCCCTCAGCCATCCCTTGAGCAGCTTCAGGATACTGCCGTCACTGACACGCTCTTTCACCAGTCGCATCAATTCCATGTGCGGGAGCGTGTCGAAGTGGCCGCTTGCGGCTTCGGCCTCACGGCCTCATTCCGGGCATCGCTTTCGGTCGTGAACCGTCTCATTCGACCGGCGGGACTTTCACCCGCGTGGTTTCCGGCTTCCCCGGCGCACTCCTAGATGCGGCAATAAAAGCGCGGTACGCTTGATGTAACGCGATGCGGAAGAGATTGATGTATATCAAGAAAAGGCTCTTTTGGGCCTCACCCACTGGGTGAGCCTCCGTACGCTGTCTCCAAAGCCGGGGAAGGCATGACTGTCTTCCCTATGTGTTCACGTTCCCATGGACCGCGAAACGGCCTCAACCCGGAGGGTTCCCAGCCATTAGCCGGCCGGTTGAGCGTAGCGACACCACCGGCAAATGGCTGTGATGCCTCCGGCATGTGATCCCTCATTGCCGTTTCTAGGATTAACCACTTGGAGGCATTTTGCCCTGCGTCAAGGATGCAGATAAGAAGCAAGCAAATGAAGCAAGGCCCCGAGACCACATGCCATACCCCCAGCGCACCCGTCTGCTGCTTTCTCGATCACCTGTCAGGTCGGAATATTCCAACTCCACGCCACTCTCCGTCTCTCGCCCGCTGACTCCGTGCTAATTGTACACGGGAGAACCCAAAAACCTCACGGTTCAATCGTCACAGGCGTTCCCAATTCCACGTTCTTAAAAAACGCCTCCGCCATCGCCCTTGGCATCCGGATACACCCATGCGATGCGGGATACCCTGGCAAAAAACCCTCATGCATCCCCACACCTCCAGTGATGCGCATGAAAAAGGGCATTTTGGCGCCGTCAAACTTTGCCCCGGGTGGCACAGGATCCTTCGAACGGTCGATATCCTGTTTCACAATGCCGCCCTTCCCGTCCACGTAATCTCCATACAAGGAGGATTTGTGGTCCTTGTCCTTCTGCTGAATCTTGAACGTCCCGCGGGGCGTGCCAAAGCCCTCACGCCCGGTTGAAATGGTGGACACCCCCACTAATTCGCCCCCTTTGTAAAAATAAGCCCGCTGATGGCTGAGCTTCACCACTAAACTTGGCGCACCAGACACCCCATCTCCATCCCAGTGGGAATAATTGTCAAAATTTTCCCTGGCTCCATCCCGGGCATTATACCCGCCGAGATAAACCGTTTCACTTTTGTAACGTAAATCCGATGTCTGACATCCCACCTGCAAAACAGCAGCGGCACAAATGAATACGAAACCGGAAATTCCTCTGAAAGATAACATGGGATGAGAAGGCGGACGGAGTTACTTTCAATAGATAACACGTTCACTTGGCCAAACGCATGGGAAAAGTTGCGATCAAAAAAGTTCGTCGCCCCTGTGGCGCCGGCTACAATGGAGCGGTCTGGTGTGCGCTGCCTCGGCTTCCGCGTCTCGTCCTGCATTCCGCTCGAAGTCACGATAAACTCGAGAAACGCACCCCAAAACACCACGGGCCAAACCCGCCGGTATCGTACTTCAGATTTACCACGCCGTTCCAGTTCCCATGTCCAGACCTCCCCGCGCTGTTGTCACCTGCGGACCAAGCCAGTCCCACATCGACGCCGTACGGCGCATCACGAACTTTTCCACCGGCGAACTCGGCGTGCTTCTGGCAGAAGCCCTTCTTAAAAACGGCTGGGAAGTCCTCTGTTTCAAGGGTGCGAGCGCCACCTACCGCAATCCTGAAGGCCCCGCCCTGAAACTGCGCCCGTTTGCGACCAACACCGACCTGCACACCCTCCTTCATGAGGAACCTGAACGCGAAAACGTCCGCGTCGTTTTCCATGTCGCAGCCCTGAGTGATTACGAAGTCGGCAGCGTGCAAACTCTCTGTGGAGACCCCCTTCGAGAGAGAAAAATCTCCAGCCACCTCCCCGGGCTGCAGGTGATCCTCCAGCCAGCTCCCAAACTTTTACCCGAACTGCGGGGCCTGTTTCCAAACGCCAAAATCGTCGGCTGGAAATATGAACTCGAAGGCAACCGCGACACAGCCTTGGAAAAAGGCCGGCAACAATTGAGCGAAAACCATTCCGCTCTTTGTGTGGTGAACGGTGCCGCCTTTGGGACGGGTTTTGGAATTTTGAACCCCGCCGGCGCCTGTGAAAACGTCCTGGCGCGCGACGAATTATGCCAGGTTCTGTGCCTCTGGGCGGGCGGCTTGCCTTCCCTCTGAAACGGCTTGCGCGCGGCCTTTTTCACAACAACGGCCTTCGCATTGTCCTATGCTTTTAAGACCTCTCGGGGTTATACCCAATATCGTCATATGAGACTCCCACGTTTCGCTGCCATTGCCGCTCTTTTTTGCCTCCTCCTGTGCGCGCCTGCTCGTCTCCTGTGCGCTCCCGCGCCTCAGGTGGCGACGGAACCCGTCTCTGAGGACGCAGCCATGGCGACCATGGCCGTTTTCGAACTTTTTGAGTCCAAATGCAATGACTGTCATGGCGCCCAACTCACGCGCCCCAAAGGCAAGTTCGGCTACACCATGGACCTCAAACGCGTTGCCGCCAACGAGGACTTCATCGTGCCCGGGGATCCCGCCAAATCGGAGCTCTTCCGGCTGGTGAATGAGGACGAAATGCCCGGGAAAGAAAGCAAGGAGGGGCCCGCCAGCGCAGCCGAGAAACTCGCCCTGCACCGCTGGATTCTGGCAGGCGCCCCAACGACGCTTCCCCCCAAACTCGCGGAACGGCAGGCGGAGCTTCTTTTCACCACAAACAGCGCCGAGACCGCCCCCAAACCCGCCCAGTCCCTGCTGGCGAAAACACTGGCTTGGATCGGCCGTTTCCATCCAGCCTCCACCCATTTTCCCGTCGCTCTTCTGATGGTCGCCCTCCTCTCTGAGGGCCTCGCTTGGGCGACCAAGAAAGAAAGCTGGCTGAGTTGCACCCGCTTTCTGATCGTTCTTGGAGCCTTAAGTGCGGTGAACACCGCGGCGTTGGGTTGGCTTAACGAGTATTCGGGCGTCTCCGAAGTCTACAAGATCCATAAGTGGCTTGGCACCGCCACCGCTATCTGGGCCCTTATCAGCGCGGGCGCCGCCATCTTTTTTGAATGCCGCGAAGGCACTCCAGAACGCGCCCGCTTGCGGGGGGCCTTGTTCTTTGGGGCGATCCTTGTGTCCGTAGTGGGCTTCCTCGGGGGCGTGCTCACCTTCGGAGCGGACCACTACAACTGGTAACGGCACCCTTCCTAACAGGTCGCTGACCTCTGCCGGGGCACGAACCGCACCCGTAAGCGGGCGTAGGCAGCACTCCCCACCCCCATGGGCGGAACTGTGGGAGGAAACCCTCCACCCCAGGGGGCGGCGCCCCACCCGGCGGCACCCCTCCGGTGTTATGTTGCCTCTGAATCGAACCGATTCCCCGCTTTTCTTCCCCCCAGAGCACGTCTTCCCAGTGGCGGGAGCCGCATTTCCGTGGCACGATCTGCCTCATGACACCGACGCGCGATCAAGTCCCAGCCCATGACACGTGGGACCTTTCCCCGCTTTACACTGAAACCGACGCCTGGCAGCGCGACTTCGAGGCCCTGCAGGCCGCCTACCCCACCCTTGCCACCTTTGCAGGCACTCTGGGGCAGTCTCCCGAACGCCTGAAGGAAGCCCTTGAATTTGAAAAGACACTCGATCTTCAAATCGAGCGCATCGGCCAGTACGCCTCGCTGCGTTCCTGTGAAGATTCCTCCAACGCGGAGTCCCTCGCCAGAGAGGCCCAGTTGGAAAATCTCATGACCCGTATCGGGGAAGCCTTCTCCTTTATCTCGCCGGAAATCCAGGCCATCGATGACGCCACCTTTGCAACTTTCCTCGCGTCCCCGGCTCTCGCGGAATGGAAAACGCCCCTTCTGCGGCTGCGTCGCCTCAAACCGCACACGCTCTCCACTGCCGAAGAACGGCTGCTCGCGCTGGGTTCCAGCGCCACACGGGCCCACGGGGAAACCTTCTCCCAGCTCACCAACGTCGACATGCAGTTCGGGTCGATTACCGATGAGACGGGGGCCACCCGCGAACTCACCCAGTCCTCCCTGTCGTCCTTCCTTGTCAAACGCCAGCGCGAGGTGCGCAAAGCGGCGTTTCACCAGTTCTACGGCGAGTTCAACGCCCACCGCTACACCGTCGCTTCCACGCTTGCCGCCTCCATGCGCGCGGACGTCTTCTACGCACGCGCGCGTCACTACCCGAGCGCGCGCGAGGCGGCCCTCTTCCGCGACGACGTGCCGGTTGCCGTGTACGACAACCTCATCCAGTCCGTACGCTCCCAACTGCCGGCGCTCTTCCGGTACTACGACCTGAGAAAACGCGTGTTGCAGCTGGATGAAATCCACGCCTACGACACGGCCGTCCCAATCGTCCCCAAAATCGAGACCCACGTCCCCTTCGACCAGGCCGTCGACAAGGTGCTCGCCGCCCTCGAACCGCTGGGCGCGGAATATTGCGCCACCCTTGCAGACGGGCTCCGCGGAGGCCGCTGGTGCGACCGCTACGAGAACAAGGGGAAACGCTCGGGCGCCTTTTCCTCCGGCAGTTTCTCGGGTCCGCCCTACATTTTGATGAACTACAAGGAGGACGTGTTCTCCGACATCTACACGCTTGCCCACGAAGCGGGGCATTCGATGCACACGTGGTATTCCACGCGCAACCAGCCGTTCCAAACCTACAACTACCCGATCTTCCTCGCCGAAGTGGCCAGCACCTTCAACGAAGAGCTGCTCACCCACCACCTTCTGGAAAACACCACCGATCCGGCGATGCGCGCCTACCTCATCAACCGCCAAATTGATGACATCCGCGGCACCGTCATCCGGCAAACCATGTTCGCGGACTTCGAAAAAATCGCGCATGCCGCCGAAGAAGCCGGCGAGGCCCTCACGCTGGACGCCTTCCGGGACATGTACCGCGTTTTGTTGAAGGATTACTTCGGCGAAAACTTCACGCTGGATGCCGAGCTGGATCTGGAATGCCTGCGCATCCCCCACTTCTACAGCGCCTTCTACGTTTACAAATACGCCACGGGCATGAGCGCCGCCGTGGCCCTCTCCGACCAGGTCCTCACCGAAGGCGCGCCCGCAGTGAAACGCTATCTGGACTTCCTTAAGAGTGGCGGCTCCGAGTTCCCATTGCCCACGCTCCAAAAAGCCGGCGTCGACATGACCGCACCCCTGCCCGTGGAACGGACCCTCCAGCTGTTTGCCAAACGCGTCGCGGAACTCGAAACCCTCCTGCCCGCACTCGTGTGAACGCAAACCTCCCCATCGAACATCAAAAGGCGCTGACCTGCGTGCAGGGTTACGTCGAACTGGGCATGCCTCAGGAGGCGCTGCGCGAACTCAAAGCGCTGCCGGCCCCCCTCCGCGCGTCGCCCATCACGATCGAAATGCATGTCGTGGTCCTGATCCGCATGGAGCGCTGGAAACCTGCGACGACACTGGCCCGAAAACTGTGCAAGCTCCAGCCAGCGCTCCCGGCGGGCTTCATCCACCTCGCCTATTGCCTGCACGAAACAGGGCAAACACCCGCCGCCCGCGACACACTCCTCAAAGGCCCCAAGGCCCTGCAGAAAGAAGCCACGTATTTCTACAATCTGGCTTGTTACGAAGCGGTTCTGGGAAACCTCGATTCCGCGCGCCGCCATCTCGCACGCAGCATCAGTATCAACAAACGCTTCCTCGAGTTTGCGCGCAAAGACAACGACCTCGCCGCCCTACACCCCGAGTTAAAAGAGTCACCGTAGGCGTCCGGCCACCAAGCCCCCGTCACACGCCGCCTCCGCTGTTTTCATGGAGCTGTTTCCCTTCCCCGAACCCCAAACGGGTATTCGCGGCCAAGCGGTGCCCGCGTTTTTTCCCGAAGCCGCGCCCGTGCACTCCCTCATTTTTGGGGAAGCACCCGGACCCCGAGGCGCCGATCGCAGCGGCATCCCGTTTTGGGGCGATGCCGCCGGGTTACCCCTGTACCGCGCCCTAGTGCGGGCGGGTCGCGCGACTGTGCCCGAGGCCGCATGGCGTCCCTGGGATGGAGACCGGTTTGTGGCGGCGGGTTTTCGACCGGTCCTCCACGGTGTCGCCCTCAGCAACGCCTTCCCCTGCTGCCCGACCAACGACGGACGCAAGTTCAGGGCGCCCACCCGGGCCGAATTGCTCTCCCCCGACAATCTGAGGCGCTTGGGAGAGGAACTCTTCCACGCGCGCACGCGGGGAGCGCACCAAGTAGTCACTCTGGGCCGCTGTGCCAGAGATACTCTGGCACCGCTTGCCAAGAAAGCTGCGCTGCGTCTTTTCGCGCTCCCACACCCCAGCGCACAGGGCCTTCTCTCCGACGCGCCGAACCGGGGCAAAGGCGCCCGTCTGGCAGACCTCCAAGCTGCTTGGGAAGAGCGGCTTGCTAAAGGACTTCTTTAAATAGAGTAGGGAGACGAGGATGGTTTGCGGCCACAACCACTCCTTGTCCTCCTCTCCCCCTCATCGAACCGGACGGGCGGATTTCCCGCATCCGGCTCTCGGAGGCTGTTCTCCGGTTTGCTTCATTTGTATCGCCGTGTGGCGTT
>CANJPY010000167.1 GCA_947476255.1 Chthoniobacteraceae bacterium | reverse complement strand
TGGTCGCCAGATGGCTCAAAACGCTGAAAGTGCGGGCTTTTGCCTCCACCCCAGTTTTCTGGGCTACTTGGTTGAGAACGCCTCGCGGTATAAAGTTGAGAAGCTGCTTGAGGACGATAATATCAGAGCGGTCTGGTTTTTGGTGCATACCCCCTACTGAGTGGTAGGGATCCTTTCTCCAGCCCACCTTTTTTTAGCTTATTCCGTCATCCCTGTGGGATGGCTGTGTCCGATTTTCTAGATCCTTTGCCTTGCGATCCCCTCTCCCCGGGTTGCGCTGCTTCTGCAGACACCGAAACAACGAGTGATGCGACAAGCAAAGTTGCGAAATTCGAAATTAAGGCAGGGACTTTATTTTTCATAGGGAATCCAGTCATTGAATTGAATCGGCTGAAAATGGCTATCGTACTGATTTAAAGCAGGTCCCGCAGCAGCACAAACAGCCAACCGAGGGAACATCTTCTGATAAAAGATTAGATTGTAAAGACTAAATGCATAAATGATGATAAAAATGCATTAGCAAGGCCCATGCTGAATTCAAGTGACCATCAGTTAAGCGGCTGACAACAAGGCCAAAAAGGTTGCCATCCCGCAAGTTCCTCTCGGCGGAGTTTCGTTTGCCCGGACTTTATTGTCCCAGGGGCGCGCCAGATGGAAACTGAAGCCGTGGCAGCGTTCGTCCATGTTGCGGCAGGATGCCTAGCCACTTCGTGCGCGGCAGAGCCTGAATTGTGAGCGTGCCAGGCTACGGCATTAACATCATTACTTCCAATGCGGGTGTCCCCTTTCGTCAGCGTGCCGCCCGTCGCCGCTCATTCCGACTCGGGCTCCGTGGGCAACCGATACCCGTTCGCAGAGAAACTCATATCGGTGCGCGCCAACGGCTCTGGGGGCTCAAGTCTGGGCGAGAAACCGCAGGGGAGTGGCCGGTGATCCCGAGGAGCCTCTGGATTCCGCCGAAGTGGTACGAATCCTGCAGCGAGGAAAGTTCCGTGTGCCCAAGCGGTTCGTCGCAAATTCATCACCCTCATGAGAGCTCTAATATCCAGCCTGTTTTTGATCATTCACCTCTGCGTGTGTAAC
Organism: Chthoniobacteraceae bacterium; assembly: GCA_947476255.1. Lineage (GTDB taxonomy): Bacteria > Verrucomicrobiota > Verrucomicrobiia > Chthoniobacterales > Chthoniobacteraceae > Chth-196. The sequence goes on along the minus strand of CANJPY010000167.1, from coordinate 5,710 downwards.
GCGCTTGGAGCGGATGAAACATTGAAATTTACCCTTCAATCACGAACCCCCAGTGGCTCCAAGCGAACTGTTCAAGAGTCTTGGCCTGCCTCTAAAACCGCTTTGATTGTTTGCGACATGTGGGATTCTCACTCGAGCAAGAACGCGGCGACCCGCGAGCGCGAGTTTGCCCCCCGGTTGAACGACGTTCTAAAAACCGCTAGAAATGCAGGCGTATTGATCATTCACGCCCCGAGCGAGTGCATGCAGGCGTACGAGGGGAGTCCCGCGAGGGAGCGCGCCAAAACCGCGACTACCGCCGCGCGCATTCCCGCGGGAATTTCACGATGGTGCAAACAGATCCCGTCCGAGGAGGCTGCAGTGTATCCTCTGGAGCAGGAAGACGGCGGCTCCGACGACGACCCAGTTGAGCATGAAGAATGGGTGCACAAGCTAGAGGCTCAAGGGCGCAACCCGCGGGCGCCGTGGAAGCGGCAAATTGACCTGCTCGAGATTGATCAGGCGAACGATGCCATCAGCGATTCTGGCGTTGAGATTTGGAACCTTCTGGAGGCGCGTGGCATTCAAAACGTGGTCCTTGCCGGAGTGCACACCAACATGTGCGTGGCAGGAAGGCCTTTTGGCTTGCGGCAGATGGCGAAAAACGGCCGTCACGTGGTGTTGATGCGGGACCTCACAGACACGATGTACAATCCCAAAAGCTGGCCTTTTGTGAACCATTTCCGAGGCACCGAGCTTTATATTGAGCATGTCGAAAAACGCATCTGTCCGACGATTTCATCAGACCAGTGGCTTGGAGGGAAGCCGTTCGCTTTTAGCAATGCAACCGAGGGAAAACCACGCTTGCAGGTGCTTCTGCTCGGAGACAGTACGACTGAGGCTTCTATTCCGAAAATGCTTGCTCCAGAGGAACCTCAAATCGAGGACGCCGTACGCATGCTTCTCGCCGCAGAGCAAGACCTCCCCGCAACGGATGTTTATAATCTCGGCCTCAGCGGCGAATACATCCGCAGCCTCCTGGATTCCGGCAGGTACGCCAAGGACGTCGCAACCAAGCCTTCCGCGGACTACATCTTTGTCCGGTACGGCATCAACGATCGTTCCAAGCGGGAGCAGTTCGCCGAAAATTTTCCGAACGATTTTCACGAACTCATTGCCCGGCTCCGCAGGGATCATCCAAGGGCGTTGATTATTCCAATGTCCGTGATCCCGTACCAATTTGACAGCGACAACAGCGCGGTGAACTCGCTTGTGAAGAAGGTTGCGGATGCCGAAGGGCTGCCGTTTTTTGACATTCATCCACGTTATTCAGAGGAACTCCGGAAGGGGCCAAACATGCTGAATTATCGACGCATCGCACTCTCGAAGATTCCCGAGAATCTCCGTTCCCTGGTAAGGCCCTACGTGAAAACTATGGGGAATGAACCTTACGTTGTCGTTCTAGACAACCGTTTGGACGCGCACCTTGGTCACGTTCCGGGCTGGTATTCCGACCGGCACCCTAACCTCGCCGGCTATCAGGTGATCGCGAGCGAGACAGCGAGGTTTCTTGCGCTTCACCTCCGTGGCAAGGCGTCCGCAAATTAAGCTTCCGCGCGTGGGCTCTACAAAAACGAACCGACCCCTCTTCTCACGAGAGAACGCCCGTCGAAGGCGGGGCAAAGAGATGGAGTTGCACCGACTCTCTCGCGGGAAAAGTTTTCATTTGCTCCCGTTGGGGGGCCGCGATGCGTTAAAACCGGAGACTCCCAAACGTTGTTGTCACTTTCGCAGACGGTCCGTCGCACCAGATGATCGATTGCCCATTGCGTTGGCGGGCCGCATTGAATGACCACACGTCCCCTGAGACTGGGGCTTTCGCGCCCAACGTGTGAAACGGGATCTTGAACCATCCGCTCCAAACCCGGGTTGCGAGGGAATAGGGTCCTTTCTCGCCGGTTACAGAAAAACGGAACTGCCATTCTCCAGTCCACCCCTTGTCTTCAGAGCGGCCCTTTTGTGCGGGCTTGATGAGGGCGTCGTAGCGCCCGCCTTCGACAGGATTGGCGGCAAACCGGAAAACCACTTTGTCGGCGCTTTCCGGCGCAATACCGAGCTCGACGTATTCCTGCGAAAAAACATCGGTGTCCGGCGCGCGCTCCACGAAGTCTTCAGGGTGTTTGGTCGGATTTAAACACTCGAGGCGGACATATAGATGATCGGCGTCACGCAGCACCTTCATCCGCGTCCGTTTGTTGGTAAACGGCATGCTGTCGTGAACACGGAACATGGCTTCAGGCGCAGCATCCCACAACGCCGAATCAATGACGGGCTCGGCATCGACGGTGGAAACTTGGATCTGCCGCTCACCAGTGAGAATGCCGGCTCTGATGGCTTTTGTATCCCAGTTGATGCAGGTATTGTTCCACTGCTGCTGATAGCCCTCCTCCACGAGTGCTGCGTGGGAGTAAAAGTGTCCGGAGAAAGGCGCCATCTGGGGCCAATCACTCAACGGCTTCATGGATGAACGTCCAGTGCCGCCGGCTAGCCGCTCAAGAGAAGCATGCCAAGCTTCTATTTCCGCAAGAAGCGGCACAAGGTTGGTTTCCGAAGCGTTCATCGTCCACGCATTTTGAAGATAGAAAATGCGCGACAATTGCCGGACATAATCAAAGTCGATGCGTGTGAGATGCAGCCGGGCAAGCACATCCGGATCGTGCGTTCCCGCCTCTGCACGCGAGAGAAGGGCGTCCGCTGCTGCGCAAAATTCAGGGGTGTAAATACTCATCACATGCCATTTGCTGTCGTGGAACTGGGAGCGCGAATATTTGCGGTCCCATGCGGGCATGAAGACACCGAAGAAATCCGAGTAAAGAGCCATCTGGGTGTGAAGCAGGTTAAAGAAATCGCCCATCGGTTTGGCCACCTCGGCAAATGCTGCCTCGCAGAACTCGTTTTGAAGCGCGACCCAGTCGCCTGCGGGATCGTCCATCATCCGTCCATAGACGTAATACGCGGGCGCCTGAATACCACGAACATACCCGATGCTGCCATCGCGATGCGACCACTGCACGTGATTCCGGGCCATGGTTCGCACCATCTCTGCCATATGCTCGGGCGTACGCTCCGCCACATAGGGGCCAGCCTGTCCAAAGCCAGTAAAGCTCTCCTCAAACCCGCTGATGCCCGCCGGAAAAGAGACTCCCGCAAGGCGGTCAAAATCGCGCTGTGATGCAAACTGAATGTCGGGAATTACATTCTCGGGAAAACGCGGAATCACAGAAGCAGAAATCGGCGTGTCCTGATAGTTAAGCACCACGAAGCGCACCCCGGGATGTTTTTGGCGGATCCGCTCCGTGATTCGAAAATAGGCCTGCCAAAGCTTGCCGCTTGCGCCCCGCGCTCGCACCTCGGCAAAGGACTCAGCGCGCGCCCCAAAAAGTTCCACACAGTCGGCGCAGTTGCACTGGTCAAGACAGAACCCATCCATGGCCGAGAGGTGGATCAACTTCTGACCCTGTTTGATGTGTTTTTCCACGGCTTCAACCATTTTGTCTTGGACTCCCTGATTGGTCGGGCAATACGGCACAAACGCATCAAACCCGAACTTCTTTTCACAGGAGCGTCTTCCGTCTGGAAGCAGCGCAAAGAACTCCGGATGTGTCTTTGTGTACTCGTGCGTGGGAAGCACATCGTACCATGAAACCCCGGCGCCACGGAGCGATCCCAGTTGGGGGAAAAAATTGTGGGCGATATTAAAGAGTGTTTCCTGTGAGGAATCGAAATTCGCCAACATGAGCGGCGTTTTCTTGCGTTCCAAGCCTTCAGGTAGTGCGATTCTTGAGGTGGGTAAAAACACCACGCTGCGCGGATCAAGCGGCAGGGGGCCATCCGGTTTCACTAACCCGGTCTTTTCATTGCCCGACGGATAGAGCTTTGAGTCGGAATTGAGGTAAAGAAACCGAGCTCCAGCAAACTCCCGAAGAAAATCGCATGCCCCTTTAAGCGTTCCCAACAGGGCGCGTGGCGTCACCTTGCCGTTGTCTCCGACAACGGGGTCGGATTTGTCGCGTCCCGCTATAATCAGATCGCGTTCGAGTGCCCGAAGGTAATAAGTCCAGTCCTCAAGGGGAGTAGGATCAACGCCGTGCGCCCTCGCCAACTTTGTCGCGCCTAGATATATCCCCGCCTTCTCAGGCGTCCGGCTGCTTTCAGTGGTGATTTTTACCTCGAAGCCATGTTTGGCAAAGGCCGTTTTTACGAGCCGTGCTGTGAACAGCAGCCAATCTTCGACAAACGGATCACCGATCGGATCCGGCAGCACGATCTGGTAATCGCATTGGTTGTTTTCAGCGAGAACCAGCTCGGCTGAGATCAAGGCCCCTGGCTGCACCAAAACAACGCATCCCACCACAGATAGAAGAAGCGACAAAAATGAGGCAACCCGGAGGGGGCGGTATTGAGAATTGTTTTTTCTGCGTTCGAACATGGGGTGATATTCGTGAGTTCAACCCGCGCCGCGTGAAAACCTTAGGATAGACAGTTCGAGCTGGCGCCATACCGAAATCGAGACCGCCTGCATCGTCCTCGGCAACATCGGCTGCGCGGATATGCCATACGAACGAACAACGGTTACATCCCAAAACAACTGAAGAAGCGGCAGATGGCACGTGCGGACGTCCGGCCTTGCCGTGGATGGATTTATCTAATCCTCAACATTTAACACCGATTCTCGTGTTTGCACATGCGGTTTCACAAATAGGTTTGACCAAGCTCCCCTAACGTTGTGCGCTAGCCACCATGCCCCACTTGTATTTCCCTTCCCGCCCGCGCGGGATCGTACAACTCCTCGCACTCCTTCTCTCCTTTTCTGTCCCTGACCTGCTCGCCCAAGCGCCTGGTGTTGTGGTTCACGAAGACCACACGGATAAACAGCGCATTCTCCGTGCCGCGGAAGCCCTCAAGAATGCAGGGAAACTGCACTCCCGTGACAGCCTCCACCCAAAAGACGCGCCGCAACATTGTGCCCTCCAACTTTCCCCCGCGCGCACACACCCGCTCCCAGCCAAATCGGTTTACGAATACGCCCGCAAGGGTTTTATCGGCATCGGCACGCTCTACCTCTGCCAAAAGTGCGAGCACTGGCATACCAATACCGCCGGTGGCTACGCCCTCACCTCCGACGGCATAGCCGCCACCTGCTTCCATGTGCTCGCAGATTCCGAGGTCCAAATGAGGGAAGGCTATCTATTTGCATTCAACGACGCGTGTGAGGCATTTCCCGTCACTGAGGTTATCGCCGCCAACCAAGCCGCCGACATCGCCATCGTGCGCACTGAAGTCACAGGATGCACTCCCCTCCCCCTAAGTACAAACGGCCATCCCGGCGATGCCGTTTACTGCCTAAGTTCCCCGAAGGACATGCGCGGCCTTTTCACTCAGGGGATCCTCTCACGCTACTTCCGCACCCCTCGCAACGCCGTCTTTATACACGTCACTGCTGACTGGGCGGCGGGGTCCAGCGGATGCCCCGTCCTCGACGTCTGCGGCAACGCTCTTGGGCACGTCGCCTCCACTCGCACAGCCGGTGTAAAGTTTGTTCTGTAATTGGGTTCTTTGCGAACTGGCTGCCCCTTCCGGGGGCGGCGGAGCGATAGCGAGCACAGCGAGCTGAGCGCAGCCGGCCCCGGAAGGGGCTTGCGCGAAGTTCGTCGGGGGCTGGTCAGTGTGG
>CANJPY010000166.1 GCA_947476255.1 Chthoniobacteraceae bacterium | reverse complement strand
CCCCTGCCACCAAAAAAAAAAAAAAAAAAAAAAAAAAAAAACCGGGTTCACAAACCATCTCGCGGGCTCGGGGAAGGGGGCAGTTTGTGTGTTGATTGAAACTCCCTTAAAAGGGAGTATTTCAAAAACACCTCATAAGTGCTCATGCAGGCGATCGTCCAGCCGCGCCGTCCGTCGAGAAACCCTCTTTTTACAATGAAGCCTCGAAACCAGCGGAAGCCCGCATGCAAAAAAGGGGCGAGCCAAGAGGCTCTGCGGCCCTGCTCGGCTTTGTCCTCGGCCCAGAGGCGTGCATATTTACGGCAGCGTTGTCGGTGGTCCTCGGTGCCTTGAAACGAGTGGTGTTCGATTTCGCCTTTTAGCTTTAAGACCGTACCCCGGAGCTCTAAGCGTTCGTGAACGCGGCCTCCCGTAAATAGCGCCTGTGATTTGCGAAAGAGCCTGGTGAGCCTGTCGGGGTACCAGTCACCGTGGCGGATCCAGCGGTCTTCGTAAAAAACACAGCGTGGCATGGAAAAACCTGCTGTGTCTTGAGGGGGCATGGTGCTTTTGAGTTGCTCAATCTCCCGCAGGAGCTCGGGGGAGAGCGCCTCGTCGGCGTCTAGACTGAACACCCACTCGTGAGAAGAGAGTGCCAGAACATTGTTTTTTTGGCGGACATATCCCGGCCACGAAATCTCATGCCAGACGGCTCCGAAGGACTCCGCGATCTCACGAGTGCCATCGACACTCCCTGAATCGACTATCAGAATTTCGTCCGCAACGCTTTGAACCGAGGCAAGACAGCGCGGAAGGTTCTGCGCTTCGTTGAGAGTAATAATTCCAAAGGTGATCTTCATGGCCGGTTCTCGATTGCGAGTGAAATCACTTCGAGAGTGTCCTCTACATTGCGGTCCATGGAGAGCTGTTGTGGCGCAAATGAGATTCGAGTATTGCGTTTCATCCACTCGAGTGCCGCTGCTCGGATGGCTTCACGTTGAGTGGGTGAGGCGAATACATGCCCGTTTTCGCCCTGGACAATCCTCTCTGCCGCCCCGTTGAAGGCGGTTGTCAACACCGGCAACCCAGAGGCAAGGGCCTCGCTCACCACATTAGCCGCAGGTTCATAAACAGGCAGGAAGGCGAGAAGGTCTGCTGCTGTATAGGCGCTCTCAACTTCAGAAACTGGTCCCGCATAAATCACACCGCTCTCCGCAAACAAAGGCGGGCGCCCCTTTCCGACGACCAGAAGTTTGACCGACTTAAACGGTGGCGGCAGCATTGGCTCCATTTTTTGAAGGTCTCTTAACAACTGGATGGAATAGGCGAGGCCTTTACGCTCCCACCCGCTGCCCACGAACAGAAGTACGAAGTCTTGCGGTTTCAGGCCAAATTGAGTTCGGGCTTGCTCGCGGTGGACGTTGTGGAACTTCCCGAGATTGACTCCGTTTGGGATGACTCGAATGCGTTCGGGTGGAAACGAAAAGCGAGCGACAATTTCGTTTCGCACCATGTTTGAGTTCGCAATTATGAATCGCGTGTTGCTCGGGTGCAGCGTTTTCCGTTCCAAGGCTAGGACGTTTCGATGGTGGCCGCCTAGTCCGCAAAAAGGCTTTTTCCAAACTGGTGCAAACGTCCGCTGGCGTTCAAGCCAAACGGCGTGCACGCCGTCTCCGGCCCGGTAAATGTCTTGTTGGAATGTTCGCTCCAGACTGAAAACGCAGTCCACCTTTAAGCTCTGAAGCGTCTGCTCGACTCCTCTCGCAAAATGGAGGACCCGCTCGCCTCTGGACTGGCATGCGGAAACCTGATGATACTCGATATTATCATTCGAAGCATGGGACGAGGGCCACGACTCGGAAATCAGATGCAGGGAGTGCCCTTTGGTGAGAAGGGCACCCATGAGGCGCTGAAGATAAAGTTCACCGCCTCCAATGGCTGAGTAACGGCGTCTAATGAGAGCCAGTTTCACAATTTTGGAGAGTGGCTTGGCGATCCTATCCCAAGCTTTGCCAGGTAGAGATCCCTCAGCGTTTGGGTCATAGCGTTCAAACTATATTTCTCACGAACGAGTTGCTCGCCCCTTCGCGAAAGTGCCGCTGTCTTTTCACGTTCAGCAAAGACGGCGCGTATACATTCTGCCAGAGAAACCGGGCAGTTCGGTGCAAAAGTCCGACCTGTCTCGTTTTCGCGGATGATCTCAGGAATACCTCCAACTCGGCTGCCAATGACGGCGGTTGAGCAGGCTAGAGCTTGGAGCCCTATCTGAGGAATGCCTTCATGTTTTGTGGATGGAATTACCACCAGGTCCAGAGCGCGTATGATCTCAGGAATATCCTCACGGTGGCCGCTGAAGAACACGTTGTCTTCGACTCCGTGTTCGCGGGCAGTGGTTGTATAGTAATCTAGAGGAGCGCCCCCTCCCACGACGATAAAGTTCGCATGAAATCCTGAGGCCTTCAGTCTTTGTATCGCTTGAAAAAAAACCGAATGTCCTTTCCACGAGCGGAGCACCGAAACCATTCCGATCAGTGGGCCGGAAATAGGCCGCGGCAGATCTGCCTTTTCTCCATGGGACTGGAATCTGTTTAAATCGACACCTGTGGCGAGCGTTGAAATTCGACGTGGTGAAACGCCCAGAACGCGCTGGAGGTTTTGGGTGATGGCGTCGCTGGTTGTAATGACATGGTCAGCGAGGGTGGTGAAAGCGTGACGGCTGACGACAGGGTTTTTGTATTCAACGTCGATATGCCTGCTTCGTATCAGCAGTGGCACACGCGCCAGTCGCGCCGCAATCCCCATGCACCAACCGTCTCTTGAGCTGTGAGTGTTTACGACGGCCGGCTTATGCTTTTTGAGGAAGCGGGTCAGAAGGAAAAGCTCTTGGGGCAGGCTGTCGCGTTGGAAGCTCGCATGGAAGGCAGGTATGCCTGCCTCCACGCAGCGGGAGAAAAGTACGCTCTGTTTTGGAGCGACGACGCCAACCGGGTAGCCGAGAGCGTGGAATCCTTTGAGCTCCGCAAACACTCTGTGTTCTTGCCCGCCCCACCCGTTGGACGCTTCAGAGTGTATGATTGGAAAAAGGGGAGAGACGGCGTTTTCGAGGAAAGCCTGAGTGGGGGCCATGAATTGAATGAGGTTTTACCAAGGGAAGTTTGACGACGACGAGCAGGATGCGCGGGGGACAGGGTGGAAATTCAGGCGACAGGGGGCAACGGCAAAAATGAGAGATAGCATGTTTTTACGGACCGAGGGCGAGCGATCTTACGGGTTATGACAACCACCAAGCCATCTCAATCAACAGGCTGCCCTCATGCCATCAAAGTCGACACGGAGTCGACAAATGCAATGTAACCAAAGGCTGGTCGAATCTGCTGGAGAAGACCGAACGGCCTAGAGCAGGCCGTCACGCAGCGCCTTGGCAACGGCTCCTCCGAGGGTGTTGACGTGGAGTTTGCCGTAAATCCGCCTCAGATAGTTGTCCACTGTGTGCAGGCTGAGGTCGAGGTTGGCGGCAATTTCCTTTTTTGTGAGGCCATCAGCCAGAAGGCGCAGCACATCCTGCTCGCGGGTCGAAAGTTCAATGTCGCTTCGCGTCGGTTTGATCCGGCTGAAACGGTCGAGGACACTGCGGGCAATTTCATGGGACATCGGGGCGCCGCCGCATTTTACTTCGCGCACAGCGGCGACGATGCGGTCGAGGGACTCCGATTTCAAGAGGTAGCCGGAGGCTCCGGCGCAGATGGCTTCGAAGACCCGCTCCCGATCATCGAAGACGGTGAAGACGATGATCTCCGTGGAAGGCGTGGTTTCTTTGAAGCGCCGCAGTCCTTCGATGCCGGACATCCCGGGCAGGCCAAGGTCGAGGATGATCACATCGGGATTCTCGGCGCCTTCGGTCAGTGCGTTCAGGGCGGTTTCGCAGTTGAAGAAGTCCCGCACGCTTGCGCCTTCGGAAAGTTCGAGCGCTTCCCGGAGGGTGAGGCGCAGGGGACGGTGGTCTTCGACGAGCCAGATGGTCGCACTGGGGGTGGCGGAGGCTTTCATAGAGAGGCTATTTTTCTGTGAAAGGAGCGGCGATTCGGAGGCGCGTTCCTTCTTCCAAGGTGCTGTGGATTTCGAAGGTGGCATTCATGGCTGCGGCCCGCATTCGAAGATTTTGGAGCCCGCTGCCACCTTGATTTTGAACCTCCTCGATGTCGAAGCCTTTTCCGTTGTCTTCAACGGTAATCAGGAGAGGGCCGCTCCAGTCGACAAGCACATGCACACGGGTGGCCTGGGAATGCTTGCGCACGTTCGTGAGAGTTTCCTTGAGAAACGCAAGAATGTCCCGCGTATACTCGATGGCGGGCCGTCCTTCAGGCGGTTTGCCCGAGAGTGTGATTTGGTGTTCGATGCCTTCGAGCAGACGCCGGGCGATGGCTTCGAGACGCTGCGAGAGCTCCTGCCAGTTCCCCTCCTTGTGCGCAAGAAGCCAAATAATATCGCGCATCTGGTCGAGTGTTTCGCGGGCGGAGGCCGAGATCCCTTCGAGCCGCTCCGAGGTCAGCTCGGACCTTTGCAATTGCTGACGCGCGAGGTCGCCCTGCATGGCGAGATGGCTGAGGCTGGCGCCGATCTCGTCGTGTAAATCTCGGGCGATGCGGGTGCGCAACCGATCCTGCTGCAAGCGCGCCCCCCTGCGCTGCAGGACCACGGCGAGCACGGCCACGCACCCTATAGCGACAGCCGCGGCAATGGCGGCGCTGGCAGTGTGGCGGGCGCGAAGTTCGCCCTGACGTTGAATTTGATGACGCAGAGCGCGGGCCTCGGTGTGCAGCGTTTCGGCTTGTTCGATGCCAGCGAGCCAGGTGGTCCAGTCCAGCAATTCATGGCGGCTGGAATAACCATCGGTGAGCGCGGCAGGCGACCAGGAGGCGTCGGTTTTGGCGATGCCGCTGGCCAGCACGGAACGACCTGCTGCGACGTTTTTTCCCGCGTGCCAGCATTGCAGTTCACCGAGGGCCAGAAGGTATTCCTCCGGCCTCTGCTGCGAGATGGGGCCGCGCCGCCAAAGCACGTCGCAGCTTACTCGCACGCGCCGTGCAACGAGACCGGGAGTGGCCATCATCATCTGCGTCGCGCCGGGATTGGGCAGGATCGCCAGGGGATTGGGGAGCAGGCGAGTTTTATCGGACAGCGGCGGGTAGGGCCGCTTGGTTTCGTTACGAATGAGTTTTTCGTCCGCGCTTCCCGCGTCGGCAAGCACAAGAAAGTGAGAGGGGAAGCCGTACCCGGGCAAATCCGCGGTTCCTTTCGGGTGCGCAGGCACGAGATGAATTTCATCAATGGGTTGTGCGGTTCCCAGGTCCACTTCGACCCAAGTGTTGCCGTCCACATAGGGCTGAGTGGCGGTGTCGCCATGGTGACCATTTGAAGGAGAAATCTCTCGCCCACGCAGAGGCAAGCACCACAAGTAGCCGTCAGTGAGATTGTAGGCTTCCCAGGCGCGGGCGTTGTCAACGGAGGCAGTGCTCGTGACCGGACAGTTCAGGGCGGCGTTTTGCCCGTGCTCGAGAACCACAATCTCTCCTAGACGGAAATAACCACTCCCGGATTGGAACGGGTCAGTCCGAAAACCGGTGACCAGCACGCGCAGATAGCGGCCCGTGGCGCGGTTACCGTGGAAACTGAGAAAAGGCAGTTCCTCTCCCGCGCCGGGCGCTGGTTCGCGCCAGTCCGCGAGGCGGATGCTCTCGCTAAAATCAGGAGTGTCAGAAAGTTCAATCTCCAACGACGCAGGCAAGCCTGCAGATGGCGCCCCGTGGAGCGCGGGCAGTCGCGCGGGGAAGAGCACGACCTTCTCGGGCGTGACCCGTTTTCCAAAGTCGAGCATGATCCAGGCTGGACTGGCTTCCAAGCCGTGAAAGCCGAGACGCTGCTGGCTCTGTGCGTGGGGAATCAGTTCCGGCAGGCCTTTGAGTTGTTGCTCGATGGCACTCAACCGCTGCCGGAGCGGACCAACATCGCTGAGAGACTCCGCCGCCTGCACCGTTGATCCCAGAACACAGAGGGCGGTGAGCAAAAGATATGGTGAAGTGAGCGACACGCGGTACCTGTAGCACAAAGAGGTGGAGGAGGGAACGCGTGTCCGCGCGAGGATTTTCAGAAACGCAAAAAAACCAACTGGGCAAATGTTTTACGCCCGGTCCCTCTCATGAAGACATACCACGTCAGTTCATTCGCTCCACTCTTGCTCTCCCGTCGTCGAGAGAGCCTTGCTCCCGCAAGGAAATGGACGTCGCTATGAAGGGCGATCCAACCTCACACAGCATCGGGGGGAGGGGTGAATTGAAGGGCCAGCATGTAACGCAATCACTTCACCCGGCAACTCAGCGGGGTGGCATTGGCGCACTGTGAAGTTGAACCGAGTTTCTCACCTCTCATTTTAGTCCCGCAAAGGCCTCAGAGAACAGTGCGCTCGGAAACGCAGACACCACGGCAGTCCGCAGAAACAAGCAGCCTTGATAGTCCCGTTATTAATGAAGCAAAATAAACTACCTGAATGGCCGAAGGGGCACTATCGGCGTCACGGGAGTTGCGGCCAGCACTGGTTTTGCGGGAGCGAGGACTGCGACGGGTGTGGCAGGAGTTGCGGCCAGCACTGGCTTTGCGGGAGCAAGGACTGCGACGGGTGTGGCAGGAGTTGCGGCCAGCACTGGCTTTGCGGGAGCGAGGACTGCGACGGGTGTGGCAGGAGTTGCGGCCAGCACTGGCTTTGCGGGAGCGAGGACTGCGACCGGTGAGGCAGGAGTCGCGGCCAGCACTGGCTTGGCGGGAGCGAGGACTGCGACCGGTGTGGCAGGAGTCGCGGCCAGCACTGGCTTTGCGGGAGCGAGGACTGCGACCGGTGTGGCAGGAGTCGCGGCCAGCACTGGCTTTGCGGGAGCGAGGACTGCGACCGGTGTGGCAGGAGT
>CANJPY010000165.1 GCA_947476255.1 Chthoniobacteraceae bacterium | reverse complement strand
TGGAAAAGCCTACGCTCCGCTCCGGCTTATCCAAAGGTGTTAAGTGCATCGTGCGGCACTTGACCTAAGGAAAGGACTGAGCCATTTTGAGGCACGGGTGTCTCACTTTTCAACCGGCACCGCCGCACTTTTCGGCCGCCGTTTACACACGAGCGATGATATTTTTGCCTTTGAGGTAAGCGTTAAAAGCATCAAAGAGTTTGCGTGCGCCCTCGCGGCCGTCCTCTTCGATGCGCTGCTTGAAGTCCCAAGAAGCTCTTGAAGCTGGTGCGGTCGAAAATTTGCTCTTCAGTGGCATCGTCACTGAGCCCGTGAAACTTCCTGATTACCAGAACTTTGAACATGAGCACCGGATCAAACGGCGGCTTGCCACCCTTCTTCCAGTCGCGTGTGGCATAACCGGTGAGTTCTTCGAGCAAAGGGCGGAAGCTCTCCCAAGGAATGACATTGCGCAGTTTGAGGATGCCAGTACTTTTGGCGGCGACAGCCCGTTCGTGTTCCATGGCACTGAAGAGAGTTCCTCCTCGTTCTATTTTACGGTAATGACTCATCCCCAGATATTTATGAAAAACTCGGGACATAGTAAAGCCTCTAGTGAAGCATTTTTGGGTTTCCAGAGGTGCCCTCTAGTTTGCCTTCATTATTTCAGGTTTTTATCGCTGACTGGGCTCCTCTGCACGACCCCCGCTTGGATAAACTGGCCAAATCCCTGGTGTCTTTTTCCACCAGTTTGAAAAAAGGTGACAAAGCCCTCATCGACGCCTTTGACATTCCGCCGGAGATGACAATCGCCCTGGTCCGCGCCGTGCGAGGTGCGGGAGCGCTGCCCTTCGAGCAACTGCACCAGAGTACTGTCACAAGGGAAATGGCTCTCGAAGCCGTTGACGCACAACTGGATATTACATTTGCCGCGGAGCTCGCACGGATGAAGAAAATGGACGCTTACATCGCCATACGCGGGGGTTCCAACATCACGGAAATGAGCGATGTCCCACCGAAGCAATTAAAGCTGGTGGCCCGCAAAATGAAACCGGTCCTCGACTGGCGGGTGAAAAAGGCCCGGTGGTGTGTGCTGCGGTGGCCGTCACCTTCCATGGCTCAGCTTGCAGGCATGAGCACGGAGGCCTTTGAAAAGTTTTACTTCGATGTTTGCACGCTGGATTACGCGAAAATGATTCCCGGCATGAAGGCGCTCAAAACCCTCATGGAACGAACCGACAAAGTCCACATCCAAGGTCCGGGTACCGATTTAAAGTTTTCCATCAAGGGCATCGCCGCCATTCCCTGCGGCGGCAAACACAATATTCCAGATGGCGAAGTCTTCACCGCGCCTGTTAAAAACAGCGTGGAAGGGCACATCAGTTACAATGCCCCAACCATCTATCAGGGAACAGCTTTTGACAATGTTCGTCTGGTGTTTAAGGCGGGCCGCATTGTCGAGGCCACCGCGAACAACACCGCCAAGCTCAATGCCATTTTGGACAGCGATCCCGGTGCGCGTTACATCGGCGAGTTCGCGATTGCGTTTAATCCGCACATCCTCAAACCAATGCGTGACATCTTGTTTGACGAAAAAATCAGCGGTTCCTTCCACTTCACTCCGGGGCAGTGTTATGAGGACACCGAGAACGGCAACCGTTCCCAGGTCCACTGGGATTTGGTGAACATTCAACGCGCAGACTGGGGCGGCGGGACCATCCATTTTGACGGCAAGCTGATCCGTGAGAACGGTGTGTTTGTGCCAAAAGCACTGCAGGCCCTTAACCCCGAAAATCTAGTTTAACTCCGAGCCGTTGGGCTGCTTAGCGGGCCCCGATGAAGGGGCCTCGCTCGCTCCCGCGCATGGCTTGAAAACCTGCCAAGGGAGCGAAGAGTCGAAAGCGCGGAAAGCTCAGTTGACGTAGGCGGCCTCGTTCGAAAAGAGCAACGCCTGCACAAGTGTTTCCCAAGGCGAAAAGGCCACACGCTGGACCATCTCACCCTCGTTCTGAATCGCGGCAGCGGCAGACTTTGAATTCTGGGCCATCTTTGCCTTCTTGTCGGCCAGTTTTGCAGCCTCTTGATTTAGCTTCGCGGCATCGGCCTTTACAACCGCCTGCAACTTGTTCTCAGTCAACAGGAAATTCATCGCGCGCTGGCGCTCGCTTGGAGTCGGATATCGCTGCAGTACCACGCGGTATACTGCGGCGATGCCACGGTCGGAGCCCTCTCGCACGGCCTGCACGATTTCAGGCCGCTTCACCACGTTCTGCACAATCTGCGCCACAAAAGAACTGTTCATCAAAAACAGCGCCTGCTGCGGTACAATCGTTGAGGTTCTGCGACTGTTGGGTTGATCGGGATTCGCCATGTCGAACTGCATCAACAAATCGGGCATCCGCGCACGGTCGATGTAGGCGTAGACGGAACGCCGGAAGCTGTAGGGTTCATCATTGATGTTAAACGAATGCCCGCCAATGGAATGCTCCATAATTCCAGCCATACCGATCAGAGAATCGCGGACCGCCTCGAAATCAAGCCGCCTCACATTGGCCCTCCACAAAAGTGAATTCGCCGGATCCATCTTGTCGTAAGCAACCGCTCCGCCCTTGAAGGAGGTGTTGCTCGACTGCTGGTAGGTGCGCGTCATCATAATGGCCTTGTGCAGCGCCTTCATGGACCATGCGGGCTTCTGCGGACCATAATCCTCCACAAACCAACTCGCCAAAAAATCGAGTAATTCGGGATGCGTTGGCACCCCAGCCTGATTGCCCAAATCATCAGGGGTGCGCACCAAACCGTCGCCAAAATGGTGCATCCAGACCCGGTTCACAAGGACGCGGGCCGTCAGCGGGTTGTTCTTGCTCGCAATCGCCTCCGCAAGCTCAAGACGGCCGCTGCCTTCTTTAAAATTCACCGGTTGTTGATTTTCGCTGAGCACCTCCACAAAACGGCGGGGAACCGTGCGCACCTTGTCCCCCATCTTGGGCGCATTGCCGCGGATGTATACCGGCGAATCCTCCGCCTTGGGCAAATCCTCCAAAACCATCGCGCGAACCGGTCCTCCCTTGAAGGTCATCTTAAACTTATTGATGCCTGCAAGATCCGCATTCCATTGCAACAGATCACGAATCCCGGGTTTCGGAAAACTGCGGTTGGCTTCCTCGACCATCCTCTCAAGACTGAGGTCCGAGGCAGCCACCAGGCGCAACGGAAAGACGGCGGCTTCCATGGCAGCCTTCTCCGGCGAGCTGGCAACGTCCTTGGTCTTGTCCATAAACGCGGCGTAAAGAGCGCTCACGCGGGGCTCGAGGCGCTGGAAAAACCTGCCAACCAAAACCGCAACGTCATGAATGTCCGAGGGCAGCGTTTTTTGTTCGCTCAAAAATGCAATGACTTCCGCGTTGTAGTTGGCCCTGTCCCTGCCATTCAACATCGAGTCAAGAACCGCCTGACGGCTGTCTCCCGTTACCGTGATCAACTTGAAAAACGGTCCGTAAATGTCATCAAATGACCTGTACCGCCCCGAGGACATGACGGTTGTACCCACAACCGCAATCGTATCCTTGTCCAACTTGTTTTTGCTCAGGATTTCATTGGCGCGCGCAATCTGCTCCGGCGTCGCAGATTTTTGAGTTAGCACGACCGCCTCAAAAATAGCCTCCCCTTTCTTGAGCATTTTTTCGGAGTAATCGCGCTGGATTTTGTAAAAAGCCGCAAACGCCTTCTCCTCCATTTTAGCAAGGTCGTCTTGATACTTGAGAAAAGTCGGGGACTGCGGATCTCCCGCAATCAAAGGACCTTCCTTCGGCTCAGCGCAGCTCGCAAAAACCCCTCGGAGCGCGTAATAGTCCGCCGTTGTGACTGGGTCAAACTTGTGGTCGTGGCAGCGCGCACAAGCCAGGGTCAGCCCCAGAAAACCACGGCCGATGACATCAATGCGGTCGTTGATAATGTCATCCTTCTGTGGAAACCGCTGCCCCACGGTGAGCAATCCCAAGGCGGCCAGATTCTCCTTCGGGTTGTTGAGAATCTTGTCCGCAGCCAACTGCTGCTTAATAAACTGGTCGTAGGGCAGGTCGGCGTTCAAGGCTTTGATCACCCACTCCCGGTAGGTCCACGCGTAAGGAAACCGGTACTCCGAAATCCGGACCGCCTGAGAGGCCAAATCCCCCGTGGTGTCGGAATAACGCGCCGTATCCAGCCAATGCCTGCCCCAGCGTTCTCCATACGCCGGACTCGCCAGCAAACGGTCGATCACCTGCGCATAAGCTTGGTCAAGATTGGGATCCCGCACAAAGTCGTCAATATCCCTGGGTGTCGGAGGAAGGCCGGTCAGGTCGTAATAGGCGCGTCGTAAGAGAGTTTCTTTCTCGGCCTGAGGGGCCGGCAACATCTGTTTTTCTTCGAGTTTTGCGAGCACGAAGTTGTCCAACTTGTTCACGCACCAACCCGCATTTTTGACCGTCGGCGGAACCGGTTTCTGCACCGGTTGAAACGCCCAGTGCGCTTTCTTGTTGTTTTTTGCAGACTTTGAAGGGTCCCGGGGATCCGGTGCGCCCATCGCCACCCATTTCTTCAAATCCTCGATCTGCTCGGCACTCAATTTTTTCTTCGGCGGCATCTGGAGGTCATCCTCCCAAGTCACCGCTTTGATCAACGTACTTCCCTTGGCATCCCCCGGTTTGAGGCCGGGACCGGTCTCGCCTCCCTTGAGCAATTCCTCCCGGTTATCCATGCTTAAGCTCCCCTTCGTCTTGCCCTTTTCAGCCGAATGACACTCAAGGCAATGACTCGCAAAAATCGGCCGGATCTTGTTTTCAAAAAACGCGTTCTGCTCCGGCGTAATAGCCGCTGAAACAGCGGCATACCCAGCAGGCGCCAGGCCGGGAAGACTCAGAGCCAACAAGGCCGCGCGGGATGCAAACGGGGGAAGAGAAAAAATCCAATGATGCCGCATAAACTGAAAGGGAATTAATTTTTGTGCGCGGCAGCCCCGGAAAGGCAGCCATTCAAAATCAGGCAATGAGTTCTTTGACGACGTTGCCAAAATTGTCCGTCAGACGAAAAGGCCGGCCGTTGTAGTTGTAAATCAGCTTGGTGTGATCGAAGCCAAGAAGCGCTAGAAGCGTGGCGTGCAAGTCGTGGATGTGCATTTTGTTCTCCGTCGCCCGTCCTCCAAACTCGTCGGTCGATCCGTAAGTTTGCCCGCCCTTGACCCCGCCGCCCGCCATCCACGAAACCATCGCGTTTCCATTGTGGTCGCGGCCGAGCGCTCCCACACCACCGCCCTGAGCGGTGACCGTGCGTCCGAACTCGCCCCCCCAAATCACGAGGGTAGAGTCCAACAACCCCCGCTCCTTGAGGTCCGCAAGCAAAGCCGCCGCAGGCCCATCCACAGCGCTCGCCGTTTCCTTCGCTCTGACTGCGATGTTTGAATGATGGTCCCAGTCGCCCGTGGCCACCTGCACAAACCGCACCCCTCTCTCCACAAGGCGCCGCGCCACAAGCATGCGCGCCCCCGTTTCCTTCATCGCCGTTGCCGCCGCCGTATAAACCCCCGAGGGCCCCATGTACTTCTCCCGCGTTGCCCCGGGTTCCTTGGAAATATCAAACGCATCCGTGGCTTCCGTCTGCATCTTAAACGCAATTTCAAAAGCCTCGATGCGCGCTTCCAACTGCGCATCCTTCTGCAGCATCGCTGCGTGCTCCCTGTTGGATTGCGCCGCAAAATCAATCTGACGCCGCTGCCGCTCCATCGTGCTGAACTCACTCCGAATATTGGCCAAAATAGTCGAGAGATTCGAGGTTGTGTCGTAGTTTACATTACACCCCTGATAAATGCCCGGCAGGAACGCGCACTGCCTGTAATCAGGGCTCCCCCCCAAAGTGATAAAGCCGGGCATGTTCTGGTTCACACTGCCCAGTCCGTAATTCACCCACGAACCGAGGCTCGGCTTGGGCAACTGGCCCGAACCTGTCATCAACATCTTACCCGCAATCGCATGGTCGGGAATTTCAGTAAACAACGACCTGATTACCGCCATGTTGTCCACGTGCTTCGCCAGTTCGGGAAAAATCTCACTCACCTCAATCCCAGACTTGCCGCTTTTCGTAAATTTGAAGGGCGAAGCGAAAGCCAGTCCCTCGTATCCCGGAATTTTCTGCCCATTGACCTTTTCCAGCTCCGGCTTGTAGTCCCAAGTATCCACCGTCGACGGCGCCCCTTTCGCATAAATCTGAATCACCGCCTTGGCCTTGGCTGGGAAATGAGGCGCCTTCGGCGCAAGCGGTCCAGTAGGTGCTGGCGCCGCGTTTAAATCAAACGGGTTGATTCCGAAAAGAGCGGCCAAACTCAGTCCGCCAAAGCCCAACCCATTGCGCACCAAAAAATCGCGGCGCGAAGCGAAACCAGCCAACCCAGAATGGGCCAGGGGGGAACTATCGGGGCCGAACGAGCAGTGGTTCGGAACATTTGGGTTCATCATACAGAGTGGAGGGCAATCTTTATTAGCGAGCAGCATTTGTGCCGTTGCCAGCTTCCTTTTTCGCGAAAAAGAACCTCTGGCAGTGACTTAGGATTTCACGCTCAAAATCCCTGCACCTCACTCCGCACCATCCTCTGGCTTGGGACCACCCTGCGATGCGGTGAGCGAGCCGTTGGGCTCGATGCACTTTTTATTTAACTCGCTTCTCCTGCATCACGCTTCTGTTTTGCAGCGGCCAAGTCCCTTGTTTGGAGATTGACCCGCATCGGTTTGCCTTTTATCTTATTCACTGCAGTGTAAGCGTCCTTCGTTGAATAACCAGAGAGGCAATCGGCAACCTGTTCAAAGGTTTCGATCTGGCTCTAACCGTGTTCCGCCTGTATTTAGTCCGGCAGATTCCACTTTCGACTGCGACATCTTATTTTTGCAGTCGGAAAAACAGCGCAAGCCGTTGATTCCAAGATAATTTGGGGATATAGCTCAGTTGGTAGAGCGTCTCGTTCGCAAGGATAAGCGGACTCTGTTGCCCAAATGCACTCACGTAGACTCACCTGCGCTAAGCTGCTCCTCTTCACTGCGATACGCTAATAAACCTGCGACTCAAGCGGTACCCATGTGGGCTCATTTTTTGCCGCCGGGTTACAATCTGGGT
>CANJPY010000164.1 GCA_947476255.1 Chthoniobacteraceae bacterium | reverse complement strand
TTGGGCGGAGGATGGTGTTGCTTTAGGCTTCATCGATTTTGCCAGTTTTTTGAGGCTTTCGACACGATTGCAGAGCAAATCTCATGCCGAATTAAATCTTAAACAAAACAACGGGAGTAGCTTATGCGCTTATTCAGGATCGACTATTTAGGCATCTGCTCGTGCATTGCCGTTTTTACTTTTTAACAGTCCGGTTTCTCGCGCCCCCCAAAGCACGGGGCTTCATCCAAGCGGGTTTGTTTCCTGCCCAGAATGTGACGGCGTTCGCCCCGCCGTCCCGCTTCTCGGGGCATCCCTTTACAAAGTCAGAGGAACTCCGGGGGGAGTGTCTAGGATCTGAGTTTGCGGTAGCCTGCTGGCGAGATTCTCGCGCATCCACGCGCGTGCGTCGGGATCCCCGTGGACAAAAAGAACCTGACGCGGTTGCGTTCGCCCAATATAATCTAGGAAACTATCCCGGTCCCCGTGTGCGCTGAAGCCAAAGGTTTCCACTCTGCAACGGATGGGTTCTGGTTGGATGTCGGGCGCCATTTGGAAGGAGTCCCCGAGCTTCGCTGCACGCAGGCGGCCTGCGGGCGATTCGGGGTCGGCGTATCCCACAAAAAATATGCCGTGCGCGGGGTTTGGTAAAAAGTGCGGGGCAATGATGTTGGAAAGGGTGTGCTCCGTCATCATGCCACTCGAAAGGGCGTAAATGCGCCCGGGGCGCACGGGATACTGGTTTATTTCGCGCCCACTAATGGTGAACGGCGCGACAGATTCGAGTAAATCCAAACCGCCATGTTGACGGTGGCTCTCATGGGCGAGGCGATCGTGAATCTCGCTCAGCTTGGTGCTCAGGCCTCCGATGTATACGGGACATTCGGGGAGAAGCCCCTTTTTTCGCAGCGTATAAATCATCGTGAGCAGTTCTTGGCTTTTGCCAAGAGCGAACACGGGTACGAGCACGCTGCCCCCCTGCGCGAAGATCTCGCGAATGGCCGTGGCAAAACGCAGTTCCTCCTGCTCACGACTAAAGCCGTCGGGCTGAGGGGTGGCGCCCCGAGTGCACTCCATGATGATGGTGTCGATGCCTTCCTCCGGGAGTTTAGCTCCCTGCATCAGAGACTGGTCATGGAAGTTGATATCACCTGTGTAGAGAATCCGGCGGTTGTCCGCTTCGATGATCACGGCGGTGGAACCGAGAATGTGGCCCGCGTCCTCAAACCGGATGGCGACGTCTGGGATTTCATCGAAGCCGAGCCTGTCTCCGGAAAGATTGAATCTTTGTCCAAGGGGAAGGGGGCGGAACCGGCGCACACAATTGGTGGCCTCCCTGTGGGAGAAGGTGGGGGCGTCTCCTTCGCCATTTTCATGGCGTTTCATCATCACGTTGACGGAGTTATGAAGCATCACGTCCGCCAGTTGAAGCGTGGCGTCCGTCATGAAGGCTGGTGTGTTCGGGTGCTGGCGCATGAGCACAGGCAGGGAGCCCAGATGGTCTTGGTGCGCGTGGGACAGAATGATGGCGTCCAGAGGTTTGCCGGCGAGCCCTTCGAGAAGGGGCAGGCTCTCTTTACCCTCCATTTTTGGGTGTGCGCCGCAGTCCAGCACGACGCGACGCCCTGCGACTTCAAGCAGGTAGCAGTTTGCGCCGATTTCGATTTGGCGTGTAAGATTAGTAAAGCGAAGGTTCGACATGAGAGCTGGTGCGCCGATGGAGGCGAAGGTGTCCAAAATAAACTGAAGGGAGGAACAAAAAAGTGGGGCGGGGGGGCGGAGGATGAAGGATGGGAGGCGTGAGGGCAACCCCAATGCCGGTCTCTTTATGGGCTGGAACCGTTTTGGGGATTATTGAAATCGGGAGCAGGCCCCTGAAGTTCCTTCGCGGAGGCTCGGGCGGGGCCATGGAGCCCAGGGCGGGGCCATGGAGCCTAGGGCGGGGCTTCATAGTACAGCCATGAATCAAAAACGATTGCGCGTTGCAAACATGGTTCCAGCCTTGTTCGACGACCACCTTCATAGGTCTTCCAGATCTATCTTCATTTTGAAGCGCCACCTTTTTATCCCTGTGCCCTATCCCTGTGCCCTATCCCTGTGCCCTATCCCTGTGGGTGTCTTGTGCCTCGGCACTGACAACACGAAGTGCCTTCCGTTCTTTCCAGACTCGGTTTTTCAAACTCGGTTTTTCAGAAGCACCGAGGCGGGGTTGCGTGTCTTTTTCGGACATTTTTGGAACTCGATCAGACCCGTAGCACCCACCAGCAGCGCCGCCGAGGTTGAGCGCCGCCAGGGGCGTGCGACAATTAGGGTCAGACTACCGTTGCTGCCTTCCGGCCCTGGCGGGGTTTGCCCGCCCTAAATCCGCATCCCCTGACGACAAATTCAATATGGTCGGGGTTTGGGTGAAACTCAACAGCCGTCGTAATTTTTTTTAGCACATATCCCGCTTGCAAGACGGGCGCGAGAAGCGATTATATATGTTGGACTCCAATTCTCTCTGTCGGCAAAATTCTCTTCGCTCTTTTTCAGCGTGAAAGTCACCTCACTTTGCAGCCGGTCGTCTTTGAGTCCCTTTTGAAGTTGTGCAGTTTCCGCTGCGCCACATTCAAGGACCCAAACCCAAGGCCCCAAACCAAACCTCCGTCCCCCAACAAGAGTATGATACGGCTTCTACTGTTCTCGACGATAGCGTTGTCCCTCGCATCCTGTGTTCTGGCTTTTCTGACCAAAGAAAAAGCCGCTGTCCTCAGTGATAAATTCGCAGCTGCAGCCCGGAGGGCGGATGCAATGGCGAATGAAAATACGAAGATCAAAGAGGAGAATAAGACGAGTACGGCCAAGGTGGACGAGCTCAACGGCTCCACCCAGCAGCAAAAGCAAGATTTGGAAAAGGCGCAGGCTGCCTTAACTGCCAGTGAAGCGGAAGTGGCCAAAATCAAGACGGAGCTGCAGGGAGCCGCGGCCAAAGCCGGTGACCTCGAGAAAAAAGTGGCTGAAATGGCCTCCCTGCCACGAGTGCCAGTGCCAGACCCTGCGACAGAGCAACTGGTGGCAGGGCTCAGGTCCGACTTGGAAAAAGCAAAGCAGAGTGTCTCGGAGGAGCATGGCAAGGCGGAGCAGAAAATTCGGGAGCTTGAGACCAAGCTGTCTCAGACCATGCCGAAGCCTGTGGCCGCATCCGCTAAAAATGGGGGCGGCAAAAAGCCTCCGACGGGAGAAGTGGTTGCCTACAATGAGGGCTGGAATTTTATTGTGGTTAACATGGGAGACAAGCAAGGCGTGACGCCCGAGAGCAGACTGCTGGTTCAGCGCGATGGCAGGATCATCGCCTATCTTGAAATTACGGAGGTTCAGCCAAGGTTTGTCACGGCAGGACTGAAATACCCTCCCGGAGTTTCCGCCAAAGAGCGGGTGCGTCCGGGCGATCTTGTTTTGTTTGCGCCTAGAGTGGAACCCGAGGTCGAGCCTGAACGCGGCGCTGTTAATGCCAGCGCCCTCTTCCCTAAAAACTGAGGGACGCCGTAGAATGGTTTTCCAGTTTGGCAAGTTTTCAGATACCCTGTTCCATCCTGCTTATGAGTCTGTTCCGGTTTATTGCTTGCTTGGTTTTAGTTTCGAGTGGCTTCATCGGGTGCGCCTCGACGTCCAAGAACGAGTCTGACAGTGTGAGCACAATCCCTTGGAACCGCCCTGCTTCTTGGGAGGGGCGCGGGCCGCTGGGGGGGATGATGATGATGGATGGGCGGTAAATTCTTTTGAGGATGCGCCATTTCCTCGGTTTTCCTGCATTGCCTTTCTCTCCAGACACGAGATTGTTGAACTGTTTGGGGGTGGATAGTAGGATAGGCGGATGGGGAGCAGGGGCGGGCTCCAATGCCATGGCTTGCCTTTTCTATGCAAAAACTCCAGAGTTGACCCTGAAATGAAGTACCGCACTTACCTTATTTTCGGAGCTCCTGGAGCTGGCAAGGGAACCCAGGGTAAAGTCCTTGGTACAATTCCCCGCTTTTTTCATTGTGCGTGTGGCGATGTTTTTCGCTCCTTGGACACTCGGACGCCCATTGGGCAGGCATTTTTGGATTATTCGAGCAGAGGTGAACTGGTTCCCGACGAAATCACGGTAAAGCTCTGGATGGCAGTCATTGGTGATATGGTGGGGATGCACAAATTTAAGCCAGACATAGACAGCCTCATTCTTGATGGCATCCCGCGCAACGTTCAGCAGGCGGCAATCATGCAGGATATCCTAGATGTTAAAAAAGTGTTTCATCTGAGTTGCCCAGACCGCGATGCGTTAATTTCACGGCTCAAGAAACGTGCTCTTAAGGAAAACCGGTTTGACGATGCGAACGAGGAAACCATCAGACGTCGGTTGTTGACCTATGAGGAGGAATCCAAACCTGTTTTGGAATTTTATGGGCCAGCCAAGGTTTGCCACATCGACGCAACTCAGGCCCCGGTGGAAGTGACCCACAAGATTTTGAGTGAGATCTTAAACTCCTGAGCGTGAGTCGCATGAGGCTCGTATTTGCGGGAACAGGCGAGATCGGGGCGCCCACACTGGCTTGGCTCTTGGCCTCGGGGGATGTATTGCGTCTTGAGGTCGTGGGGGTGCTCACGCAGCCAGACAAGCCTGTTGGAAGGCATCAGCGCATAGAGGCGTCTGCGATCAAGTCGTTGGCTTTAGATCATGGACTGCCTGTACTGCAGCCTCTTAAAATCCGAGATACAGACGCTGTTGCGGCGCTTCGCACGCTGCGCCCTGATGTGCTCGTCGTGATGGCCTATGGCCAGATTTTACCTCGGACGGTTCTTGAGTTGCCATCGTTGGCGTGCTTGAACTTGCACGCTTCGCTCCTGCCACGCCATAGGGGAGCGGCTCCCATTCAGGCGGCTATTCAAGCAGGAGATCGCCATTCGGGAATTACGGTCATGTATATGGCCGAGGGACTGGATACTGGAGATGTTTTACTCGAAAAGCGTCTTCTGCTGCGACGCCGTGAGACTGGTGGAAGTTTACACGACCGGCTTGCTTTGTTGGCTCCCAAAGCGCTTGGAGAAGCACTCACGTTGCTTCGTCAGGGACTGGCGCCGCGCATGCCCCAGGATGAGGCGCATGTCACTCACACTGGCAAGCTCGCGCGTGAGCACGGGCTTATTTCTTGGGATTCAGCGGCCGCAGTGGACCGTAGGGTGAGGGCGATGAATCCCTGGCCCGGTGCTTATACTCTTTTGCCCGCGGGAGGCGGGCATCCCGAACGGAAGGTGAAAGTTTACAGTGTGATTCAAAGCAGGACTGCCTCAGGAGGGGCTTTGCCTGGGACGGTATTGGCCACAGAAACACGCGGAGTGCTGGTGGCCGCCGGGACTGGCTCTGTGTGGCTTACGGAGGTCCAACTCGAAGGCAAGCGGCGCCTGAGGGCGTCAGAGTTTTTGAGGGGTACGCCGGTGCCGCTCGGGATTGTGCTTGGGGCGACGGCGCTTCCTTGACCGTTGCTTTTAGAGGGGCATCATGGAGGGATGACCCAAATGGACACAGCCGCAGTGATTCCACAGAAAGGATGGCATGTCCTTCACCTGTTTTACCGGATCGAGCACGGCCAATGGTCTCTTTTGACGACAGAGGAAAAAATAGCGGCTAAGACCCACCTCAGTGAGTTGATTCAGGAAATTCGGGCTGCGGAGCATACCCAGTTGCTCATTTTTAGCATCGTTTCCCCCAAGGCGGACATCGGGTTTATGCTGCTTGCCCCCGATCTGCACATGGTGAACTCTTGCGAAAAACGCCTGAGTCTTGGACTTGGCCCAGACGTTTTGCAGGCGGTTTACAGCTTTTTGTCGCTCACCGAGGAGAGTGAATACTTCCCATCGGAAGAAGATTATGCAATCACTCTGGAAAAGGAGCAAAATATCAGTGTTGGTTCGCAAGAATACGAAAAGGCCATGGCTGAGTTCCGGGTTCGCATGGGGAAGTATGCCAAGGATAAACTTTATCCTAAGCTGCCTTCCTGGGAGGTATTCTGTTTTTATCCGATGAGTAAAAGGCGGCAGGTGGAGCAGAATTGGTATGAGTTGAATTTGGAGATGAGAAAAAACTTAATGGCCGGTCATGCGAGAATCGGCAGGCAATTTCACGGCAAAGTGTTGCAACTCATTACTGGAAGTACCGGGCTTGACGATGCTGAATGGGGGGTGAGTTTGTTTGCGCACGATACGTATGACATTAAGGAGATTGTCTATCGAATGCGGTTTGACGCTGTGAGCGCCAGATATGCTGATTTTGGTGATTTTTACATCGGCTTGACCCTGCCGTTGGACGAATTATTTCACCGTGTTTTGCTTTAATTTGCCTTGGATTTTTTATGGAATTACTTTCCGATAAACAGCACAAACTCAGACAAATACTAAGGGAAAATGCCCCGCTGCTGATTGCTTACTCTGGTGGCGTCGACAGTGCTTACCTGTTGGCTGAGGCGCGTGGTATTTTAGGAAAGGATGGCATGCTTGGCGTCATTGCAGACAGCCCCAGTTTGCCGCGCAAGGCTCTGGCTTCGGCGCTCCACCTTGCCGAGTCTCTCGACGCTCCTGTCGAAGTCGTTTCTACGGGCGAACTGGATAATGCCGACTACGCGCAAAATCCTGTGAACCGGTGCTATTTTTGCAAGGCTGAGCTGTTTGCGAAATTAGAAGAAATTGCTGGGCAAAGAATGTTTCGCGCTTTGGCCTATGGTGAAAATGCAGACGACATGAAGCAAGTGCGCCCTGGTCGGGGGGCGGCTTCGGAGTTCAGTGTGCTGGCTCCATTGAGGGACGCGGGGTTGGGAAAAGGAGAAATCCGTACGGCTTCGCGTGCGCTGGGCTTGCCCACCGCTGATGCCCCAGCCCAGCCCTGTCTTTCGTCACGTATTCCACATGGAACCCCAGTGACGCGAGATGCCCTTGCGATGGTCGAAGCGGGCGAAGAGTGGGTGCGAAATCTTGGGTTTTCTGTCTTCCGGGTGCGCTATCTAGCGCAGTCTCAGACTGACACCGCCCCAGGGGCGCGGGTACAGATCGCGCCTTCCGAGATGGGCCGCCTGGCAGAGGTTCGCACTCAGTTGGAAGGAGGCTTGTTGGCGGTGGGGTATGGCAGAATTGAAATAGACCCGCAAGGTTACCGGTAGATGCGCCGAAGCGCCTACAAAACAGAGGCGCTGGCGCCTCAGTAAAAAAGCGCTGGCGCCGCGGTTTAATAGAGTAGGGAGACGAGGATGGTTTGCGGCCACAACCACTCCATGTCCTCATCTCCCCCTCATCGAACCGGACGGGCGGATTTCCCGCATCCGGCTCTCGGAGGCTGTTCTCCGGTTTGCTTCATTTGCATTACCGTGTGGCGCTCGTGGGGAAACGAGTCAGGCCGTATTGCTCATGCAGGCGTTCGTTCCGATACTGC
>CANJPY010000163.1 GCA_947476255.1 Chthoniobacteraceae bacterium | reverse complement strand
GAGCGCCACACGGCAATGCAAATGAAGCAAACCGGAGAACAGCCTCCGAGAGCCGGATGCGGGAAATCCGCCCGTCCGGTTCGATGAGGGGGAGAGGAGGACAAGGAGTGGTTGTGGCCGCAAACCATCCTCGTCTCCCTACTCTATTTTCTCAACGGCAGGCAGGTGGCAGCGGATTTATCGAAAAGACTTGGCTTGCCGTGTGTTGCCCTTCAGGAGTCGCATGCGCTCTGCATCGGCGAGAGGATGTACGGAGCTGCACGGGGGTTGGATAACTTTGCAATGTTGGACGTGAGCACGGGGCTGGGACTGGGCGTCGTAAGCGCAGGCCGCCCCGTGACAGGAAACAACGGACTGGCTGGCGAGCTCGGGCATATCACCGTGGACGCGAGGGGGCTTCTGTGTGGCTGCGGCAACAGGGGATGTTTGGAAACCGTTGCTACCGATTCCGCATTCGCGCGGCGCGTTTCGGAAACCACGGGGCGTCAGGTGGAAGTGGCCGAGGCTCTGGAACTCTTGCAGCGTGGGCAGCTTCTGGGTTCCGATGCGCTTGAACGCACGATCGAGTATCTTGCGATCGCGATCGCAGCTGTGATCAATGTTTTCAACCCGGCGACCCTCTTCGTGCATGGCAAACTTCTGGGGGCGGATTCGATGATTTTTGGGCGTGTTTTAGACGAAGCAAAAAAACGTTCCTTGGGCGTTTCTTTTGAGGACTGCCGCATTTTGCTGGCCGAGGGTAACAAGCGGGTGGGGGCGATTGCCGGGGTCATCCAGAGTCTGGCCGAGGCGTGGGCTCCGTCGTGGGCGGACCTGCATCCCGGAAAAAGTGGCGGAGGCGCACCCATCGGCAAACCGCTTTCCAAGCAGTTCTGAGTATTCCCGGTCCCTTGAGCCGATGCTCCACCCCAACTCCAACGCCCCTCATATGCGCCTGCCCGGATTCGCTTTAGCACGTGCCAAAACCAGAATGCAGTTTGTCCAACTCTTGGTCTGGATGTGTTTTGGACTCACGGGTGTCACTTCCGCGCGCGCCAGCGTCGACTACGCGAAGGACATCAAGCCGCTCCTTCAAGACAAATGCTACGCGTGCCACGGAGCGCTCAAACAAAAAGGAGGGCTCAGGCTCGACGCAGGGACTCTCATTCACAAAGGCGGTGAGCACTCCGTTTTAGGAAATGGAGATGCCGGAAAATCGGCCCTTCTCGAGCGGGTCCTGTCAGAGGATCCAGAAGAGAGGATGCCGCCAAAGGGAAAACGACTGAGTAAAGAACAGACGGATCTGCTGCGGCAGTGGATTCAAAGTGGAGCCACCTTTCCTCCAAACGAAACGGTGCCCAAAGCACCATCGGAACATTGGGCCTTCCAACCGCTCGAGCAACCTCCTATTCCGCAGCTTGAAGAAAGCGGGGGAGCAGTGAACCCCATCGATGCGTTTATTTTTTCAAGTGCAGAAAAAGGGAGGCGAAGGGTTGGCCCTCAGGCATCTGCAAGCGGTTTGCTGCGCCGAATTCATCTTGATCTTACAGGCCTTCCGCCCACCCCTGCTGAACAAGATGCCTTTGAACAGGACCAGTCTCCACAGCGGCTGGAGGCCGTTATCGAAGCTCTTCTGGCGCGTCCCGAATACGGGGAACGCTGGGCCAGACATTGGCAGGACACCGTGCGTTACGCCGACAGCAACGGCTACGAACGAGACAAAGAAAAGCCCTTCGTCTGGCGCTACAGGGACTACCTCATTCAGTCCCTCAACCAAGACAAGCCTTACGATCGCCTCATTCTTGAACAACTCGCCGGCGACGAACTTCCCGACGCGTCGCTAGAGTCCCGCATCGGAGCCGGTTTTTTGCGACTCGGCCACTGGGACGACGAGCCCGCGGACCGGGTTGCGGACCGCTTTGACCAACTGGATGACATCGTGAGCACCACTGCCCAGGCTTTCCTGGGCCTCTCGATGGGCTGCGCACGCTGCCACGATCACAAGTTCGAGCCTCTCAGTACGAAGGATTACTACAGTTTTCTTTCCATTTTCAACCCTCTCCACAGGCCCAGCCAGGACAAGCCCATCACCTTCGAAGGTACGGAATTGTATAACTGGGAGGAGTCCTCTCCCCGGGCCCCGGAGACCTTCGTCCTGCTGCGTGGCTCCCCCTCCCAGCGGGGGGAACGCGTCGAACCAGCGGTCCCCGCGATCTTCGGCAAAACTCAACCGACATTTCCCCTTCCCGATAAGTCCACAACTCGCAGACGCCTTGGGCTTGCCCATTGGATCGCCTCGCCTGAAAATCCATTAACGGCGCGTGTGATCGTCAACCGGGTTTGGCAGCAGCATTTCGGCAGGGGACTCGTGACTACCGCCAATGACTTCGGCCTGATGGGCGCGCCACCCTCCCATCCGGAACTATTGGACTGGCTCGCGGTTTGGTTTTCTCACGACGCACAGTGGTCCTTTAAAAAGCTCCACCACCTCATTCTGACCAGTCGTGCCTGGCAGTCCGCCAAAACGCAGGACTCCGTAATCCGTTACAGGCGCTTGGAAGTGGAGGCCATTCGCGATGGAATGCTGGCGGTGAGCGGGCGTCTGAATCCGCAGCGCTGGGGGCCCGCGATCAAGCCGCCAATCCCTGAGGCGGCATTGGAAGCAAATACCGATAGGCAGAAGGTTTGGACCGTTTCTCCCGAGCCGGACGCTTCCCGACGGAGTATTTATGCCTTCATCAAACGCGGACTCGTTTTGCCCATGTTCGAGACCCTGGATCTGGCGGACACCGTGAGCAGTTGCCCGCAAAGGCAAGTGACAACCGTGGCTCCGCAGGCGCTGACGCTTTTCAATGGCGTCTTTGTGAACCAACAGGCCAAGGCCTTCGCCGAACGCCTCCAAAAAGAAGCGGGAGACAGTCCCGAACAGCAGCTTCGACTTGCCTTCAAACTAGCGCTTTGCCGCGCTCCATCGCAGGTGGAGTTGGCCCAACTTCTGGCCTTCGTAGACTCCGAACCCCTGTCTGAAGCGTGCCGCGTGATCCTGAATTTAAACGAGTTCGTCTACCCCGAATAACCCATGAATCCCACCTCCCACCACAGGTACTCCGCCGCATCCACGCGCAGGGATTTTTTGCTACATGCGGGCGGAGGCTTTGCAAGTCTGGCCCTCGCAGACCTCTTGGCAAACGATGCCCGCGCCGCTTCCCCTCTCACGGCGAAGCCCTCGCATTTTAGGGCGAAGGCGAAGCACTGCGTCTTCCTTTTCATGAATGGCGGCCCGAGTCAGGTGGATACCTTTGACCCCAAACCCGCTCTTTCAAAATTCAACGGCACCCCTTACACGGGAGATGCCAAAGTCGGATCCAACGGGCGCGCCGTGGGGCACCTCATGCAATCGCCGTTTGAATTTCAGGCGCACGGCCAAAGCGGACTGCCCATCAGCAGTCTCTTTCCGAACATCGCGCGTTTTGCAGATGACCTGTGTGTGATTCGCTCGATGCACGCCGACACAGCCGCGCACGCGTCGGGCTGCCTGCAGATGAACACCGGGAGCATTTTTATTGGAAAACCGAGCCTTGGCGCCTGGTTGAATTATGGACTCGGTTCGGTGAACCAAAACCTTCCGGGATATGTGGTCATGACAGACCCGCAGGGAGGCCCCATCGGCAGTGCCTCCAACTGGACCGCTGGATACATGCCGGCTGCCTATCAAGGCACGCTTTTCCGAAGTGGAACCTCGCCTTTGTTGGATCTTGCGACTCCAGCGGGGACAAGTGCAAGCACGCAAAGACGCAGCCTGGACCTGCTTAAAACGCTCAACGAAGAGCACCTCAAAATGCGCCCGGAAGACACTGAACTGGCCGCTCGCATTGAATCCTACGAACTCGCCTATCGCATGCAGAGCGAAGCTTTGCACGCCGTCGACTTGGCCGCTGAGAGCGCGGCCACTCGTGAAATGTACGGCATCAATGATCCTCGAACCGCTGACTTTGGAAGAAAATGCCTTTTCACGCGGCGGTTGATTGAGAAAGGCGTGCGCTTCATCCAACTCTACTCGGGAGGCGGGCACCTCGAACAAACGTGGGACGGGCACAGTGATTGCGTTGCCAACCACAGGCGTCACGCTGCAGAAACCGATCGTCCGATTGCAGCTCTCATCGCCGACTTAAAGCGGACGGGCCTTTTCGAGGATACGCTTCTGATCTGGGGCGGCGAATTTGGAAGGACGCCCACGAGTGAGGGCGTGGGCAAACAGGGGCGTGACCACAACTGGCACGGGTTTTCGATGTGGCTTGCGGGGGCAGGGGTGCGAGGTGGACAGGCGATTGGAGCTACCGATGAACTGGGTTTTAAAGCAGTTGAAGAACGCTGCCATGTGAGCGACCTGCATGCGACGATTCTGCACCTCATGGGTGTGGATCATGAGCGGCTCACTTACCTTCATCAGGGCTTGAATCAAAGGCTTACGGGAGTCGAAGAGCACCATGTGGTGCGCAAAGTCCTTGCATAAGCGTCTGAGCCTGGTGGGAGGGACGTTTTCTATGCAGGCTGATTCAGATTTAAAGAGTCTTTGGGGCCTTGACTGTTGTGGCCAGCCCACCCAAAAAGCACCCTTGTGGCGCACCCTATTTGCTCTCTTGCTGTTTTTCGTCCATGGCGATTTGCTCGCGGCTGACGCACCTCGGGCTTTTCAAGTTCAGTATTTCGTGGATTCACGCGGACTCTCCAAGACTGTAAATCTGGGGTACCGGCTTCTTGAACCCGAGCGCCCCAAAGCCGCCGAGGAACTGTTTCCTCTTGTGGTTTATTTGCACAGCGCCGGTTCAAAGGGGGATGACAATGAAAAACAGCTGCAGGAGGAGTTTCCAAAACTGCTGGCAAACAGTGATCTGCGTTCCAAACATCCGGCCTACGTGCTTGTGCCCCAGTGTCGTGATGGAAAGGATGCTGCCGGGCGGCCCAATAACTGGGTGAAATGGATCGGACAGAAAGAGCGCCCGCCTGCGGAATGGGAACAAGCCGAGCCCGAAGTCAGCGACCAACTTCAAGGCGCAATGCTGGCGCTCGAAGATGTGCTGGCGCGGTATCCTATTGATCGCTCCAGGATTTATCTCGCGGGCGTTTCGATGGGCGGGAGCGGGGCTTGGAATTGGGCGGCGCGCGAACCGGAGCGCTTCGCAGCCGTGATTACCGCGTGTGGCTTGAGTGAGATCGCCAAGGTTCCTGCGCTCGCGCGGCAAAAAATCTGGGCGTTTCACGGCAGTGATGATCCGATCGCACCGGTGGCGCGGACACGCAGCATGGTCCAGGCTTTACGAGACGCGGGTAGCGAGGTGAAGTTTACCGAGTTTGAGGGGGTCGGGCATGGGATTGCGGAACGGGTTTTTACGGAAAACGACCATGCCGTCATCCAATGGCTGTTCGCGCAGAAACTTCAGCAACCGAAGCGGGTGAGCCACAATGCGCAGGCTGTGGATTCCTTTGAAAAACACATCCGTCCTTTGCTCGCCGAGCACTGTATCGAGTGTCATGGGGAAAAAAAGGTGAAGGGCGGTTTGCGCCTCGATTCGCGTGCCTCCGCATTTGCGGGCGGAGATTTGGGGCCGGCGATTATCGCAGGGGATGCGGACAAAAGCCTTCTCATCCGGGCCGTGCGGCACGTGGATGAAGACTTGCAAATGCCGCCCAAACGGAAACTCTCGGAAGCAGCGGTTGCAGAGCTCGTGGCATGGGTGAAAGGAGGCGCTGTTTGGCCCGAGGATGGGGGCGAAAAAGGGGTCAAGGCGGGGGGTGAAGTGCCGTTTTCGGACCTGTTGAAATCCCATTGGGCATTTCAACCCATGAGTCAGTTTGCGGTGCCGTCGCTGAAGGTGGGGGAGCGGGCGAAGACGGCGATTGATGGTTTCATTCTCGCTAAACTCGAAGCGGCCGGACTCGGTTTGGCACCGATGGCCGATAAAAATACGCTCCTTCGGAGAGTGACCCTGGATCTCACGGGTTTGCCGCCCTCGCCCGAACAGGTGGCCGCGTTTCTTGCCGACGAGTCCCCGGAGGCGTTCAAAAAAGTGGTGAAGCGACTTTTGGACTCGCCGCACTATGGGGAGCGTTGGGGACGGCATTGGCTTGATGTCGCCCGATACGCGGATTCCAACGGGTCTGAGGTGGACCACGCCATGGCGAACGCGTGGCGGTACCGCGATTACGTTGTCCAAGCCTTCAACGAGGACAAGCCGTTTGATCGGTTTGTGTGCGAGCAGCTCGCAGGGGACCTTTTTCAGGAAGGATCCAGTGCCGCAATGGCCGCGACTGGTTTTTTGATGCTCGGACCCAAAGCGCTGGCTGATCTTGATAAGACCAAGCTGCTTGCAGATATCATCGACGAGCAGGTGGATACCGTCTCGCGCGCCTTCATGGGGCTCACCATCGGCTGCGCACGCTGTCACGATCACAAGTTTGATCCGATCCCGACCGCTGATTATTACGCGCTGGCGGGCATTTTTCGGAGCACTCGCATGATGGATATGTCCAAGCGAGTGGCGACATGGACGGAGCGGGTGCTTGGGGCGCCGGGAGAGGCGGCGCGGGTGGAGGCTTTGGACAAGCGTCTCGCGAGTCTCCGGGAAGAGCATCAACTGGCGGAGAAGGCTGCAAGTGGCGCCGCGCAAAGTTCTTCAAAACGTCCTGTTCTTGCTGGGGATGCGATTTTTTTAATTATTGAAGCGGAGGATTTTACACGTGGGAATGTAGGAGCTGAGACGGATAGTCTGGGTAAAGGCATCGGCGTGATTCGCACGCGCATGGACTACCCCGACCATGTGGAATACGAATTTGAAGTGCCGGTGGCCGGGGAGTATCAGATTGAGTTGCGGTACGCGGCCAAGGAGTCACGACCGACCCAGCTCATTCTGAATGGGAATCTGGAGGAAATGGAGGCGGCCGCCGAGGTCACGGGCGATTGGGCGCCGAGTGGACAGCGTTGGTTTGTGCAAGGAAAATACACCCTCAAAATGGGTGTAAACGTCCTGAGCTTTCATCGGGACGGTCCGATCCCCATTCTGGATCAATGGATTGTGGGCAGGGTGAGTGCGGAGCCGCATTGGAAACGCGCCGAACAGCTCAAAGCCGGAGGCCAGCGTCCAACTCCCAATTTAACAACGCGGGTGAAGGAGCTCGCCGAAACCATCGCGAAAGTGGAGAAGGAATGTGAAGGGGTTCCACGCGTTCTGGCGCCTTTTGACGGGCCTGTGGGTGATGCGGCGATATTGATTCGTGGAAATCCTGCGACCCCTGGCCCCGTTGTGCCCCGTGGGTTTCCTGCTGTTTTCAACCCGGCCGTTGTGTCTAAACCGGGAGCCATGGCGAGTGGGCGTATGGAGTTGGGGCAGTGGCTGACGCTTCCCAAGCATCCTCTCACGGCCCGGGTGATCGTGAACAGGGTCTGGCTCTGGCATTTTGGGGAGGGTTTGGTGCGTTCGCCTGATAACTTTGGAATCAGAGGAGAAAAGCCCTCGCATCCTGAGTTGCTGGACTGGCGCCGGTGTAAAGTTTGTTCTGTAATTGGGTTCTTTGCGAACTGGCTGCCCCTTCCGGGGGCGGCGGAGCGATAGCGAGCACAGCGAGCTGAGCGCAGCCGGCCCCGGAAGGGGCTTGCGCGAAGTTCGTCGGGGGCTGGTCAGTGTGG
>CANJPY010000162.1 GCA_947476255.1 Chthoniobacteraceae bacterium | reverse complement strand
GCATCCCAAAGGGATGCCAGAGTGTGCTGGGGCTGTCTGAAGCTGCGTGATACCGGTGAAGAACCTACGCTTGGCGCAGTCTTGCATCCCTCCGGGATGCCTTGTTTTGTGGTCTGACAACCGGTGGTGTCGCTTCGCTCAACCACCGGCAACTGGCGGTGATGCCTCCGGCATCTGATCCACCTTTGCCGTTTTTAGGTTTACAATCTTACAACGAGCCCTCGACTTGCTCGCAGATGGAGTGCAGCAAAAACTTGTGCCCTTCCTGAATGCGCGCGGTGACCTGCGAAGTCACAATCAGCTCCACATCCGCAAGTCCACGGGCTTTGCCTCCCGTTTTGCCCAACAATGCAATCGTCCGTAAACCCGCTTTCCGAGCCGTTTCCAGGGCGAGCAACACATTGGGAGAATTTCCGCTCGTGGAAATCGCCACGAGCACGTCTTCAGGCTTTCCAAAGGCCTCCACCTGGCGCGCGAAGCTTTGTTCGTAGCCGTAGTCATTCCCCACAGCCGTTAACAAACTCCCGCACGCCGCCAAATTAATCGCAGGATACGCCTTGCGATCCCGGATAAACCGGCACGTGTATTCGGTCGCAAAATCCGCGCCGTCCGCCGCACTGCCTCCATTGCCGCACACCAAAAGCTTGTGCCCCCCGAGCAGACAATGGCGCACCAGTTCCACCGCCTGCAGCAATGCAGGCTCCAAACCCGCAATTTGCTGAAGACTCGCCACCGCATCCGACACCGCCTTTTCAAAAATGCTCATCCCCTTATCTTACCGGAGGATTTGAAATTACGGCAACGTGAAAGAAGGCGCGGTTGCCACTCGTTTCATCACAGGGCATGCTAAGGCGTGCAATCCGCAACTCCGTCTCCAGCCTCCGTTATCCCCACCGACAACGACTCCCTTCTCGGAGCCTTTTTGGAACGGATCGAAGCCCGCGGACTCTCGCTTTATCCCGCACAGGAAAACGCGATCCTCGAACTGTTCGACGAAAAAAACGTCATCCTCAACACGCCGACCGGCTCCGGAAAATCGCTCGTCGCCACTGCGCTGCACTTCAAAGCCCTCGCACAGGGGCACCGCTCCGTCTACACCTGCCCGATCAAGGCGCTTGTGAATGAAAAGTGGCTGGCGCTTTGCAAGGAATTCGGCCCCGAAAATGTCGGCCTCAGCACCGGCGACGCCACCATCAACCGGGACGCTCCGATTCTCTGCTGCACCGCAGAAATCCTCGCAAACATCGCACTGAGGGAAGGCTCACAAGCAAGCGTCTCCGACGTGATCATGGACGAGTTCCACTACTACGCAGACCGCGAGCGCGGCGTGGCGTGGCAGGTGCCCCTTCTCACCATGCCGCAAACGCGCTTTCTACTGATGTCCGCAACCCTCGGCGAGACCGCCTTTTTTGAGGAGGAACTCACGCGACTCAACAGCAAGCCCACGGCCGTCATCCGTTCGGTTGAAAGGCCGGTGCCGCTCGAATTTTCCTACGCCGAAACCCCGTTGGCTGAGACCGTCGAAACCCTTGTCCGGAGTGGCAAAGGACCCGTGTACGTCGTCCATTTCACGCAGGCCGACGCGGCGCGCAACGCCCAGAATTTCACCAGCATTGCGCTCTGCACCAAGGAGCAAAAAAACGCCATCGCCGAAGCCCTCGAAGGCGAACGCTTCAACAGTCCCTATGGACCCGAAATCAAACGCTGGCTGCGCATGGGAATCGGGCTGCACCATGCCGGCCTCCTGCCCAGATACAGGATCCTCGTGGAGGGACTCGCCCAAAAGGGACTGCTCCCCGTGATCTGCGGCACCGATACCCTTGGCGTTGGTATCAACGTGCCGATACGCACTGTTCTGTTCACACAACTCTGCAAATACGGCGGTGAAAAAACCGGCATTCTAAGCGCGCGCGATTTCCACCAGATCAGCGGCCGGGCCGGGCGCAAGGGCTTTGACGCCTGCGGCTGGGTGGTTGCCCAGGCCCCCGAGCACGCGATTGAAAACCTCCAACTGGAGCGCAAACAAGCCGAGACCGGGAAGAAGTTTGTCAAACGCAAGCCACCCGAGAAGAACTACAGCCACTGGGACAAGCAGACCTTCGAAAAACTCATGACCTCGGCGCCGGAGCGCCTCACGAGCCGTTTTCAAGTCAGTCACGGCATGCTCCTCAACGTACTCAGCCAAAGCGGAGACAGCGCGCGCGCGATGCGGCAACTCATCGCCCGCAGCCACGAGACGCCCAAAGCGAAAAAAGCGCACACTAAACGCGCGTGGCAGTTGTTCAGAGCGCTGCTCGGCCACAACATTGTCAAAATCGAAAAGCGCCAGGTGAGCGTGAACATGGAGTTGCAGGATGATTTTTCGATGAATCAAACGCTCTCCCTGTATCTTCACGATACCCTTCCACAACTGGATCCCGAGGCCCCCGATTACGCGCTGGTCGTCCTTTCCCTGGTCGAAAGCATCCTCGAAAATCCCGACGCGATTCTGCGCAAACAACTCGACAAGGTGAAGGGCGAAGCGCTCTCGGAAATGAAGTCTCAAGGTGTCGAATTTGACCAGCGCATGGAGGAGCTTGAGAAGCTCGAATATCCCAAGCCAAACCGCGAATTCATCTACAGCACCTTTAATGCCTTTGCCGCGGCACACCCCTGGGTTGGACAGGAAAACATCCGCCCAAAATCCATTGCCCGCGAGATGTTTGAAGACTTCAGGAGTTTTGCCGACTACATCAAAATCTACGACCTTCAGCGATCCGAGGGACTGCTGCTGCGCCATCTTTCCTCCGTTTACAAGGTCCTCGCGCAGACGGTTCCCGATGCCGTCAAAAATGAAACACTTCAGGACATGGAGCAGTACCTTGGTGCCCTCCTCCGGCAGGTGGATTCAAGCCTGATGGAGCAATGGGAAAAACTGCGGAATCCCGGTTTTGCCGTCGCGCAGCAGACGGAACTCCGCCCGCCTGGTGCCGAGGAGGCTGAGGCCGACATTACCCGCGATGCGAAGAAATTCCGCACCCTCGTGCGCACCCGTGTTTTTGAGTTCCTGCGCTTTCTTACCAACCACGACACCACGAGCGCGCAGGAACAACTCGCCAACGCTGCGGACTGGCCGCCTGCCGCGCTCGAGGGCGCACTCGAGAGATTTCTAGCAGAACATCAGCGGCTTCGTCTCGACCCGGAAGCGCGCAATGCCCGGCACTCCTACTTTGAACCGATTCCCGAAACGCGCCTGTGGCGTTTGCAACAAATGCTGCTCGATCCCGAGGAGAACAACGACTGGGTCGCCGAATTCACCATTGATCTGGACACCTCGCGCGCCACTGAAATGCCGCAGCTCACGCTGCAGCGGATTTCACCGTTTCAAACACCGCGCTGACCTTCGCACCTTTTACCACTCCCACCCCATGTCACCCTCCGCGCTTCCTCATGTCGCCGACGATCGCAGGCACGACTCCGCAATCCTTGGCCTGCGGGCGTTGTCCCAGGAATTCCCAAACATCGACAGCGCCGTGGCCGAGATCGCGCGTCTGTCGGCTGAGCTCACCCTGCCCATGGGCAGTATCCACATCATCAGCGATATCCACGGTGAAGACCGCAAGCTGCGCCACGTCATCAACAACGCTTCGGGAACACTCCGACCGCTGGTGGAGCGGCTCCTCAAAAACCAACTCCCAGAGAAGGAATTTGAAGAACTGCTGACCCTGATTTTTTATCCGGCGGAAGTGGTGGCCCGGTTGCAGAAAACCCTCACGACCTCCGACACGCAAAGCGCTTACGCCGCACGCACGCTGGGCCCCTTGTTTCATATTGTCCGCGAACTTGTATCCCATCGCAGTCTGCAGGACGCCGTGCGTGTGTTTCCGGCGGAATACCGCGAGTTGCTCACGGAGATCCTGCACGCACCATCCGCGGAGCGGGAGCGGCGCTACATCGACGCGATCGTCCAGGCCCTGGCACAGCACAACCGCATCCTGCATCTCATTCACCTCACCGGACGGTTGATCCGCAACCTCGCCATCGACGAACTCATCATCGCCGGCGATTGTTGGGACCGCGGGCCCCGCGGAGACAAGGTCGTCGACTATCTGATGCAACAGCCCAATGTCGCGTTTGTATGGGGCAACCACGACATGGCCTGGCTGGGTGCATGCCTCGGCCACGAAGCGCTCATCTGCCATGTCCTGCGCATCTCGCTCCGTTATCGGCGCCTGTCCCAATTGGAGGAGGGCTACGGCATTCCCGTGCAACCGCTGGAGGTGCTCGTGCGAAAAGTGTACCACGACGACCCGGCAACCTGCTTCCTGAGCCACGCCACGGGCATGCGTGAAACAATCATGATCGCGCGCATGCAGAAGGCAGCGGCGGTGATGCAGTTCAAGCTTGAGGGGCAGATGATCGCGCGCCACCCCGAGTGGAACATGGAGTCCCGGCGTTTATTGCACAGGCTCGATGGCACGGGACACATTGTCCTCGATGGCGTGCGTTACCCGTTGAAGGATGCCTTTTTTCCAACCATCGACCCTGCGGATCCGTACAAACTCAGCGCCGAGGAGGGCCAGTGTTTGGAGCGCATCCGCGGTTCGTTTATGGCCAGCAAAGGCCTGTGGCAGCAGATGCGTTGGATGGTCACACACGGCGCGATGTATCTCAGGCGCGATGCCAACCTTGTGTTTCACGGCTGCCTTCCTGTGGATGAGAAAGGAGAATTTCTCGAGATGCCCGTGGCCGGAGAACCGCGCGCCGGCCGCGCTTTGATGGACGCGATTGAGTCTGTGGTGTACCGGCTTTTGGACGAGCCCACCATGAATGGGATGGACCTGCTTTGGTACCTGTGGAGCGGCCCGAATTCGCCGCTTTTTGGCAAAGACAGAATCACCACGTTTGAGCGCGACTTTCTGGAGGACACCAAGACGCATCACGAGACAAAGAATCCCTACTTCAACCTCATCCACGAGGCGTGGTTTTGTGACAAGATCCTTGCCGAGTTCGAAGTGGATCCCGCGGTCGGGCTTATCGTCAACGGCCATGTGCCCGTGAAAGTAGAAAAGGGGGAGTCGCCCTTAAAGCGCTGTGGAAAGGCGATTACCATCGACGGCGCATTCTCGGAAGCCTACGGCGACCACGGCTTCACGCTTGTGCTGGAGGCGCACGGCACGCTGCTGGCGCGGCATCATCACTTCGAATCCGTGGAGGCTGCGATCCTGAGGGGCAGCGACATTGTGCCGACGATCACGCTCGTGCGCGAGTGGCCCGAACCCAAGCGTGTCGCAGACAGTCTGCGGGGCGCATCATTAAGGCGCTCGATCGAATACCTCGAGGAGCTGATCCAGGCCTACCGCGCCAACGACCTTCCCCAGAGGGAAAGCGGTTTTCGGGGATGATTCTGGAAACGAATGACTTGCGCGGAGAAAGGCGAGCGCATTATTCTTGCAGCTTCACTTTCATGCCCGCCTCAGTTTATGAAATTTTTACGGATCATCATCGCATGCACAATTTTGTGCCAATGCTTACTGGGCGCCGCTGAATATCCGACTGGCAAACTGGTTCTGGCAGACTACATGCCTCACCACATCACACGCCCAAACGGAAACGGGCTAGACGTATGGAGATGGGACGGAAATGCGCTCGCAAGTCAGGCAAGCGTGAAGCGACGCATTTCCAATGGCGACCTTATCGGGAGTGACGGACGGAACGACATTCCATGTACCGTCTACCCCGCCGTTGGCATGCAATCCGAGGAGGATGAGGACTACATCGAGTATCAAATACTTTTGGCAAAAGCTGCTCGAATCGATGGCTTTATGATCGAGTGGAATTCCCCCGGGAAAGTAAGCAACCTCAGACTGCGCTCAGTCGCTGAGCGCTTGGGTTTTTTTATTGGAGCTGTCTGGCAGGCAGATCAAACGCTGGATTATAAGGTCACGCCTACTTATGGCGCCAATCCCACAGCGGCGGATTGGAACGCATTTTTGACAGGCTACGCGGCGAGCCTCCGAGAGGAGCTCTACGACCATCCGACGGCGCCCAGTATCGGGGGGCGTCCTTTGTTACTTTTTTTTGGCTGGGGTTGTCCCTCGTATAATGCTGTCGACCTTGCAACGGTTCGAGCAGCATGGAGCCCGACCTCCCCACCACTCATCGCAAGAACATTTTTAGGTCTGCCGGACGCCTATGCAGCAGGAAACTTCCGCGTTGGGCAAAATCTTATGGACGGTTATTACCCTTGGAGCACCCCTGGAGCAGCACTCTCAGAGCCCCAGTCGACAGACCCTGAGCTGGCACCCTTGATCGCTTCGAATACATACGACTCGTACTACACGGCAGAAAGCATGCTTGCCTATCGTCAGCGCTGGATCGGGTACACTAAAGCGTTTGAATCTCAGGGGTTTCCTCTCAGGATGGGCGGGGTCATGGGAAACGGGGATAACCGTCCATGCGGAGGATGGGGCTCGAAGGTTTTTTACATTGCTCGAAAGGGCGGTGAGACCGCGCGGCAGCAGTGGAATCTTTACAAGGACGAACGGGCGAATCTGGACGCCATCTTCATAGCCACATGGAACGATTGGACCGAAGGCACCATGGTAGAACCCTCTGTAGAACGGGGACTTCAGGATGTCACAATCATTGAAGAGGGCGCTTCGGGATTTAAGGACCTCACCTCCGATCCCAGCGGCCTGCCTTTACCAATGCGTCTTTTTAATCTGCGGAAAGGATATTCCCGTTTGGCTCGGTTGGGCTTTCCTGCGGCTGGTGTCAAGGACCGCCTGGACGCCATTGCCGAACAAATCGCAAGCCGCAGATATCCATCAGCGGAGACAGCCATTGCTTTGGAGGAAGGCCGTCTCGTCGGGATGGAGCCGCAGATTGTAAGTCGTCCCGCCGTGGTCACGACTCTCGTGCCGGCCACGACAGAAAAGAATGCTACAACCTCAACTCCGATTTGGCTGACGCTCCCAAGCGCAGTGGATGTGATGATGAGCTCCCTGCGCTGCGATGCAGAGCTCACTTGGGAATGGTTCGATGCGGACTTCGGCGCCTACCAGATTTACTCCAACACCTCGGGATCTGCTTCAAGCGACGCCATTGCAGAGATTATTTGCTCCGCCACAGGGCAATGGAAGACAGCCAAGATTCGCGTGTACGACAAGAATTGCTGGTTCACCAGAGACACGCTCACCGCCTATGGAAAAGCGGTTTTTAAGGTCACGGGTAACGTGAAATTCAGAAATATGATTCTGACGGTGACCCAAATGGATCTTCCTCCAGTCATTTCAATAGCACCGGCCAGTAAATCGGTGAATGTAGGAACGGCTTTTAGTCTGAGTCTGGAGGCTGGCGGGACAGGGACACTGGCATACCAGTGGAGGAAGAACGGGAATGCGATTCAAGGTGGCACTGGAGCATCCCTGGAAATTACACAAGCCGCAGCAAACGACGCTGGAAACTATGATTGTGTGGTGTCCATCGGCTCACTCAATGCCGTTAGTCCAGCGGCGTTTGTAAATGTTGTGGAAGCGCCACCGGTGAACACTGCGCCTGTGATCAACACGCAGCCTGCGTCATTGACGCTAAACGCGGGCACGGTGGCTACTTTTTCGGTGACAGCGGACGGCACGGCGCCGTTGAGCTACCAGTGGCGCAAGGGCGGCGTGGTCATTGCAGGCGGCACGCAGGCGACCTTCACGCTGAACCCGGTGCAGGCGCTCCATGCGGGTACGTACGATGTTGTTGTCAGCAACGGGGCGGGAGGCGTGACCTCTGCGTCAGCCACCCTGACGGTGAACACTGCGCCGGTGATCAACACCCAGCCTGTCTCGTTGACG
>CANJPY010000161.1 GCA_947476255.1 Chthoniobacteraceae bacterium | reverse complement strand
GGGAAGACAGTCCTGTCTTCCCCGGCTTTGGAGACAGCGCACGGAGGCTCACCCAGTGGGTGAGGCCCAAAAGAGGTTCTCTTGACATGCATCCGCTTCTTCCGCATAGAGTTACATAAAGTGTGCCGCGCTTTCATTGCCGCATTTAGGTTAACCCTTAACCCGTAACCCTTACGCACTACGTCAGGTCGATGCGAATATTGAGGCCGT
The DNA here is from genome assembly GCA_947476255.1 of Chthoniobacteraceae bacterium. GTDB lineage: Bacteria > Verrucomicrobiota > Verrucomicrobiia > Chthoniobacterales > Chthoniobacteraceae > Chth-196. The sequence goes on along the minus strand of CANJPY010000161.1, from coordinate 7,682 downwards.
GCTCCTCCTGCACCTTCGGTTCCGGCGGATCCTTTGCGTCCGCCCTGCACGCCTCCACCGCCTGCAAAGCCGCCTTCCAAAAAATGGCGGGATGTGATTCTCAAAGTCTGGCACACCGACCCTTTGGTTTGCCCCCATCGCCAGCACCGGATGCGGGTGATTGCGGTGATTGATCAAAGGAAGGCGATCGAAAAGAGCCTGCATCATCTCAACCTCTGGGGTGGACTGCCCGCGTTCATGCCGTAGAGGGGACCGCCCTCTGCAGCACCCAAACACTGGGAAGCTGACGATCCACAAGCCCGGAATCCGTTCCCAGACTACGACAACGTGTTCACCGACTGATCTCTTGCGCGGGCCTATTTTCCCTGGGTCTGACGAGGGAAGAAAGTAGTGCGCCCCAATTTCTAGTGGAGCTGGGAGTTTTGCCGGCACGAGCGAAGGCACATGCTCATTGGGTGGGAGGAGGAACCGCACCACTGCTAACAACGGCCTAAGATTTGTCTCCGCCCACGGTCAGACAGCGGATAAGTCGCCCCATGTTTTGTGCCGTGAAAAGCAATTCTCCCTTAAGCGCGCCCCGCGACGATACCGCGCGCGCGCTGCGGAAACGGGCCGAAAACGATTTCTTATCAATTGGAAGAATGGTGCTGGGATTGGTATCCGAGCTTAGATGGCTCGCGGGTGCTCCGGGGCGGGAGCACCTACAGCGTCGCGGGGGGGTGCTCATTTCTCTCCCGCGACGCCGGCACTCTGGGGCGCCGGAATCCCTACTTCGGTTTCAGGGTCGCTCTGCGTTCAGTTCTTTAGAGCCCGGAAGCGGAGCTGGTAGGCATGTAAAAGGACCGAGGGACGAACCAAGAATACATGACACACAGCCGAGCGGAGACAACTTTTCGCAAGTGGCAGCCCTCCGATGTGCCTAGTCGAAACCCTTACGTGGCATCTGCATGCCCTTCGGCGCCGACGGACTCCTGCGCCGTCATGGACGCCTCCTGACCGAGCGCACCCTTTGCAGGCGCACTGGCGTGACGCCGCCTAGCACATGTTGCGCGAGATGACGCTCGGGGCTGAATGTCAGGCGATGTGAAAACGTAGGCCGAGTGGACGCGGTTACATGAAACGGCGTATCCCGAGGGGCAGGTCGGGGTTTAGGAGAGGTGGCGAATGACGGGATTGCGCTTTCGCCCCGTTTCCGCAGCGCACGCGGTGTGGTCGCGGGGCGCGCCAAACCAAAACCTCAGCAGGCAGATCCCTCACCCTTTTGCTGTTAGCGTTAAACCTTTGTAGGATTCCCCTAATTTGTTCACGGGGATCACTTCGCGCCACAGCTGTCCGGAACCTGCCCGAAGGCACGGAAATTTTAAACCTCTCAATGAACAGTATTGGGGCTAGTCCTGAAACGTGCCCGTCGAATCAGCGTTATCGCCATGTTCAAATCCTCGATACAGAGGGGCGATTGGTTTGGCAAAAAGGCACCGGTTATGGTGAGCGTGTCCAGATTGAAACGACTATGGGCCGTTACAAATCTCTCATTGGTTCTCGGCTGCGCGCGAGGGGATTTAAAACTCAACAAACTGAGGCCGCTATCGGAGCCGCTGTATTAAATCGCATGCTGGCTACCGTGGGCCCACACTCCATCCGGAGGTAGAAAGTCGCGGCATAGCGGATTCGGGGTTGGGGGTTTTTTCCCTTCACCTTCGAAGTCTACCAACGTCTTTAAAATGCCGTTGCTTCGGCAGCAAATCATCGCGCGCAGAACCAACCAATTCGGGCTTAACAGGAGCGGCGCGCAGTCCGTCTTGTTTCAATAACAAAGAAAGAGCCAAAGTGCCTGGGCCGATGATTTTGGCGTTGAGATAGTGACGGCGCGAACCAAGGTGTGAGGTATGCATGGCAACGTTCAAGCCTACGTCATGACGCGCCTTCATCTCACCTCTTCAATGCATGTTTGAGCCATGCTGCTGAGTCCGCTGGCAATCGGTAAATTGCACCTTGCTTGTTCGGCCATAGCCTGTTTGCTCTCAGAATGCAGATTACCCGAGGCTCACGCTTGTGAGCGATACGTTGCCACCGGTGAGGATGGCGTTTTTGGGGGACTACCTTCCCCGTTTGTGCGGCATTGCGACCTTTACGCGCGATCTCTGTGAATCCGTTAGTGCTGCCTCGCCTGAGTCTGACTGCTATGTCGCCGCTGTCAGCGATCTTATGGAGGGCTACGATTACCCGCCTCGAGTGCGATTTGAACTGCTGGAGAAAGACATCGACTCTTACCGGCGCACCGCGGATTTGCTCAATTTCAACAACGCCGATGTGCTCTGTGTGCAGCATGAGTTCGGCATTTATGGTGGCTCAGCAGGCGGTCATTTGTTGGCTCTTCTCAAAGAAGTGAGAATGCCTGTGGTCACGACCTTGCACACGGTATTGCGTGATCCGAATCACGCTCAACGCACCGTGATGAATGAGCTAGCGCGTCGCAGCGAACGGCTGGTCGTGATGGCTCAAAAGGGTGCTGAAATACTGCGCGAAACTTACTCCATACCCGACGCAAAAATCGAGGTGATACCCCACGGCATCCCCGACATCGCTTTGCAGGACACCTTGCCATCAAAGGCCCAGTTTGGTGTCGAAGGGCGCACGGTGCTACTCACCTTCGGTTTGCTTGGTCCTGGCAAGGGCATTGAGCATGTGCTCAGGGCACTGCCCGCGATTGTGCGCCAACATCCGAATGTGGTTTATCTCGTGCTTGGAGCCACTCATCCTCACCATATCGCTCGTGAAGGCGAACGCTATCGACTTGGTCTTGAATGGTTGGCCGAAGAGCTGGGAGTGAAGGACAATGTGATCTTCTACAATCGCTTTGTGTCTTCTACCGATTTGAAGGAATTCATCAGCGCTGCCGACATCTATCTGACACCGTATTTGAATGAAGCACAGATCACTTCCGGCACGCTGGCACAAGTGTTCGGCGCAGGTAAAGCGGTCATCTCTACACCCTACTGGCATGCGCAAGAACTGCTGGCAAATGACGCTGGAAAGCTAGTGCCTTTTGCGAATTCAGAAGCCATCGCGACCGCTGTCCATGACTACCTCAGTAACAGTAGTCTGATGGAATGCGTGCAAAAAAGAGCCTGGGCGAAAGGTCGTGAAATGATCTGGCCAGCTGTGGCTCAACGGTACATCGAGTGCTTCCAAAGCGCTCGCGCTGAGCGAAACATAAAGCCACGCACCGCCTTTGCCGGATACACCGTGGCGAGTCGTCCGCATGAATTACCTCCTGTTCACATCGCCCACATTGTGCGCATGACGGATGGGACAGGCATTTTCCAACATGCTCTCTTTACCGTGCCGGACTTCTACCACGGCTACTGCACAGACGACAATGCACGCGCCTTTTTGCTGTGCTGTCGGTTGGATGAAAACGGCACCTTCCCATTGGCCAAAGATCTTCACGGACTTGCCTCGAGTTACCTTGCCTTCTTAGCCATGGCATTGAATCGCGACACTGGTCGCTTCCGCAATTTCATGAGCTTTGCACGTCAATGGCTTGAGCCAGCAGGCAGTGAAGACAGCCACGGAAGAGCGCTGTGGGCGCTAGGCACAGGCGTGCAGCATTCCCAATATTTGGGACAACGCGGCCTTTGTGCCTCGTTGTTTGAACTCGCCTTAGATGTTGTCTCATCATTCACCTCGCCACGGGCTTGGGCATTCACGTTGCTTGGCCTCCACGAGTTCATAGCGGCTTTCCCAACTCATCAAAAAGCGTTAGACCTGCGCATGGATTTAACCAGTAAGCTGGTAAACTTATACACGGCTTGCGCCACCGAGCATTGGCCATGGTTTGAAAGCAATGCGACATATGACAATTCTCGTTTATGCCAAGCTCTTCTGCTCAGTGGCGACGCTATGTCTAACAGCGAAGCGCTGGACATAGGGCTCAAATCTTTAGGCTGGCTTGCATCCATTCAGAAGACGCCTTCAGGCTGTTTCCGCCCCATCGGCAGCGACGGCTTTTATGAGCGTGATGGCGCGCGTGCCGATTTTGACCAGCAACCGATCGAAGCCCAAGCGATGGTGGCAGCCTGCTTGGCAGCTTATCACGTTACCTACGACTCCACGTGGTCACGTGAAGCACGTCGCGCCTTCGACTGGTTCCCTTGGCCGCAACGATCTTGGCCAATCCCTCTACGATCCCGCCACGGGAGGGTGTTGCGATGGCCTGCATCGTGATCGATGCAATGAAAATCAAGGCGCGGAATCCACACTCGCCTTCCACCTCGCGCTAGCAGACATGGCCGAAGCCGAGCATCCCCTCCCCTCTCGTTCATGAACAACCTACCTATCAAGCGCCATCAGATTGTACTGCTACCTGAAAGCTCGCGTGTCCTCATTCGCCCCTTCATTCCCAGCAATGCTCATCGCGTTTCCACCGTCATCGGGCGAGCTTGAGCTCTCACGGAAAGCGAGGTGAAGGCAGAACTCAATGCGCTCCACGACGACTTCGACAGTCGTCATCAGGACATCGAGTCCGTGCTCCTCAAACACTTCGCCAAAGTCGAATCCGAGGTCTTCACAGACCGTCCACTGAGTCGTTCACGGCGACTACTCATAGGTGTCACAACACTGCTCCTTATTCTACCAAAGGTTCCTCCAGTTTGCAGCTGGGAGTGGGCGACGCGCGGATGATGTCAGGAGCGGAAGGGCGCTCCTTCCATGTGGAATTTAGCCGTGGCAGTGTGTCGGGTGTTCCAAAGGCAGAGTTCCAGTATTGGACTTCAACCGGGCCGGACGAGCCTGTCGCCGAAACTTCAGCAGCACTCAGCGTTACTGACTTCAAACTCCGCGTCATTTACTGCTCGGCAAAGCAGCAGTTTGAATCTCGGTATGACGACACTGGCGCGGGCACAAACTGGAAATTGCTTCGGATCACCCAGCTTGCCGGAATTGCGCCTAATGCAATAGCGACAAGCGAGTTCGCCGTGGGCCTGTTAGCCAACACCTACTACGGCCCCATATCGGAAGGACAGATTTGGGCGGATGATTTCCGTTTGGTGAACGCGCTGCTAGATGTTCCGATTATCTCCACCCAGCCAGCCAATCAGTCTGTTACGACTGCCGTTGCCGTGACCCTCAGTGTGGTGGATAAAGGCACGGGCCTCACCTACCAGTGGAGAAAGAACGGAATAAACATCTCCGGAGCAACAAACAGCAGCTACACGATCGCCAACACCCAACTCAGCCACGCAGGAAGTTATAGCGTGGTGGTGAGCAACACCAATGGCGGCGTCACCAGCAGCGCTGCCACGCTCACGGTGAACGCGAGAAGCGGTTTTTAGCCTGCCCCGCCTGGTAACGGGAGAGGGATGTTTAGCGCGCCCCCGCGACGATACCGCGCGAGAGAGTTGCGGCTATGCGGTCAAAAGAAAATTCATTATTCCTATCAGTTTTTATCATTTCTGGAAAATCATGGCCTTCTCCGTGATCGTTGGTTGGAAAGCCGCGTGATGAGGCGGATGCGAGCCACGATGTGTGTCCTTCATGATTTTTACTTGTCTAGATCAATTGATAGGCTTGGGGTATTTGGGGCGGTCAGCGTTGGATCGGTTCTGTAGAGACAATGCGGCAGGAGAGTCTTGCCTGTGCCTGCTGGGTCGGACTTGGGAACAATCAAATCCTGAAGTATGTGCAAGGTTTTGCGCAGGATGGCATTTTATTGCCGCGTATAAAAGCGGGCTGGAGATTAAGCGAACCCGCATTTTGACTGCTTGAACCTTCTCGCGCAACCAGAGTTCATGGGCTGGCTGCGCCTGAGTGGCCCACTTTTCTCCGGGAGCGCCATTGAAAGAAAGGCCCCACAGAACCTCGTTGCGTGCCCAAAATTGTAAAGCGCTACGCACCCCGTGAGCGGCCCAGGAGCTTTCGGGGGTTCTCTGTCGTCAGAATCACAAGGCTGCGTTAGCGAACCCTTCAAGGGGCTCTTTTTCGCAAAACCTGAGTGTAAACCTGGTCCATGCCTTCCGTCTGGCGGTCGATTCCGAAGCTCCGTTGCGCCTTGGCTCGGGCGTTAGCACCCATCACTCGTAGTTCTTCAGGATTCAACTCCAGCATGCGAACCATGGCCTCTTCCACATCGTCAACGCTTCCCGGTCGCACTCGCCACCCGTTGTAGCCGTCTTCGACGTTTTCCACCAAACCTGCGTAGGTCGAGGAGATCAGGGGGATCCCCATGGCCAGCATCTCACGGGCTGCGAAGGAAATCGTTTCGATGCGGTCACTGAGGATGAAACCAACGTCGAACAGGCTGCACCAGGGCCGTACGTCTGTTTGGAAACCGCCATAAATGAACCGGTCCTCCAAACCTAAACTTTTTGCGAGGGCGATGTATTCTCGTCCGGCCGCCTCGCCTCCCAAGGCTAGGATGCGGAACGGGTACTTCTCCCGTAGACGGGAGGCAGCCCGCATAAGGAGGTCCACCCGCTTGTAGCTTCCCAAGCCGGCGCAGGAGCCGAATACCCGGACACCCGGTTCCAGCCCGAGTTGACGCTGCAAGTCCTGATCGGGAGAAATGGGGGCGAAATGCGCGAGGTCGACGCCGTTTTCTACTACCGCATAATTTTGGACCTTCAAAGCTTTGCCCGCAGTGGATAGACTATGGGCGGAGTGGCAGACAAAGGTGTTAAGAGCGGTGGCCCGGGTAAGCAGCCATTGATGGTAGGGAGTATTGGGAAGCTGGCGGATGGCATGGTGGGTGCGTACGACAGGCTCGTCCCCATTGTCCCACCAACGTCGGTAGAGGACGATGGAGTGGTCCCGTCCGCCGTTGCAGTGGATGAGGTCCGGACGAAAGTCGCCGCATATCGCGCCAAAGGCACTGACCGCCCGCAGGACATCGGGAATCTCGCGGAGACTTCCAGGAAACCAGCAGGGAAAGGCCGGAATCCCCAGGTCCTGCGCCGTCTTGAGGGCGAGAGAACCAGGGGGGCTTGCGACTCCGAACTGGTAATGGAGCGCCAATGGGCTTTGCAAAATGGAGCGGATGAAGGTGACGTGCCCGCCGCCGCCGTTTGGATGGAAGTTGGTCAGCAGGATGCGAGGGTGATGCGTGGAAAGCACGGGAAAGCGCGTGTCGGGATCTGGTGGTCGTTGGGAGTCGAGGGTGAAAGTAGTGGCTCGCCGCCGTCTCAAAGTAAAGGCGTTCGTAGGGAACCTTTTTTGGCGACTCATGCTTTAAAGACAGACATGGCGATTTTTGCCCTGAAGTGAACGGTCGGACAAGGTGGCCACGATCTAGGTTGTAAAAATATAAAACCTCAAGTGAGTCGCATGGGTTGGATTCAAAAACCGCCGTTCTACCCCCCAAAAACGGGCTCAAAAAATTTATGTAACTCAATGCGGAAGAGTCTGATGTATGTCAATAGAACCCCTTTTGGGCCTCCCCCACTGGGTGAGCCTCCGTGCGCTGTCTCCAAAGCCGGGGAAGACAGGACTGTCTTCCCCATGTGCTCACTTTCCCATGGAGCGCGAAACTGCCTGAACCCGAGGGGTTCCCAGCCATTAGCCAACATCTGAGGTGAACCGCGCAAGCTGTTTTTGATAAAAAAAGAGATCATTTTTCAGGCGGCGGGAAGGAAGTCTAGGAGAGGTGCTTTGCGTTCACGCAGGTGCGCAACATAGAGGGCGTCGTC
>CANJPY010000160.1 GCA_947476255.1 Chthoniobacteraceae bacterium | reverse complement strand
TGCTGCGTAGCGTCTGCCTTTTGATGTACTCGCGCATGGGCCCCGTAGAGGGTCATCTGCCCACACGGCGTGAGGGGCTTTGCGCTCAACCGATGCTCGCAAAACAACTCCTCAACCAGAAAATCTGACTTCAAAACAAAAAGCCCTGCTCGCCAAACCATCCGCCCCTTCCCCCTCGATGGCCCCTCCAGTCGCGTGAAATCGCTGCGCCGATACAATAACCACAGAATTCAGGCTCGTCTTTCTCCAGAGAACCAAGCCCCTGCCTCCAACCCTGTTGCCCACAAAGCAAACACCCACCGCCGCATTTTACAACGCTCGATAGGATGGTCCCAAAAAACGAAACACCTATTGCCCGGAATGGACCTCCAGAATACGGAGAACCTCGCCGATTGTTTGCTGATTTTGATGCGAACTATGCCCCGAGGGGACAATCAGTTCGCTTTGTGCTCCCTCCAAATGACTGCTCCAATAGGGAACAAACCCATCACTCATCACAGGTGGCGTCTTGTCCCTGTTTCCACCTCTGCCACGGTCGCCGCAAATCACATGATAAGGAATTCCAGAATACAAAGGGATCGCGTTGACCGCCTTCACAAAGCGATTGTTAGGCGCAAGCGTATCAACGCTGTTTGGGATGCGGTTGAGCTTTAAGTCTTCGTGCTGAAACGTACTCACACTGAGCGCATCCTGCCCAATACTTAAAAACATTTTCGGCGCTGTGATCAGACGCGCTCCAACCCGCCCAAGCCAGTTGCTTGCCAGTTGGCTCCCACGCAGCGGAGCGGAAATAAAAATCACACGGCCAATTTCAGACCGATGCTTAAAGATAAGGGCATCTGTGAGAAGTTTTCTGGATTCAGGCGAAAGCGACACTTTATCCGGCATTTTCTTAAAAAGGCTCATCCAGATTTTCTCCTCTGCATCTGTAATCAGCAAACGAGTGATACACCCCCCCATACTGTGCCCGATAACCACCATCTTCCTATTGCCCAGAGGATACCGTTTTTCAATGGAATCAAGATTATGACGCAAGATGGCCGCTGAATACGGATATGGATAGCCACTAGGGTAGCTGTAAAACCAAAATTGATAGTTCCGCCGAATCGCAGGATGGCTGCGCAATTCATTGATCATCGGCGTCCATGTTGCCGGAGAATCCATCAGGCCATGTACGACCAGAACGACCGTCTTTTTAGGATCATAGGGTTCCAGACGCGAGATCCGTGCAGTTTCTGCGTATTCAGCCGGGTGAAGCAGGCGCGAGAGCTCCATTTTCTGAGGCTTTGCGCTTGCGAGCAATACAGCGAGAGGCACTGTAAAATCTGCAGCCAGAGGAAACTGATGCCTGTCAATTTCGACAGTCTCCGTTGCAAGAGGGTCCTCAAACGCAATGACTGCTGTCCTGCCAGAAAAACGAATCATCGCGGTGACTCCGTAGAATACTCTAGGGATCGCGAAATCGTTGGCTGCATTTTCATTGATACTTCGCCCCACGGCAACACTTGGCGCCCCTACCCCTTCCTTTGTGTTTCGCTTCGTGACGTAACTGCCTTTGACGTCGAATTGGTCCGCAGGAGTGAAAGTATAGAGAATTGGATTCCACTGGGGACGACGGTCCGGCTTACTTGTCAGAACAAACCCGCCGCTTGCAGAGGGGACGTTGAGGGGCTTTGTCCAGGGATCTAACTTTGCATCCTGAAGGAGTCCCAAAACGCGGGCCACCGCAAAATTATAGGCATCCCTTGCGCCCGTATCGTCGGGGTGCGCCAGTAACTCTCGTTGGGAGGCTTCAGCGGCCGTCAGGTATTCCCCAAGCGCGACCCTTGGCGCCCGCTGCTCCTCGCCTCGCGCTTTTTGCAGGGACTGCTGCACCGAACCCAGAGCCCCGGCCAAAGCACGCACAGGCCGAAACATCGGCTTGGTCTGAGAAACTGTCGCGTATTGAGTACACCCCGTACCAGCGACTGAAAGCACGCTGAAAGTCAATCGCAGCAGCGAATGCAGCCAGCATGCGCTTAATCCGGCGGGCAAACGCATCTTCCTCGCAACATCCCAAATCACACATTCCTCCTCATGAAACCACCCCTCCCATGCTCCAAGGAGCTTCAGTGTTTACGGCAGACTCTGGTCAATCCGTAACCTTGGTCCAACTCTTATCCGGATTATACTCGAGAATCGCAGCGGCACGCTTTGCCGTATCCTCCCCTAGGTTCTTTTGATGCACCTCACCATAGTGATTCACAAGCAGCGTCATCACACCCGTTTTACCATAAGCAGCAGGCCAGGCGACCAAGGCAAAGCCTGCGAGAAGCCGACCATTGATCATGTAATTATATTTGCCAGCGGGCGCACTCGGCCCTTGAGCCGTTAATATTTTAAAATGGTAACCAGCATACGGCGTTTTAGTGTCTTTGATGTCCTTCCAGGGAGAAGCCTGTTCTTGGTCCCCCTTATCCGGCCAGTACAAGCCGTCCCTCTTTCCGGGCGTGCTCTCAAATCGTCGTGCAAACTGGCGCACCTGCGTTCCGTCCTTGGGCGCGGCTGCGTACTGTCGCTGAGCGCTGACATAAGAATGCATGGCTGCAATAGCCGTGAGTTCATTTTCTCCGATGCGCCGTTTTACCAACTCGTCGATGCCGGCATCTGTGTCGAAACGCCAACCTCCCTCTACTTTTGCCAAGGGAATAGGAAAAGCCCATGCTTCAAAACCAACGACGACGCTTACGGACCCGTCGTCGTTAAAACGAAACCGCCGGCGTTCGAGCGCCATCGAAAACACTCGGGCGCGCAATTCACGGTCCCGCGCCTCATCTATGGTGCCGATCATGTCTCTATGTTTTGAACCGAATATTTCGATTAACGGGGCAGTTTCACCGGTTTTAAGCGCATCCACAAACGCATCGGCAGCGGCAATCGGCGTCTCGAATAGCAGCGGAATTCCAGCGCTATCTTCAGCGACGCAAATGCCGAACCAGCTTCGCACTACGAATATTGTTAGACAACAGACCAGCTTCTTCATTTTAATAAATTTTTGGCATCCCTTTCGCTTACCGCCCACGACCGCCGCGCCCCCCACCACCGGAACGAGAACCTCTACTTGGAGCCCCCATTGCCCCGCCGCCACGCGCAGGTGCTTCTTTGCCTCTGCTCATGCTCGACATGCTCTGGGCCCCTCGCTCGCGATTGCGTTGGGATTGGGCGCCCGAGGCGGCGCCGCTAAAAACACTCGCGGAGGCGCCACCAGTTGCGCGAGGTCCGCCCTGGGTAGAGGACACAGGACGAGCCACAGAACCGCGGCTCGTGTTTCCGGTGCTTTGAAGCGGCGGCGCACCTCCTGCTTTAGATACTCCCTTTTCCGAAGGTTCTCGGAGCTGCCCTGCCGCTTGCCACTTCTGGGCGCCAGCAGGCAAAGCTGAAAAAACTTTTGAACTCACCTGTGCCGAAGAAATCTGTGGTGCAGCACTTTGTCTAGCAGCCTGTTTACTGGTCGATACTTGCTGCCGCGCCGATTGATTTCCAGCGACTGCCTGCTGCCGCTGGGACTGGGAGTTTTTTGAATAATCCTGCCAATCCTCCCTCCTGCCCTTACCGTAGTCCTGCCAGTCTTCCCTCCCATTCTGCACATCATCTCGCCGCAGATCTTGCATGTACGCGCCATGGGCAACACCTGCTCCATAATAAAGGGAACCACCACCCCAATTGACCCCATAAGCCATGAATGTGCCCGCCAGAAATCCTGTGTACGCTGCCACACCAACCGCCCCGGAACTATAATACACTGGATACGCGGTGGGGGCGTAGGAAAGAGCGGGGGCAGACTGCTCGACGATAACAGCAGACGGTTCATACCTTGGCAGGTAGACAACCTCCGGCAGCGCCGGAATAATCTGTATGATGTCCTGCTGCAAAATGACTTTCTGTTTGTCGTCAGTCTTCAGATTTCCGGCTGTCTGCGCTTTTCGGCGAAAAACCTGGATAGCCTGAAGGACATCTTGTTGCTGCGCAGCAACGGCTTGCCCCATCGCCTCTGTCCAATCAAGGTCATCCGCCATCAGCCCAATGATATCCGGATAGGTCAGAAGGTTCCGCACCGGTTCCGATAGAGAGGAATCTGGCTTCAATGCTTTGTTCTTCGCGTAAGCATCCAGGAAGCGCTGTGCTTTTACGATCTCAAGCGGCGTCGTGGAGGAGGCCAGTAACAGGCCCAACAAATCATCGGGATAAAGGGCCACACGTCCTACCAAATCTAAAAGCTGATCCTGCGTGAACACCGGCACGCGCTGGGAAACCATTGGAGAGCCCCCAGAAGGCACCTGCGCGCATGACGCCAAGGGATGAAACAACGCAACATTGCATAACGCTGCTGTGATCAGAGGATGAACATTCATTGAATTAAAACCCGATAAACTCACGAGACTGCCGCTTTCCAACAACACGCCAGGATCCGCGTAGAAAACAGCCCCCTTAAAGTTCCAGAGCCGCTAACCCATTTAAGGAACCGCTGACTTACCTTCGATTCAGGCTGTTAGCTTTTTAAAAATCCACTCCCCCATTTGCAGGAGCCCCAATCTTTGTTCGTCTTGCAGTACAGTCTGCAAACCGCGTTCTTCAAGCAGCGGAATCACCGCGACCAAAACCTAAGGCAGCCCGGGATGATTCCACCGGTTTCCCGCGTCCGTTTTTCCTGCCACTGCCTGCCACTGCCTGCCACTGCCTGCCGCTGCATGCCGCTGCATGCCAATTCAACCGCCCAAACGGATAAAGATCTGGAGAACTAACCGCCTCCAATAAATTTGTCCTTGATCATATGCCGGCGGACTTCATCCAAGACCTCCGTGACCGTCTTATCAACACCAGAAAGGTTGGTGCTCTCTGTGACCCCTGACCAGAGGAGTTGATTTCGGACCAAGGAGAACACGTCTACCTCAATCCAATTTTTGACATCCTCACGGTAGTAGCCGGGGAGATAATACCCTGGATTGTAGCTGACGGGCCTGCCAAACGGTCCACTCTGATAGGTCCCCGGAATATAGGTTCCCTGCACATAGCGTGTTTCCTTTCCCTTCCCCAGAAACCGGATGGTCAGAACACCATCATAGCCGGCCTTTTTGAGAGACTCCTTGTATTTGCCTTCATTACCCATGATCTCCTTTTGAGAAAACACGGAGTACGAAACACGAAAAGATTTGTGGTACGTGGCCATCCTATCTTCGGCAACCCGCCGCGCGGCCTCATCGGTCGTTTTAGCCACAACCAGAACCTTGTTCAGACGATCAAGATCGACACTTGCACCAGTGGCCTTTCGACTCTCAAGCATCGTTGTAGAACTACATCCTGTCATGGCAATGACAGACACCAGACCCGCACACAAAACAAACTGAGACGCATTCATCGTTTACCTTTTTATATTGAGCACTCACTGCAGTTTTTGTTGCCTGAAACGCTCCGGATCAACTCGCACGCAAGTCACGCACAAGTCGCGCACAGGAATCAAATCGCCTACCTTTTTTTCCTCCATCCGCACTGCTTAAGCATCGCTGGGTTTACCTTCTCCAGAGCGTTTGAGGAATCCATCCTGCCGAACATTTTCCACGCTCTATCCCCAATGACACTCCCCCTCACTTTTTCACCCATTTAGCCAACGATTGCTTATAACCGAATCGAATGACATGCCGAACGAGGACGGAAGAACTCAAAACAAACAAATGCTCTGGAAGCTTTCAAAACAAGAGTTTCAGCAATCGTCCAAGCAACTCCTCCAAAGGAATCATTGTAAGCGTTAAAGGGACGACAGGGAACAGGGTTGCGAGCACCACCTCGAGCGCCGTATTTGCATTAAAAGGGACAAGTCTCATCTCTTTAATGACAGTGTAGCTGTTACCCAGATCCGCAAGAGACTGAATATCCGGGCTGCCGAGAAACGACTCCTGAAGCGGGGCGCCACCGCGCAGCCATTTCAGCTCAAACTCGCGCGTATACCGCGCGGCAAGCACCCCATATTCGAGGAGACCGCGTCTCTTTGTGGTGCTCAATTGAGGTAGAAAAACAAGCAAAGGGCCAAGGATAGTAGCGAGCACCCCAACAACAAAAGAGATGAGCTCCATTTTGAATGTCACGAGGCTCACCCCCAGAAAGAAAATTCGGTTGGCAATCAACCCCGCCCACAAGAGACCCTGAGCAAACAAGACAGGGGCGAATACTTTGCTCAAGGAAGCGAGGAACCCAAGCCCACCGCAACGATCAGGATGCATTGGATTCAGAAGCAGATGGATCCGCGAGACGCCCCAGAGAAAACGGGCCCAGATGAACAATCGAAAATACCAGCGTAGAAGCAGAAATTGAAAAACGGGCAGACTCACACAGCCCATCCACCAACCGGCATGAGTCGGTACTAACCTCTCATTGACTGTGACCCCATACCAACTTTCTATCCCGAATCCCACTTGGTTTGGCCAAATAAAGGCCACTCCAACTACGTACACACAAGCGAGGAGAGCCAGCTCGGGAGCCAAGGAATTACGCATGTCACGGGCTGCCGATAAGGCTGCATCAAAAACTGGCCGCGCTGAATCTGGTATGAGGCCACAGGTCACGAACTGTCCCACGAGAGGACGCATACGCTGCTCGACTAACAATTCCGCATACAGCATCAGCGGCAGGGATAGCAAGAGACGCGCGTGCATCTCAATATCACGGAGGAAGGGCAGTCTTAAGCTCGGCCCCCACGCACGACCGTCCGCTAGCGAGAATGCGAGTAACGGCACCCATGTCAGTATGAAAAAAAAGAAGAGCCTTCGATATAGAAGCTCCAACCCATCTCCACTCAGGCCCGTGCGCCTCCACAGTTGGAAAAGCGGTCCACCTACAACCAAAGAAAAGGACTCCGCCCCGATGGAAGGTGCATTTGATGGGACGTGGCTCATCTTATCCATTGCTGTCACAATCCGGTTTGAAAGGCACATCGAACGGATTTTTAGGATTCAGGAACAGGTCGTCTGCGGTGAGCGCACCGCAGGGCATGAAACGCCATTGCCTGAAAGGGGTGGCAATCTTTACCACGCCACTAAAAAGGCGCATAAGAATGTATTAGAATCCAGGCCAGTGCCAACCTGTGTGCGGGTTTCGATGTACGACAGGCGCAGGCCAAGAGCGCGCGTTATTGGAACTCCGACACTCAAAGCCCATGCAATGTTTTCTTCACGATTATCGCTTCCTGCTCCGTCAACAAAGGTCTTCCCACCTCCACTGTACGCTGCGCTACCAGAGCACCACAGCCCTGGTTGAAATGTGTAAATCAAATGCGCATCCGTTCCATAGGTCGGACGTTGTTTTAGGTGCTTACCATTAAAAAAGGCATCGTTGTCTGTAAAAAAACCACTCATCCCTGTGATTTCCATGGTCCATTTCCCCACGTTCCGCATGGCTCCAATTTGGGGGCGAAAGGCAATCCTATTCCCTCCCAAGTTAATGCGTTTATCGCTGAAATACTGTCCTGTTGGCAACTGCAGTGCCAGAGCAAGCCCCAAAATGGTTTCGGCAGTGTCTTGTGCGCGGTATCTCTGGAATTCACTGGGTGAAAGCACCGGCGCACCAATAACGTTCAAGGCAAACCGAGGCAGGACATCCGCCCACCCAGATCGTGTCACCCGTGTTTGCTTCCCGTTGATCAAACCTGACCACACGCCTGTCTGGTAGGCTTGAGTCATGTCCACGCGGGCCGACTTACCAAGAAACTCAAAGCTTCGAATATATTTTGCCGCCTCTGTGTGGACCTGAAATTTTGCGTTATCGATCCTGAGCGTGGGATCTAGATAGTGTCGTCACGAGATTGACAGGCCTTGTAAAAAAGGAATGCCATGCATCAATCTCAGGAAAAGCCAGCCCACAGGCGTCATGATCTTTCAGATGAAAACTGGAAACTTCTGAAATCACATCTGCCCGGCCGCAAGGGAGTT
>CANJPY010000159.1 GCA_947476255.1 Chthoniobacteraceae bacterium | reverse complement strand
CGCCACGGTCTCTTGGATGGATGCTCGAGTCCGCTCCAAATCCAGCTTAGGAATCTTTGCCAAGACCGTCGTTTGCATGTGCACGCAAGGCAGGGCGGGATTGAGATTCAAGATGGCTTTCGTATGCGTGCAGCCAGAAAAACGGGATAGTCCATGTTCCGTTGTTTCCAGATATTCGTCCAAATTGATGCGCGTCGCGGGTCCAGCGCTTCGGGCGGCGATGCTTGAAACAGTTTCGATATATTGGACGCCGGGGTTTGCCTCGGCGATGGCCTTGGCAAGGGGAATCGCGGCTTGTCCTCCACACGTTACCATATTGACGTTGGGCGCGCTCAGACATTGCTCCAGATTGACGGCAGGAACGCACATTGGACCTATTTTTGAAGGGGTAAGATCAACAGCTACGATGCCCGCTTTTTCTAGAAGTGGAGCATGCCTGTGGTGGTCTTCCGCACTGGTCGCGTCAAAAACCAAAGCAATATCCTTCTTGAGTTCGAGAATGCTTTCGAGCCCTCTGGCAGAAACGGGCACATCGAGATGGCTTGCTTTGGTCATGCCCGGGGAGAACAGATTGCGCCCTGCAAACAGACGGCATTGAAGTGAGGGCGAGCGCATCACTTTCAGGAGCAGGTCCGTACCGATGTTTCCGGTCCCGAGGATTGCGACCTGGAGTTTGGTCATAAATATGACTCAGTAAAAAATCTGAGGGTGCGCTCAAAGCCTTCTTCTAACGAAATCGTCGGCTTCCATCCAAGGGCGCTCAGTCTGTCTATGTTTGGTACATTGATAGAAATGGAACTAGGAAGATAGCCGGCGGTTGTCTGGGCATGATGTTCTACAGAAAGCCCCCAGTCAGGGCGTAACTTTGTCAGCATTTGGGCGAGGTCTTTGATGGAACAAGCAGCATCGGGGTTGCCCACATTGTAGGGCGTCGCGGGAGCTCCGTGGAAGAGCACTGTAAAAAAACCTCGAACTGCATCGCTTAGATAGCAGAAAGCGCGAATTGCCTTTCCGTCACTTCGAATTTGTAAATTCCTTCTGTCTACAAGGTCCCTTACGAAATCAGCAAAGACGCGACCATCGTCGAGACGCATTTTCGGACCGTACGTGTGGAAGGGGCGGACGATCTTAAACGGGACTCCAAATTGAGAAAAGTAACTCACCCCGAGTGTTTCGGCGGCACGTTTACCTTCCGAATAACAGGAGCGCACCGCATTGATGTCGATCCAGCCATAGTCCGTTTCCTTTGTAGGCACCTGATCACTAGAAACTTGGCCGTAAACCTCGCCCGAACTGAAGAACAAAAAAGACTGGACTCCCCATTGCCTGGCTTGGGTAAGCAGGTGATAGGTGCCCAGGATATTCGTGGTCATCGTTCCCACGGGGTCTGGACCATAAAACTTGGGGCTCGCCTGACTCGCTGCGTGAATTAAGACATCACAGCGATGAGGCCAGGATACTGGCCCTGAAGCATCTCCCTCAATCAATTGAAGATCCGGACGCCCCATGTAAGCGGCAAACCTTTGCCGGGCCGTTTCCCGGTTGCGCACCAAACCCAGAATTTTGCACCTCAGTCCATGATGGTCATTCAGGTAAAGAAGCGCTTCCACCATATAAGCCGGAAGAAAACCCGCGGCCCCCGTAATCAAAATGTTTTTTTGCGCGAGCTGGCTCCAGTCGACAGCAGCGCTCGCGATGGACCGCATATCGTGTGATACGATGGGGTGTAACATTTCTAGCGTCTTAAGTCTCGGAAATCGTGAAGGATGACAGTCTTAACAGAGAGAAAGCGAACGTTTTCTACGAATTTGCGGCGCGCATTTATATCCGGCCGCCCTTCGAGAGCGCATCTCGGGAAAACGTCGATATGCAATTGATTACGTAATCAAGCATCGGCTTTGTGAGACCGGGATAGGTTCCAATGAACAGGGCCGTGTTCATCAAAGCATCCGCACCGCTCAAGTCACCGAGGGTTCTGAGCGCCAGGGGACGGTCCTTGCGAAGCTGCAAGAAAGCAGGCTGTCTCAGAAGATTACCGCCAAAAAGCATGCGGTTTCCAATTTTTTTATCTTCCAGATGCCGAGCTAGTTCTGTTCTGTCAAACGGGGCCTGGGGTTTGACCCTGAGCATAAACCCAAACCAAGAGCAGTCTGTAGTGCATCCAGAATCGTCCCAAACGAAACCCTCGGGTGTCCATGCGCTAGCGTGGGTGGGCAAGGAGAAATCGAAGAATGCTTCCAGGTCGGCCAACCCATTGCGCAAATACTCCCAATTGTCTTTGCGGGCCTGGATGAAGGAGGGCAGTTTCTTGAGTTGTACGCGTCCGATAGCGGCCTGGGGATCGAGAGGCTTGAGATTATATCCGAGGTGGCTGTAGATATATTTATGATCGTAGCCGCTGGGTAGATCGCCTAACTGCCATTCAAAACGCTTGTTGCAGGTGTTGTCCTTGCCCGAGGGGCACCAGCAATCACGCCCCCAATCGCGGAAGCTTTCCGCATACAGCTTCAATCCCGCCCGATGGACAATGTTGACGGCGCCGCCCTCTCCCATCGTGAGGTGGTGGGGAGGATAAAAAGATTGGGTGGAAATATCGCCCCACGTTCCCGTGTATCTTGTGATGTGCGTTCCGTTATAAGGAATGCCGGGTGAGTTTTCTTTGAATCCAAGCGCATGGGCGCGTGACACCGGCATGGAATAGGTACAGCCAAGGGCGTCGCAATTATCCTCAATCAACCAAAGATCATGCTTTCTGCAAAACTCAAGCGTGGTGGCCACGTCAAATGGATTGCCTAAAGCGTGCGCGAGCATGACTGCTTTTGTTTTTCCAGAAGAAAAGGCGGCCTCAAACCGATCCACCAGAGCGTTGCCTGTGATGGGGTCATTGTCGACAAACACGGGGACGGCCCCGTTTTGGAGGATCGGCGTCACCGTGGTGGGAAAACCTGCCGCACACGTGATGACTTCGTCCCCCGGTTGAATTCTCTTGTGCGCCGGGAGCTTGTGCGAGGTTAGGGCGGAAAACGCAATGAGGTTTGCGGAAGATCCGGAATTCACGAGAAGGGAATGTTTGACACCCAAAAAAGAGGCCAGTTCTTTTTCGAACGCCTCGCCTTCCGGCCCCAATGTCAGCCAGAAATCGAGAGTGCTGCCTACCGCCGCCTCTACTTCCTCCGCATTAAAAACGCGGCCCGCGTAAGGAATAGAGGAAACTCCTGCATTGAAGGATAACTCCGATTCAGAAGCCGGAAGGTTTGCCTTGTGCAAGGCTTGGGAGTAAGCGCGGGTGAGCCGCAGAATCTCGGCTTTAATTTCCGAAGGCGTGGTCATGGCAGGAGAGGTTTAAGTCCAAGAGAGTTGCGCTGACTTTGCATCGCAGCAAAAGGACTCTATTTGGTCCCTCGTTAGGGTAAGCGTCTCGGAAGGATTTAAGAGGGAACGGCGGTACCATTCGACGGTGCGCTGCAGGGTCTGTTCGAAGTTCCACACAGGCCGCCAGCCGAGAGTTGACGCGGCTTTGTCGATCGAGAGGTTGAGCAGCTTTGCTTCGTGGAGGCCGTCCTGAGGACTTTGGTCTATCCAATGGCCCGGCCAGTGTTTCAGAATTTCAGTCACCAAATCCTGAACGCAGCGATTCGATTCGGAGTTGGGCCCGAAGTTCAAAGTGTGGGGAGCCTCAGCCTGTTGCGAAAGTGAAGCCGCAAGCCATAGGTAACCGCTCAGGGGTTCCAAAACGTGCTGCCACGGACGTGTCGCCGAGGGATTGCGAACGACAATCGCCTGGTTGCTCTGGAGCGCACGGATACAATCAGGCACGATACGATCCTCCGCCCAATCGCCACCACCCACAACGTTTCCTGCGCGGGCGGTTGCGACTTTAACGGGACTCAATGAGGCTTGAAAATAGGATTGGCGATAAGCGGCCACAGCGATTTCTGCCATCGCTTTGCTGGAGCTGTAGGGGTCGCGCCCGCCGAGTGGATCGTCCTCCGAGTATGGCAACCCGTTTTCACGGTTTTCGTAGCATTTATCTGTGGTGACAATGACAGCGGCGCAGGGGTGTTCAAAGGTGCGCAAAGCCTCCAGGACATGAATCGTACCCAGCACATTTGTCTTGTAGGTTTCCAGCGGGAGCCGGTAGGAACGCCGCACTAACGGTTGAGCAGCAAGATGAAAGACAAAGTCGGGTTGAAATTGGGCAATAGACTCAGCCACTGTTTCGCAGTGATTGATATCAGCAATTTCATGGCTCAACCTGTTCGCAAGGTTTAACTGATCAAACAAAGACGGCGACGTTTCCGGAGCGAGCGCGAAGCCGTGCACCTGCGCGCCCGCTTGCAGCAACCATTCGGCAAGCCAAGCCCCCTTGAACCCAGTGTGGCCTGAAAGCCAAACCTTTTTCCCAGAAAAAGCGTTTGCAAACATCACCAGACCTTCCAAGGCGCCGCGCCGCTATTCCACAGTTCGTTTAAGTACTGGAATTCCTGATAGGTATCCATGGGTTGCCAGAAACCTTCATGGCGAAAGGCGTTCAACTCGCCGTCACGCACGACAGCATCCATGGGAGCCCTCTCCAGCATAACGTTCGGATCGTCCGTCAGGTAGTTGAACATGCGATAATCACAAACCATGTATCCGCCATTAACATAAGCCACATCATACTGCGGCTTTTCGGAAAATCTAATAATTTGGTTGTTCTCCTCAATATTGAGAGCCCCAAAGCGACCAGCCGGGTGCACTGCTGAGAGCGTACATATTTTGCGGCTTTGATGGTGGGAAGCTATGGAGTCGTTAATATCGATGGTCGAAAGCCCGTCTCCGTAGGTCAGCAGAAAACTCTCATTCTTTGGGATGTAGCGCTGGATTCGTTTGATCCGACAGGCCGTCATTGCGACTTCGCCAGTGTTTGCCAGAGTCACCCGCCAATGGTCCTCAGAGTGGCGGTCGTGTAACTCTACCTCGCTGGCATTGCCCAAGCTGAGGGTTACATCGCAGGTGTTAAAAAGGTAATTTCTAAAGTATTCACGAATCATATCCCCCTTGTAACCGAGGCACAGGACGAAATCCGTAAACCCAAAGTGGGAATAGTATTTCATAATATGCCAAACAATGGGTCTGGGACCGATGGGCACCATTGGTTTTGGCCGGAACTCCGTTTCTTCTCGTAATCGGGTCCCTTGGCCTCCGCAGAGAATGACAACTTTCATGAGAGAGGAGGCATGATGGGTATTCGTAAGTTTGTTTCGCTATAGCCTTTTGCTAAGGCCCAGCGAGGCATATTTCAATGAAATTTATCAAAAGCCAAGACACGAGCGAAGCACTGTTTCTACCGTACAAAGCAACACCTCCGAATGCTTCAAGTAATGATCTTCGTAAGTTGTCCTCGTGTGTGATTGCAGGGCTTGGATTTTTACTTAGAATAAACGGGAGTGCGAGGGAGGCCAACCAAATGTATCCTACGAATCTAGCAAATTTTCAATTGCCGTCCGGCGCTTTGCCATCAGACACATGGCGGCCCCGTCTCCCAGTCTTCACCCGCTTACACACAAGAGCAGCAGCAGACATTTTTAACTCATGAGCATATTCGGAGACATTAAGAAGCAATACGCGGCTGCCGAGATTGATAAGAACGCCTTCATTGGGGCGATGCACAAGCGGCATGCGATACTGTTTGATATGAGCGCCCATTTGGCGCACTGCAACATCGGTGAAATTAAAATCACCGAAGCTGGCGTCGTGGCCACATTCAAGAATCCAGAAGTGTCCATGGTTTGCCCTCCAAGCGATCTGCGAATTGCACCGATCGAAGCGTTCAATTTCGGCGACTATGAGCACGATGAAATACAGTTGGTGCTCCGCATTGTGGCTAAATTAGGCGGATCAACCGCTCGATTTTTCGATATCGGAGCAAACGCTGGATTCTACAGCCTTGCACTGGGGAAAACTTTTCCAGGGATTTGCGGAACCGCTTTTGAACCCATCCCGGAAACGTTTGAATATCTCAAAAAAAACCTTGCCCTGAATGGCCTGACGTCTGTTATTCCGCGCAACTTTGGTTTGTCAGACAAACCGAGCGAACTCGTTTTCTATACTTACCCAAGCCAATCAGGCGCCGCGTCAATGACCCGAAACATTGCCTCTTCCGATGTGATCGAGGTGCGTAGCGAAGTGGTCAAACTCGACGATTACTGCGCCGCGCATGGCGAGTCTGTGGACTTCATCAAATGTGATGTGGAAGGGGCTGAACTGCTGGCTTTCAAGGGTGGAGAGGACATCTTGCAGCGCGACAAACCGGTGGTTTTCACCGAAATGTTGCGGAAATGGTGCGCAAAATACGACTATCATCCCAACGATATCATCGCATTTTTCAGCGCTCTGGAATACGACTGCTACGTCATTCGTGGTGAACGTTTAGTCCCCACTCGCGTGGTCACGCCTGAGACGTTGGAGACCAATTTCCTTTTCTTCCACCGCACCAAGCACGCCCCTCTGACAGCTGTTTTTTCATGTTAATGCCACCCGCTCAGTTCGTTTAAAAAAGCCTCTCCTCGCAAAACCTCGTCGTCTCCAATGCGGGATCGGTCATAAAAAAGCCTCCGGCAGTAAATGCCGGAGGCTTTTCTTTGCTGCAAACAGGCTGACTTTCTCACGATCAATGACAAACCTGCGGCGACCGAACCTGTCACGATTTAAAGAAAACGCAGGTGGCAGCCCATTAAAACAAACGCCACCGGCCCCCAAAGAATCAGGCTGCGCGGTCGTTGGTTTTGGCGCCGCTCACTACGAGCCTCCGCCCCATGAACTCCTTATCATGAAGTTCATTTACGGCACGTTTGGCCTCCTCAACGGCGTTCATCGTGACAAAACCGAAGCCCTTGGACTTTTCAGTGTCCTTATAAGTAACGATCTCGACGCTCCGAACGCCCCCAACTCCGTTAAAGAGTTCAGAGAGGTCGTTTTCACCCGCATCAAAGGACAAATTGCCCACATAGAGCTTGGGGCTGGTGACCTCAACAGCCTCCGGTTTCCGCGTCGGTCTCGGAGTCGGCGCTGGCCTCTGGGCGGCGGACGATCCGGACTGACTCGATTGGGGGGAGCGGCTTGCGCTCGAGCCGCCCTCATAGGCGGGGTATGCCTTTTTCTTGGGCCCGAATCCGAAGAAACTGAGGATCCTTTGAAAGAATCCGGGTTTGGCGGCGGGAGCGGCTGCGCGCTGCTGGTATTGGGACTCGCGCGGGGGTTGATAAGAGGACGACTGTCCTGCTTCGTCTTGATGACGGCGACGACGCGGGCCGCGGCGGCGGCCTGACGACTTATGGTCTTGCATAGGATGCTTCTTTTCTAGTGGCCAATAGCGGAGAGAGGGCTGGCGACCCAGTACGCGCACACACGCACACCGTTCACTCGGCTTTCGGCAACGCGCCCTTCAACAAGGCGACACGGCTTCCAGCAACTTGCCACGCTCTACCGGGCGCCTTCTGTTTCACCAGAGGCCGCTCACCGGGGCGCAACGTTTGTTCTCCCACCGGGGTCGTTGGATGAAGGCTCCCTCCTCCCTGCCTCGTAAACCCGCAGCCTCCGTTGCATTCACACTGCACACTCACACTGCAAATTCAGACTGATTATCTCGAACAATCAGGTTCACGCTTGCAATGAAGGAGACCTCAACCTGTATCAACAATTCGCCTGCAGTGAACCGCACTTACGACAGTTTCTAAAGCAAACGACTGACAATGGCCTTGGCGGATACGGGCGCTCTCGGACGAACGCAACTGCACCTTTTCGACACCTACCCCGCAATACTAATCCGTTTTTTCAATTGAGCAAGCGTTCAGAATGTGGATCTCGCTCATTGCCACCCTATAGATAAAAGACTCATTCCACTCTTTAGTAGAGTAGGGAGACGAGGATGGTTTGCGGCCACACCCACTCCTTGTCCTCCTCTCTCCCTCATCGAACCGGACGGGCGGATTTCCCGCATCCGGCTCTCGGAGGCTGTTCTCCGGTTTGCTTCATTTGCATTGCCGTGTGGCGCTCGTG
>CANJPY010000158.1 GCA_947476255.1 Chthoniobacteraceae bacterium | reverse complement strand
CTTCATGAAGCCTGGCAGCTGCTCTGGCTCTCTGGGATGCCCCCTCCCGCAGCACAAAACATCCCTTCAACAACGTAAACCTCATGGGACAGCATCCACCTGAGAAAAAATTCTGCCCGTAAAAACTGCAATTGCCTCCACTTAAATTTCGCCGTTGTCTCTCTGTGAAATTACCTTCAGGAACCCGTTTCCCCAAGGCTGTCGGATGGCTGTGAAGAAAATATATCGACGGTACCAACGGTCTGAGACTTGGCGCCAAACGTGATCAGACGTGGAAAAATTCACCCCATGTTCCATGCCGTGAAAAGCAATTCTGGCTTTATCGCGCCCCCCGGCAATTCTGCGAGAGAGAGATGCAAAAACGGGGCTGAAAGCGATCTCCTTTCATTTTTCTCCTATCATTTTAAGCCAATAACTTTTGAAAGAACGCTGCCGCCTCAGCGCGCTCACCGGTCTCCTCGGCCACCTCGATCCAGTCCTCTTGAAACTCCACATCCCCGGCAGCCTGCTCGAGTGTATCCTCTACAAACGTATACAACATCGAGATCGGCGAAACACCGGCCTTTGCAGCGAGCGCGCACAGTAATTTATAATTTTCCATATCCCTCTGACCTCGCCACAAGATTCGTTTCCTGTCGAGCCTTGGGGAACTGCGCCTGCCATGACACTTCCCACCATGGCATCGAGACAGCCGGTACCGCGAGAGCCTGCAATGTAACCTTCGAGGCAATGCAAGTGCCCGCAAGCTGGAACCGCCAGTGCTTAAAAACAGAACGCACTCCACAATCGACGTCGATGCCGTTGTCGCGGTTGTACTGGTCCACAACCTTGATAAATTTCTCCTGAACACCGACGTACCAATTTGGATTGCCAGATCCCTCGGCGCTCGGGGTGTAAGGCAGAAAAGAGATCTTCGTAGCTCCGCTTTCGCTTCCAGGTCTGCGCGTGTGTGAGGCTTTACCGATGAAGTCGAGTTCCTCCGGCGTCAGTGGCCAGCCCGTGAGCCGGGGTTCCAGTTTGCCTTGGTTGTATGGGACGTAGGGATACTCGAGAGCTTGAGCGTTGTGGCTTAGTAAGACTGCTAGAGAAAGCAGCGCAAGTGCTCGCAGCGGAGCTAAAGGGCGTTTCACAAGGGGAAGAAATACGGGCTCATTGGAATGATCGCTCAGCAACAGGGAGGCCAAACGTCGGCATCGCTTTGCTGCCGAACTTCAAAAGTGGGGGGGGCGCGCGCGGGAACCCGTGGCCGTGGCTTCCAAGTCGCAAGAAGACACAATTGCCTCATGGAGGCCACACCACCCTGCCAAAGAGCGAGGCGTAATGCAGAAAGGGAGGTCGCCGTTCCTCAGGTGTGGCTAGACAGTGCGGCGCCTCAGGCGCTCACAGGAAAAGCCTCTCGAACCAAACCACGCACCCGCCATCCTCAAAAGTGCGTCCCCCGATAAGTCTTCTCTGGCGCATAACCGCTATTCTTCCCGGCGAGTTCTCTGCTCGATCACTCCGAGCCACCCCAATCCGGGGTAAGTCTCGTATCCCGGTGTCTCCGCGAAACCCACAGCGGTGCCGTCACCTGTCGTGTAAAAGTCCGTTTTTTGAGAATTGGCCCCTTTTCTCAGGTTAAATTTATCGCTCAAAATCCCTTTGCCGTCTGAACTCGCAATGATCCGTCCGTCTTTGTCCACAAGCATGCAGCGCGTCACACGCCGCTCCTCGGGCGTAAGGCGCACCGCATTGACGACCGTTGCAGCCTGAGTCCCCCAATCAAAAAAGATCCCCAACGCACCAATCACCCTCCCCTCGGCCCGTCCCCCCTCGCGCACGGCAGTCGAGTAAGTCGCGACCTGCTGCCCCCCAAGCCGCTGGGAAACCTCGATATCCTGCGCCGCATAATGGTCTCCAGACGCCGTACCTATCGCATCCTGAAACCACGGCGCGTTGGCCACATTGCTCCCCACCACGCCAGGAAAAAGTTGCGGGCGACCATTTGCGATCACGTTTCCTTCCAGATCGGCAATCCACAGATCGAGGTACACAGTGTAACTGTTCAAAATCACACCGAGGCGTTCAGACGCAAAGGCGCGTTTACCCATGTCCGCCCCTTCCAAAGCCTCCACCACCGCGGCATCCGTGGCCCACCAGCGTACATCGCAGGAGCGTTCGTAGAGATTTCGATCGATAATATCGATCATGTTTAACGCGAGATCCTTCAAGCGCTGCCCCTTGGCATCCTCCAACTGCACCATCATGTGTTGTCCCACTCGGTTCAACTCGGAGATGGAAGAGGCCAGATCCTTGCCCATCTCGGAGGAAATCTCCGTAATGCGATGGGAGACCGATTTCACCTCCTTGGCCACCACCGCAAAACCCACGCCTGCCGAACCGGCACGAGAGGCCTCAATGAGGGCGTTCAATGCAAGAATGCGAATCTCATGGGTGATCGAATTGATGGAAATAAGCTTGCGGTTGGCGATGGTGCCCACATTCCGCGACAGCTCAACAATTCTTTCGTAATCAGACATATATCAGCGAACTTCTGTTTGAGGAATCCTATCAACTAACAACCGGATGCTGGTGAGAAAGCAATCAGCTAACATCACTCAAAAGGGCCATAGCGCGGGGGTTCGCTGTCGAAATGATCGCCATATTTTTTTAAAAATGACAACAATTTTGCGCAAAACAATACGGTTGGCGGCAGAACGCACGAGGAATCATACATCATTATTCTGGCGACCTCCAGCGCACGCACGGCTGAATCATTGATGCATGAGTTGAGATTGTTGGGCCAAGGGAGATTCCTGGAGCGGAGTCCGCCAAATACCTTTCCAAACGGGCCTCCGCGCTGTCTTCTCTGCAGTTCGTAGAAACCGACTCCGAGTGGCGGAAGTTTCAGCGTTGTCTTGCCTTTGTTGCACACCAGCTCAGCGCCACCGTTGGGGTAGCTCTTGGCCGTGGAAGTGGGCGCAGTGTGGAGAGCAGGTTTCTCTGTCTTCCGCGAAGCGCTGCGGATTTATCCCGCCATCAAGAACGCGACGCTCCAGAGCGGTAGACGCAGGAGCAGGATTTTTCATCGGCTTTGGGAGCCGCGGTTCGGAAGATGCGGGGTGTTCATCTGGCGCTGGTCGCTAATGAGAAGTGGCTGCTGAAATGAAATCTCTTTTCGAGCCCCTTTTTTGCTCGCGCGCGCGTCGTGCGGAAGCGCCTTGTGAGCGCGGGGCCCGCCAAACCAGATGTTTTTTCATGGCGCTATGTTCTTGGGGGCCGGTGAGACTCCGCTCCGCGGGTACTGACTGACAGTGTCCCATGCAATTTCCTGCAGGAGCCGGTTCATGGCCTCGCCTTGGGCCATGGGGCGCAACGCTTCTGGCACGGGCAAGCCTACGGGCGAGCGTCGGGTGATTGCTGCAAAATGGCAATACGTCACCAGTGCGGACAAGGGGGCAAGGGCGTGGCCACCATCGTCCCGGAACAGGTCGGTTTGGAGACTCAATCCCGGTGCCTTGCCCTCAAGAATGAGGTGTCTGAGCGTGAACACCGCGTCGCACACAGGGATGATGTGCACGACCTCCCGGCCCACCGCTTGGTTGAGCGCGGCCACTTGGATTTCTAATGCTGACAGCCATTGGGTGTGTTGCGTGGTTTGGAGTTGCCAGAGGCTCTCTTTCGTAGCCGCATTCCGCTGCTCGTTTTTGAAATTGCCGCCTCCGCCGATTTCCATGCTGTCCGCCCAGGGCCACGATGCCTGAACGAGAACACGCAGATTTGGATTTTTCTCGAGTCCTAGTTTTGTGAATAGATCAATGCCTTCATCGGGTAATTGAATATGGGGCGAAAGAGTCAAGACATCCACACGCCCCTCGCGCAGGGCGGCTTTGGCTGGATTCTTGGTGTCTGGCAATTGCCAGTGTTGCATCACTCTCGAACCGCCGAGCATCTGTTCGCCGGCGGACTCAAACGGGAATTGAGCTGAGGAAGCCATGAATGGCAGCAGTTTCGCGGTAAAAATCATGAAGCTGTGCGCGCACACGAATACCCGAGTCGGAGGGATGAATTCCGCGCTGAAAGAAGAGAGGCGGAACAGGCAAACAAGGAATAGAGTCAAAATTAGACGGCACATGAGCAGCGTTTCTGAGTAGTCAAGGATACACGCCAAAAGCCGAATTCGAAGCCTGACTTTTCCAGTCTTTTGTGAGAAAAGAGGGAGAAATTTCCCGGGAGAACCGGCCAGGGCTCATTTGCTTGGATTGCGTACCCGGTAAATCTTCATGCTTTTGGGACGGAATCGGGGCTGTGGCAAAAAAGGCCAAAAGCCTCTGCGTTGGCGGCTGGGCTCCACTCTCGTTTCTTCGTTTCCGCCTCAGGCTCAGAAACGGATAGGCCTTGGCTCGAAAACAGTTCCTCTTCGGCGGCGTATTCGGATTATTAGTTTCCGGCACGACACAAAAATCTTTATGTTCTTTCGCGCTACCAATGGCCCACTGCGGGTCTGGTGGTTTACGCTGGCACTCACCGCTCTCGGATGTTTCTGGAACGATGATTTGGCACGTCAAGCCTTCGGTCGGGGTGCGGGCACTCTCGGGTGTTCATTCCGAGCCTGTTTTTCCCGACACAACTCAGGTGAGAACGCAAAATTATAATTCACCGCAGTGTGGCGTTCGGTCCAGTCGTTAAAATCAGATTTACAGCGGCTGTTTTGTTTGGAATGCTGTGTCAAGAACCTGCGGACTGAATACGATTTCAGAAACAATTTTCACCCGGGAATCTTGGGTTTTATATTTTTACATTCACTTTATTTAAAGTTATTTTTATATTTTATGAATAAAAAAACCATCAAAGAGCTGCATGTTGGAAAGACCGGCAAAGTGAGTGACAAGTGGGATTCCTATCTCGGCTATTACGACGAATTACTTGCAGGAATCCGGGGTCGTGAGATTTCAATGCTAGAAATAGGAGTCCAAAATGGCGGCTCGATGGAAACTTGGCCCCAGTATTTTGAGGCAGGGAAATTATTCATCGGATGCGATATCGACCCGAATTGCAGCCGACTCATCTACGATGATCCCCGAGTAAACATCGTCATTGGCGATGCAAATCTGCAAGAAACCTACAACAAGATTTCGAGTCTCTGTTCTTCTTTTGACATTATCATAGACGACGGCTCGCACCGCTCTATTGATATTATGAATTCATTTATAAACTACTTCCCCCTTTTGAAGCCGGGCGGCCTGTATATTATTGAGGATTCACACTGTCTTTATTTAAAAGATTTTGAAGGCGGCATATTGAATGAATATTCCGCCCAGTATTTTTTTAAAAAATTAACGGACGTCGTAAGTTATCAGTGGTGGGAAAAAGACGTTTCTTTGAATTCCTACCTCCAAGCTTTTTTTGTAAAAAGCGGTCCGCCTTCATTTATTTCTGAAGGTTGGATTGATTCAATTGCTTTTAGAAACTCCATCATCACCTTGAGAAAAGCATTGCAACCGGGGCACCAGAAATTGGGGGACCGCATTGTTTCCGGCACCGAAGCGCTTGTGCAAACGTGGGGCGGGAGACGGCCCACCTAAACGCGCTCACCACGGAACATGCTCACTAAACGCGCTCAAAAGCTCAGAGCGAACACCTGTGGTTGAGGTCCAAGGCGCACCACAAGGCCCCTTTTTCGACGGCCCCGGATGCCACGAGATTGTAGTTGAGGGAACGGTACGCGCGCGCGTCCGGGCAGACCCGCCGGTTAGTGAAGGGAGCGCAATCCCAGTGAGACGGCGCTCCCAGATTGTTTTCTTAGCTGAGCACTTCCTTGTGGAATGTTCCCCAGTCGTCGAGGTTGTTCAGGTCGACGGCTCCCGGATTGACTGAGCCGTCGTCAGCAAGACCATTACCCTCGAGAATGTCGCGGCGGGTGTCGTCACCGTGAATATAGCCGAGGATGGCGGCGTTGCTTTTGTAGACTGTGGCCTTGTCCAGTTTCACGCCCGGTTGCTGTTTGATCCATGTTTCAAACTGGGGGTAGCTGGGCTTGGTTTTGATAAAAGCACGCACTGCCGCCTCGTCCAAATGAAGCGCGGCAAGGACCATCGAGTCATATCCTTTACCGATTCCGGGGTAATCCGCATGGAGCTTGCCCTGAGCTTCCAGGGAGGCCTTTTGCCAGAGGCGGGGCAGGTGCAGGATACCGAGGGGGCCGGCAAGGCCGGAACTGATCATGGGAACGTATTTGGTCATGGTTGTTCTGTGGCTGGTTTTTTGTTGTAACGGTGCGGCAAAACGGAGGGCGCCGCACCATGCACGCAGAGACTGAGCCGTACCGGCCTCCTTCTCCAACCCCATTTTTGCGTTGTCCTTGAAGCCTTGCTCCAAGCGCACTTTCAAAGAGTCTCCGCCGCCGCATTTTATCCTGCAGAACTTGCGCCAAGCAGAGACGGGCGGGTTTCTTGAAACCTACGCTCCCGTCTTTGAGAGAGATGAGATGGCCAGGGATACGGAGTGTTCCTTTGCAATCCTCGGGAGACACGCGCCATAAAGTTCCACCCTCATGTGGCTTCTTTCTTATTAATCGGGCTGTTTTTTCCAATTGTCCGTGGCAAGGCCGAAGTTGCCACAGATGGGGGATGGGAGACTGCCATGCTTGAAAATTGCGCCCTCGATTTAGGAGGCGTTGAGGCGCCGCTCCAGCGCCGCCGCTTTGGTTTGGGACCCTGACAGGTGCAGGCGTCCTGACCGGTTTTAGCGCGCCCCCGCAATGATAGCGCGCGCGCAACCTGTGGAATGGGGCGAGAAGCGATTTCTACCAATTCTCAAACGGCGGTGCTCCGTCTGCTACATTTCTGAATCCTAAGCCTGCAGGCTTGGCGATGCCTGCTTACATAGCCCCACAAAGGTCTCTTCCACCAGAGACAGTGTCTTATGCTTTGCGTATAGCCTCCCCATTGCCGCTGGAGTTTGCGACTCCCCAAGGGCATGGCAGCCAGGGTTCCCGCCGCCACGTCTTGTCGAAAGGTCCACGGAGCAAGAATCGAGACCCTGGTCCTGTGCTCCTCGCTCGTCCCTCGCTCCTTTCACAGGCCTCCCAGCTCCGCTTCCAGGCTCTAAGGAACTGAACTGAGGGCGAGACGGAAACCGACGGCGCAATCCCGGAACAGCGGATCGCCCCAGGAACCGAGGGCAACCACGCAGTTCTTCGCGCCGCCGTGGCGCCAACCGCCGCCCCGGACCGCCCTAAATTTCTCATGTAGAGTGATTTCCTGCACATTCCCACCGAGATCATAAAATCCCATTGCATTCGGCTTGAAACTCCCAACGGGCGCTGTCCCCTTGATCCCGTCCACCCCAATTGCCTGAGGATCAGTCTTCCCATCCTCTGCCACCGCGTAATTTCCGTCATCCCACTTCGGTGGATAATAGCTCCCCCACGGATATTGGCTCGTCCCCACTGCCGCCTCCCATTCCAAATTCGTTGGCAGTCGCCATTCCTTCCCAGTCACCCTGCTCACCCATTCGCAAAACTTATTCGCCTCTTCATAGCCCACGTTCACCACAGGATGCTCGTCATTCTGCTCAAACTCTTTGGACGGCTGCGTCCAATCGGGCAGTCCTTCCGCCCTCAAATACAGCTTCCACTCCCCAACGGTAAACTCCGTCTTGCTCAGCAAAATCTTTGTCCCCGGGACGGGCAGCATTTTCGCCTCCAAGCGTCGCACAAGCTCAGGTATGGCACTCAAGTCCTTCCTCTGCTCCTTCCAAAAGTCGCCCAGGCCCTTGCCAAATTCCATCGCCTCGTACTGCCGTCCCTGCGTATTCAACGCCTCAAACAACGCCACCTTCGCATTGGCCTCGCCCCCGCTCTTGGCACGCGCAAGCAACGCCTCCGTCAAAACCAGATTCTCTTGCGCCTCCACTTTCGCCCCCAGCTGCACCGCCGTCTGATACTCCGCCACCGCGTCGCTCCAACGCACAAGCACCTGCAAAATGTTCCCTCGAAGCGCGCGGTAATCGCCGCTTTGGGATTCCAGCTTCACTGCAAACGTCGCCGCCTTGAGCGCCTCCTCAAACCGGCCCTCCCGCAAAGCGTCCTGCGCGCGCACTGCGAACGTCGGCGCCGTCTCGCGCAAACTCTGCAACGCCTCGCTCGCCTCACGCCCTTTCTG
>CANJPY010000157.1 GCA_947476255.1 Chthoniobacteraceae bacterium | reverse complement strand
GCCCAAGGTCAGGGTGGTGGAAGTACCCCCGTTGGGGTCGATCAAAATCTGGTTGTCCGGGGAACTGAGGGTGATGGTCCCCAGAGTCTGGGACGTGGTGCCGGTGGAATTTCCCTTCAATTGCAACACCCCGCCGCGCAAGCCCGCCGATATGGTCAGCGTTACAGCATTTCCTGCAGGCAAAACCGCGGGGGTGCCCGTGGAGTAGTCCAGCAGCAGGGTGCCGGTGTTAATGGTCGTGAGACCCGTGAAAGTATTTGCCCCCTGCAGGGTGAGTGTGCCAGTACCGGACTTCGTCAGGGTCGTCGCCGTCGAGGCTCCGATTGCGCCAATGACCTTCGTGTTCCCAGCACCGCCAAAAGCCACGTTCTGAGCCGATGCAAGGCTGGTAATGGTCAAGAGAGTCGTCCCGCCGCCCGCAGGATTGTTAACGGTAAACGTGGGAGCGCCGGTCATCGTTACGGCCCCGAGCGTAATGCCCGCCGTGCCACTGTTGACATTGCCGCCGCCGCCGATCGTCAGGGCGAAAGCACCGATGCTCAGAGCGCCGAGGGTCTGCGTGGTGCCCGCCCCAGGCGTAAGACGGTCGCTCGTGAGGGTTGCGGCTGCCCCGACGGTGGGAGTGTAGGTGGCAAAAGAGAGGTTGGAATCGCCGGCCAGCTGGACTTCGCCGCCGCTCAAAGTCAGGCTGGCATTGGTGCCGAAAGCTGCGGTGTTGGTAGCGCGGAGGATCCCTGCGGAGATGGTCGTCGCTCCGGTGTATGTGTTGGCATTGCTCAGCGTGAGGAGGCCTGCTCCCGCCTTGGTGAGGGTGAAGCCGGACCCGCTGACGACGCCGGCGAGGGTCACGGGACTGGCCACCGTGAGGGTGGTGTTGGCGGTCAGGGCGGTCGCCCCCGTGAAAGTGAGCGGACCCAAGTTTGTTGCATTCCCCATCGTGAAAGTTGCCGGAAGGTTCAGGACATTCGCTAGCGTATAACCAATTGTTGGGGAGGTGGAGGTTGTATAAACGGAGGTGCTTGCGGCAGGTGTCAGGGCGCCGGTGCCCAGAGCCATGGCGTTTCCAATAATCAGGGCGCCCGCCCCCGAGGCAAGATCCGTTCCGCCGGTGTAGGTGTTGGCGCCGGAGAGAGTGAGGTTTCCGGCGCCTAGTTTGGTGAGTTTATAGTTCATCCCGCCATCGGAAATGACGCCGCTGAGGATCAAGTTACTCGCGCCTCCAATGGTCGTATTGCCGGCGAGCGTGATCGCGCCCGAGAGCGTCGCACCGGTGGCGGAGCTGGTGAGGGCGCCCGCACCGCCGATGCCGGTGCCTTGAAGCACTAGGGGGTTGGCGATTGTCGCCACCTGTGCATCTAGAACGGCACCGCTGGAGAGGATGATCGTGCCGGATCCGGCGCCGGTAGCGTTGGTGATTTTGACAGTACCGATTTTGGCGTAAAGGTCACCGGTGAAATTGCTTCCTATGCTTAGCGCAAGCACTCCCGCGCTGGTTGTATTTCCCCCCAAAGTCAAATCTCCGCTGCCGGTCAACAAATTGGCGGTTGTAGCGAGCGTCGTTGTGCTTGCGCCGATGTCCAGCAGACCGCCCGCAGCTCCGACGCTGAAAGTCTTAGTGGTTGCACCGTAGGCCAACCCTCCGGTCAGCTGAAAAGTCCCACCGTTGAGATAGACTACTCGCGCGCCTGCGGCTCCCAGCGCAGGAGGATCCGTTGTCCCGCCAGGAGCAGCAATAGACAGGATGCCTCCGTTGACATAGATTCCCGCGCCCGAGAAGGTGTTGGCTCCCGAAAGGGTCAAAGTTCCGAGACCCGTTTTCGTCAAGACATTCGCCCCGTTTCCAATAGGACTCGATATGGACAAGGAATCGTTGGCCGCAACCGTGTTAAAGACAAACTCTGTCGCAGCGGTTGTCGTGGACAAGCCACCGCCGGAAATGGAGGTGGTGGACCCGCCCGTGCGTATGATCCCGCCTTTATCCAGCGTCAAAACACCGGAAAGTGTCAAATCCAGCGCCGACGCATTGCTGATTTTGAGAGTCGCGACACTGGCAACCGTCTGGGCAGTGACAGAAGCCGTCGACAGACTAACGTGCGTAGCAGCGTTGTTGATCCCCAGCGTGGCGCCGCCCGTGCTGCTCGAGAAGTTGGCGTCCGTGCCGTAAACCGGCGCGCGTAGAAAACTGTTGGTGGCGGCCGCATACGCATAATCTGAGCCGTTGAAGAACAGGCCTTGATTCTGAAATCCTGCTCCAATCGTTGTAAAAGAAATCAAATTACTGGTGCCATTGACTCCTCCTGAACTCACAAAATTCCCCGTGGCTCCTGCTGCGCGCGCTGCCAGTGATGCAAAATTCAGGGTGGCCGTGCCTGATCCCCAGTTTTGTTGAACGACGCCGGCGCCTCCCGTGAAGGTCAGCGCCCCCAGTTGCTGGGTGGTCGCGGCTGCGTTACGCACAAACCACCCAGTGCCAGAGTTTGCCGATCCAAAGGTCAGTGCGGCACTTGTGATTGCGCCGCCGTTGGAAAGCACCAAGGACCCCGAGTTGATCGTAATGGCTCCATTGGTCGCCGCAGTGGAAGAGGCCGCTAATGTCAATGTGCCAGTCCCGGTTTTGGTGATGGTCCCCGTGCTACCCAATGCCAAGTTCCCAGAAAATGTCAGATTTCCCGCGCCCGTAAATGTCGCGTTTGCGTTCGTTGCTGCATTCGTAAAGGCGGTGATCGTGAGCAACTCAGTCACACTTGGCTGGGTGTAGCTGTTTACCACCTTAAATATGGGTCCGCTTGCCGTCAGTGTCAGCGCGGAGATCGTCAGTCCCGGATTTCCGCTGCCGACCAAGCCGCCGGCGCCGACAGTCAGCGTGTTCGCACCCATCGTCAGGCTGGAAAGTGTCGTCGTGGTGCCTGCGCCGCTGGCGGTGAGGACATCGGTCAAAATCGTGGCGTTCGCCGCGACGTAAAACGCATTGGAGACCGACAAATTACTGTCGCTGGCGATCTGCAACGCGCCGCCTTCGAAGTTCACGGGGCCTGTTCCCAAAGCAAAGCTGGCATTCTGCGAGCGCAGGACGCCACCGATCAGCGTCGTCGGCCCCGTCGAAGCGTTGACGGCACTCAGCGTCAGCATCCCAAGACCGGTCTTCACCAGACCTGCAGCCGCACTCGGAAGTGCAGTGGCGAAAACAACATTGTTGGTATTCGTGTCAATGGCAATAACGCGACCGGAGTTGCCGGTGATGCGCGAGGAAATGTCGTCCCTGTTGGCAAGACTGCCTGCGGCATACTGGAGGACGCCGCCATTAAAACTAATGGCCCCCGAAGGTCCGAGCCCGCCACTGGGAACGTTCAATGTTCCGCCGGTCAGCGTCGTTCCACCCGTGTAACTGTTGGCGACGCCGAGGGTGAGCAAACCCGCCCCGGCCTTCACCAGACTGCCGGCGCCTGACAGCACCCCGGAATAGGAGGAGGACAAGTTCATCGTGTTTCCGATGGTCAGGGCGACGGCAGCAGGCGTGGTGTCGTTGTTGACGAGGGCGATGTTTCCGGAGCCTGCGAGCCCGCCCAACGTGTAGGCTGTGTTTGTGCCGAACCCAAGGGCGCCCGCCGAACCGACCGTCAAAATCCCGGAAGTCGCCGAGGGCCCGAGTTCGCTTCCGGCGCTGAGGCCCGTGGCCCCCAGAACAAGGGTCCCCATCGTGATGGTGGTGCCGCCCAGATACGTGTTGGCGTTTGAAAGCGTGAGCGTGCCAAGCCCTATTTTATTCAGGAGCCCCGTATTGTTGCTCCCAAAGGCAGAGGCAAAGGTGACGTTGTTGCCATTGGTATCAATGGTGGTGGCCAAACTGGGAGCCATCGTCATCCGGCCGGAGATGTCCGTCGTGTTTCCAGCAGCGAACTGCAGGGCACCGCCCAAAAAAGCAATGTTGCCGGAGGTTCCCAGTGCCCCGGTGACAAAGGAGAGCGTACCGGCGTTTAGGTTGGTTCCACCCGTGTAGGAACTGCTGGCGGAAAGTGCCAGAAGACCGCCGCCCGCCTTGGTGAGGCTGCCCGCGCCGGACCCCACAACGGGCGCGCTGATGTTCAAGGTGGCTCCGGATAAAACGTTGACAATAAACTCATTTGCGGCGCCCGCCCCGAGTACACCCGTGCCGGTGATGTTGTAGATGTTGTTCACGCCGCCGGCGTACAGCAGGGCGCCGGTGGTGAGGTTGTTGGCCCCTAGGGCGAGAGTGTCGGAAGTGCCGGTGTTGAGGATTTTGAGGGTGTTGAGCGATTGCGCGCTCGAGGTGGCGAGCGAGCCTTGGAGCAGATAGTTCGCAGAGGACGAGGCGCCTGTTGGGAAGAGCAGATTCTGGCCGGTGTAAGGCAGGATGTTAGGGCCGATGACGGTGGCGAATTCCGTCCCACCGACCGTCAGATAACCACCGAGGATGCCATTGGTATTGGTGGAGGTGGTCCCGATGCCGTTGTAGGCGGTGTTGCCGCCCGAAAGAGTCGAGAGGGTCAGATCAAGGACGCCGCCCGTGTTGCGGACAAGCGAGCCCAGATTAAGGTAGAGGAAATTGTAGGCAGTACCTGGAATCATGACGACGGCGCTCGAACCGGCATTTACAGTCGTGGTTCCAAAGTTTTGTGTGTTCAGCAAGTTTGCGGTGGCTTTACCCGCCAACCTCAAAGTACCGCCGGAAAACACGAAATTACCGCCGTCTTTGAGAATATCTGACGTTGGAGTGCTTGTGTTAAAATCCAAAATCAGGGTGCCCGCAAGGATCGTGGTGTTTCCTGAGTAGATGTTGTTGTTTTGGAGCGTCAGCGTGGATGGGCCTGTTTTGATGAGTCCTTTTCCGGCAAAGCCATCGGAGATCTGGCCGCTGAGCGTGATGGGATTGGCGGCGTTGACGGTCGTGTCGGAAGAGAGAGTGATTGCACTGGAGAGACCGCCGCCCGCAGCGAGGCTGCTTGTGAGTGCACCATTGGAGGCAATGCCCGTGCCGCCAATGGTCAGGGGACTTGTGAGGGTGGCCTGCACATCGAGGGCCGCGCCGCTGGCGATGATCAGGTTGCCTGTGGTCTGGCCCGCGCCGGTGGCATTGGAGATTTTAACGGTGCCTTTGTTGACAAAGAAGTTGCCCGTATAT
Source organism: Chthoniobacteraceae bacterium (assembly GCA_947476255.1). GTDB lineage: Bacteria > Verrucomicrobiota > Verrucomicrobiia > Chthoniobacterales > Chthoniobacteraceae > Chth-196. The sequence goes on along the minus strand of CANJPY010000157.1, from coordinate 3,154 downwards.
GTGGAGGCGATTCCCAAGGCCAAGACAGCTGCATCCGTCGTGTTGCCACCGAGCACGAAATCCCCGGAGCCCTGAATCGGGGTCACAATGCTGCCCGCCGTACTGAAGACATTGCCGCCAATGTCCAGCACCCCGCCGGCCGCGCTGATATTGAGCGTCTTTGTTATCGAGCCGTAATCCGAGCCTGTAATCCGGAGGGTGCCACCATTGATGTTGATGGTTTTCGCAGGGAAAACGGCCCCCAGCGCGGCTGGTTCGGAGGCACCGCCCTGGCCGGCGATGGAGAGGACGCCCTGGTTGAGGTAAAGCGCGCCAGAAAAGGTGTTGGTGCCGGTGAGGGTGAGCGTGCCGGGGCCGGCCTTGGTGAGAGTGGACAAGCCGTTTCCATCGACGATGGCCGCGGACACGGTCAGGTTTCCGGCCCCGTACTGCTGGATGATGAGATCGGAGTTGGTGGCCGTGAGGCTTTTGATGGAGCCGGCGCCACTGATGGTGAAATTGTTGTCACCCGTGAACAAGATGCCACCAGAGGCTAGAGACAGTACGTTTGCAGTGCTCAGGCCACCGCCCGTTGCAGTTGAGGCAATCCTCAGAGCTTGGGCAGTCTGCGTCGCGTTGGTGAGAGACACCGTAGAAGTCTGGCCGCTTAAATAGTAGTTAATGGTGTTCGTAAGTGCGTTAGCCGCCTGAGCACTCAATTCAGTTTCACTACCCTGCAGCAAGCCTGTGGTGGCCGTGTTGGCTCCCGAATTGGTCGCCCAACTGTAGGCTGGCGTCGCCGCGCCGTCGGAGAAAACAAGCCGCGCCGCAGATCCAGAGGCGCCGATCAGGCCGTTTGTCGCAGCGGTGTTAAATTTAACGCTCGTATTCGTGGGACTGACCACCAAAAGAGCGCCGCCGGCAGCGTTCGCCGTCAAGGCGCCCAACACGAGGTTGTTAGCGTTGGCACCGTTTAAGGCCATCACAATCTGGCCGGCACCGGCGCCGCTCAGAGTCACAGCTCCAAAGGTTTGCGATGTTGTCGCCGAACCTTTGCCAACGATTTGAAGCGATCCCGCGCCAATCGAGAGCGTTGACGTGTTTTTCACCAAATCCGTAGGCGTCGCCATGTTCGACAGGTCCAACTGAAGAGTTCCGCTGGTGAGAGTCACAGCCGTAATCGCTGTGTTGGCAGTTGCACTACTAATGGTCAGCTTCCCTGCGCCCGACTTAGTGATGCCCGTGATGGGAGTGAATGTGGCAGCGCTCGGAATCATGAAGTTGCCAGACCCGGTAAATGTCGGAGCCTGCGCACCAGCCAGACCTCCCAGGGTCAGAAGTGTAGTAACTCCCTGGGAAGTGAAGCTGTTTACAGCTTTGAAAGTAGGCGTAGCAGCAGAGAGTGTGACCGCTCCAAGATTGAGTCCTGCGACACCTGAGGTAATGAGGGCTCCCGCTCCGATAGCGAGTGTCATCGAGGCTGTTGCTAGTGTCGCTGTCCCAAGCGTGTGCGTGACCCCGTCACCCGCATTCGCGCGGTCGATGGTGATGACGCTGGATGAGGTAAGTGCGGAGATGGTATTGGTGAATGTGGTGGTATTGTCGTTCGCAAGCTGCAGGTTGCCGCCGCCCAAGGAAATGGCGCTGCTATTCCCAAGACCAGACGCATTGGTTGTTCGCAAAATCCCTGCGCTGAGGGTTGTTCCGCCGGCGTAAGCATTTGCGCCCGAGAGAACCCAAATGCCGGCTCCACTTTTGGTGAGCGAGGTCACTGAGCTGGCGATGACCCCCTTGATGGCGTTGATCCCGGCCCCCGCCCCCGCTAGGGTGAGGCCGAACGCGCCGCTGATGCCGTTGGCGATGGTCAGCGCACTTGCGGAGTTGTTGGTGAACGTCGTGGCCGCCGCGAGCACAAGGTCCACCTTCGCGGTGGGGCTGCCCGCGGTGTCACCGATGGTCACGGCGCCGGCGCCCGCGTTGAGCGTGATGCCCGGGGTGGCCGTGCCGAAGGTGAACGTGTTGTTTGCCGGGGTGCCGCTGACGCCCCCCAGCAGAGTGGTCGTGCCGGTGTTGGCGAAGATCAGGGAGGTGGCTGTCTGGTTGCCGTTGAGGAAGATGGACTCGTTGCCGTTGACCGTGGAAATGTTGAACTGAACGGTGTCTCCCACGACGGGAATGGACGCGGGGTCGGGGGTGGCGGCGTTGCTGGCGGTGGACCAGTTGGTGTTGAGGCTCCAGAGGGCGTTGTTGACCCCGTCCCAGTAGAGGGTGGCGGCGCGGACGGGGAAGTCGGTTGCAAAAAACGCAAGGAGGGACCAGAGGGAAACAAAGCGTGTCAGCCAGGGCGAGATGCGGAAAACCTGCTGCGGACCGTGTTCCTGCCAGGCTTCGACGACGGCGGAATTGGCGATCGCGGGAAAAACCTCGCGGATCCAGGACGGTTCAAGCGCCCGGAGGCGGCGGCGGACCTTGCCACCGGCGGCCCTCAAGCGCGCGTTAAAACGGGCGCGGTCGAAGGGTACGCGAGGAGATTCGGCGCCGTGTAAAATACGGCGCCGTAACGACCTAGCCTCATTCGAAGGCAGGTTGGTTCTCCTCGGATTAGCGGGGGGTGGCACGGGGTGGACTTCAATCTCAGGCGTTTAGCGCCCAGAAATGATTTCTAAATCCTACCTTGGCCGAGTGAACCGATGCAAACTTTGTTGAAAGAAAATGCGCTGAATGGGCGGACCGGTTTCCATTCATTGCACAGCAGGCAATAAAGCGCTTTGCAACAGAGGCAAGCGTCCTGCCGCGGCAGCCAGAATTTCCTCACTTTTATCGCATAAACCCAGGATTTTTCGCATCCACTTTAATTGATTAATTGATATCAATAATGGAAATCAGGAATGGAAATTAGGAATGACGCTCAAATCAGCTTGGGAAGCCGTTTCGGGTGCCCTCCTCTCCGCTGATTTGCCCCCTCCAAACTCCAAAGGCCAGTCGCTGCATGAAGCGATGAATTCGGAGGAAACGGGGCAGGTCGTGTGATAATTGGGAAAAATCGTCCCTTCCTGGGAGACTACCCACCATGCGGCCGGGAAAACAATGCGTTAATAGAGTAGGGAGACGAGGATGGTTTGCGGCCACAACCACTCCTTGTCCTCCTCTCCCCCTCATCGAACCGGACGGGCGG
>CANJPY010000156.1 GCA_947476255.1 Chthoniobacteraceae bacterium | reverse complement strand
TTGGGCGGAGGATGGTGTTGCTTTAGGCTTCATCGATTTTGCCAGTTTTTTGAGGCTTTCGACACGATTGCAGAGCAAATCTCATGCCGAATTAAATCTTAAACAAAACAACGGGAGTAGCTTATGCGCTTATTCAGGATCGACTATTTTTAACTTCGGATCGGTTTCCCCTCCCTCACTCACAGGCTGGTAAGAATCCGTCGTCCGCCAGATTCCAGTGGCGTCAAAATTTTCAAGTCCGAAGCCAATCGGATCTATTTTGCGGTGGCAACTTGCGCACTGTGGATTCTCCTGATGCGACTGAAGGCGTTCACGCGTTGTGAGAGGCTTTCCTGCAAGGCGCGCGATTTCTGGAACGTTTTCAGGCGCCGGAGGAGGGGGTTCGGTGAGCAGTTTTCGCAAAACCCAGGCACCGCGTTCCACGGGGTTTGTGCGTTCTCCATTGCTTCCCATCGCCATAATGGCGGCCATTCCGAGGAGGCCACCGCGTGGAGAGTCTGGAGGCAAAGCGATTTTGCGGAAGTGATCTCCAGAGACACCTTCGATTCCATAGTAACGAGCGAGCAGCCCGTTCACCAAGGCGTAGTCGGCCCGGAGCAGGTCGCTGAGCGGCGCGTTTGAGCCCAGTATATGCGCGAATGTTTCAGTGACCTCCTGTCGTGCAGCAGCCTTCATCGCGTCGTCAAACTGTGGAAAGAGCCTTTGACTGAACTGGAAGAGGTTCTGAGGAAGACGCGGTTCAATGTCTCGCTCTCGAGGTGATATCTTCTCGACAAGGTCTCCGTCCTTTTCGCGGTGAATGCCTGATCCAGGGCCTCCCGGGCCAGGGACTCATACTGTTCAAATTGGGTCCCAGTCAGGAACAGATTTGCGCCAACCGTATCAAAGTGCGGTCCGCAGGTATCCGAGGGCAACTCGCTGACATCCAGATTAACGCCGAGCAGAACGCGGATGGTGTTCTGATACTCCCTGCGGTTTAAGCGGCGCAGCGCGATCACTCCGTGTTGGTCACTCAGTTTACGGCGCGCCGTCACGAGCGTACCCGCGAGGTCATCCAAAAAACCCGTCTTTGCCTTGGCTTCGGGCTGCTTTTCTTCGTCGGGTGGCATCTCCCCGGAATTCATGGCACTCAATACCTTCTGCCAGCGCTCGGCAGAGGCCAGGTCGGTGATGGTCAGTGGGAGATCATCCACCCTGAAATTCCCCTTTTGTTTCTCGGGCCCATGGCATCCCTGGCAATTCTCACTCAAAAGGGCGCGGTGCCGTTGAGGCATTGCGGCCTTGGGGCGCACCCGCCGCACGAAGCGGGTTGTCCTGAGCTGCACCCAAAAACAAGGAAACCCAGAGGCAAACGTATGCGGAGTGTCTTGGGGAAAACATAGAATAAAAGAGGAGTGTGGCAGCAGGCTGCGCGGGCTATTTCACTTTCCAAACTTTCACGTCGTCGACCCAAACGGTGCTCGAAGCGGCAAAGCTCAACCAGCGCTTCATGGGATGTGCAAAACCCTCCGAACGATGCGCTACAAGGAGCTTGCCATCTACGCTAAGCCTCATTTCGTCGCCCTCGAAAACGAGCGTAAGGTCGTGCCATTCGTTGTCCGACTTCCACGGCACCGTTTTCTCCTTGGTCTGCAGAAAAGCCTCGAGGTCCGGGGGAAGCGGTTCCTTTCGCTTTAGAAATTCGGAACGGCGTACGACGACATTTTCCGCGTGGATGCCGGTCTTGTTGTCCCGCAGCATGACGTTGTTTGGGTTAAGAATCGCGTAACAAAGATGCCCCGCGTGGACGCCCTTCATTTCGCGGTCAACGTGGCCCACGGTGAAGGTCTCCCCCTTGTTGAGGCCAGGCAACCGGAAGCGCAATGTGGTGCCGCCGTCAGCGAAGCCCGCATCGTGGTGGATGTGGACGCCATGGCCTGCGGCCTTGCCATCGCTGTTGACCTTGAGGATGCCCTCGTCGAGATCGGCCTGCTTCACCTGGGGAGCCCTGTCAGCCGTGGCACTTTCCCAGCCGTTGCCAATGTCAAAGCGACCGTTGCCGGTTTCCTCGCGCTCAAAGGTGTCTGCAAAAAGCAGCGTCCCTTTGGACTCTAACCAGGCACGGTCATCCTTCGCGGACTCAGCGTCTTGGGCATAAGCGACGCCCGAAATCGCCAGAGCGGCGAACCCCTGCAATGGGAGTTTCCAGGGAGACTGGACCGCGGGGAAAGAAGAATGGATTTTCATCTGGGGGAAGGATTGCGTGGTTGCGGTTGAGGCTTGGATGTTGCGTGGAGTTTGGCGTGACTGCGGGACTCACCGCTGGACACGGCCGGAGGCATCGCCCTGCATGAGCGCTTCAATTTCGGCGCGAGTGGTAAAGTTTTGGTCGCCCTCGATGGAATGCGCTAGGCAGGCGGAGGCTGTTGCAAACTCCACTGCGGATTTGGGTGAGGACAGCCCGGGCGTGGTCAGGGCGTAAAGCAACGCGCCGGTAAACGCGTCACCCGTTCCAATGCGGTCGACGATGTTTTGGATCGAATACGTTTTCCCGTCCTTTGATGACAGGAACGCCGTCGCAGTGAGGCTCTCGTATAGAAAACCGCCGAGAATGGTGTGCGAGGCGGACACGCTCTCCCGGAGTGTCATCGCCACGTGGCTTAAACGAGGGAAGGTTTTGGTGAGGAGGCCGGCGATTTCAAGGGGAGACTTTGAGGAGACGCCGTCCAGAACGGCAACGGCATCTTCCATGCCCCCGATAAAAAGGTCAGCGAAAGGGAGAAGGTCTTTCATGGTTTTTGTCGCCAGCTCCCTTGCCGTTAGCGCCGGATCCCATTTCCAGAGCTTTTGACGGTAATTCATATCAATGGCGACTTTGACGCCGCGCTGAGATGCCGCTTCGAGAGCTGCCTTGGTGACGGCGGCTGCGTTTCTGGAAAGCGCCGGCGTGATGCCCGAGGTGATGAACCAATCAGCTCCCTTGAGAATAGTGTCCCAGTCGTAGGCATCCGCAGGAGTGATGGAGACGGAGGAGCCTTCGCGGTCATAGATGACGTTGGTGGGGCGTTGATTCGCGCCTTGTTCCAGAAAGTACAGGCCGAGTCGTCCTGCGTCGGTATGGACAATGTGAGTGGTATCGACGCCAGCGGATCTGAGGCTTGCGACGCAGGCATCAGCGATGGGGTTTGTGGGCAGCGCCGTGACAAAAGCCGCCTCACCCCCGAGATACGCAAAGGAACTGGCAATGTTGGCTTCTGCTCCTGCAAAGGAGGTGTTCAGGCTGCCGGGGAGTGCTTGTTGGAAGCGCTTGAATCCCGGAGTCACAAAACGCCCCATGATTTCTCCAAAGGCCACGATTCGGTTCATTGGGCACCTCCGCGTACGCGCTGCACAATGGCCGACGCCTCTTCGGCAAGGGCGGTGATGGCCTGCCAGTCTTTGGCTTGAATGAGTTCCTGCGGGGCGATCCAGGACCCCCCGATGGCATGCACCAAAGGCTCGCGCAGGAATTTCTCCGCTGTAGCGGGATTGACTCCACCCAGAGGAATAAACTTAACGCCCAAATGGTTAAAAGGTGCGGCAATGTTCCGGAGATACGGCAGCCCGCCACTCGTTTCGCAGGGAAAGAACTTCATCAAACGGCAGCCTGCTTCCACGGCAAATTCGATGTCCGTTGGAGTGCAGATACCGGGTGCAAAAGGGAGTCCAATTTTGCGAGCCTCGGCGACGACCCGGGGATTCATTCCCGGGGCAACACCAAAGGCGGCGCCCGCCGCTTTCACTTCGTTGACTTGCAGTGGCGACAGGACTGTGCCGGCACCCACAAGCATCTCGGGAACCGCGGTTCGAATCGCGCGGATGGAATCCAGTGCGGTGAAGGTGCGCAGGGTGAGTTCGATGCAGGAGATCCCACCTTCCAAAAGGGCGCGAGCCAGAGGTACGGCGTCGGCGGGTGACTCAAGAATGAGGACGGCGATGATCCCACGCTGGAAAAGTTTCCGGTGCAGCGGATCTGGGAATGGTGGTGGTTGGTTCATGCGTGCGGTTGAGGCTTTTGCTCCGGGGCAGGAGAGGAGGAGAGGAACTGATGCTACGAAAGGGACGAAGATCTGTCTTTTTGAAATAATGCAGCATAAAATCAAAGACGCACCCTGCATTGATGGGTTATGTTAACCCAATGCCAGACCAGACAGCCTCTATGCAGGACGTGGCGCAAGCCGCGGGTGTTTCTCTGATGACGGTTTCGCGTGCCTTGCGGAATGCCCCGAAGGTGTCGGAGGCAACCCGGGAGCGCGTGCTTGCCTGTGCTCAAAACCTTGGATACAAGGCTGATCCAAATCTGTCTCGATTGATGCATGCGGTCCGGGGCCGGAAGCGTCCGCGAAGCCACGCCACAATCGCGGTGGTCCGTGATCACGTCTCGGACGACGGACTTCTGGGACCGGCCTACCAGTATGTCTCCATGGATGACATCAAGAGCCGGGCCTACGGTTACGGGTACGAAGTCGAAGAGTTCTGGCTTGGGCGCGAGCGTCTTACGGCAAAGCGCCTTCAGGGGATTCTCGACGCGCGGGGCATTGAGGCGGTGATTGTGTCTCCCCAAAGTTTGAGCCTCCCCTGCAGTTCCCTGGATTACTCGCGTCTGGCTGCCGTGGCCTTCGGTTTTGCGATGCGCACCCCCGCGCTTCACTCCTGCTCGACGAGCATGAACATTGGTGTGCAATTGGCTGCAGTACAACTTTTTAAGCGTGGATATCGGCGCATCGGACTGGCTGTGACGCAGTGGATCGACAACCGGTCCCTCAACGGTTACAGCGGGGGGTGGTACCAGCTTCAAGCCGGTCTTTCGGAGGCAGAACGCTTGCCGATCCTGTTGATGCCGGACAACGACATGGCGCGCAATTTCAGCGTTTTTCGGGATTGGTTTATGAGTAATCGTCCGGATGCCGTGATTTCCTTTGATTGGAATGTACCCGACTGGATTTCGCAGCTGGGATGCCGCATCCCGGATGACGTGGGGTTTGTGGTGCATGACTGGACGAAACGCACCGGTGAATACGCCGGGATTTATCACCGTCGCGATCATGTGGCGGCGGCGGCGGTTGATTTGATACACTCGCAACTGCTTCAGCATGAGAGGGGGGTTCCTGAGGTTCCCCGGCATGTGTATTTCCCGGCGGGATGGGTCGAAGGCCCCAGCATTCGCTAGCGCATCCGGGCGCGGGGAGACTCTAAGAGTCTGTTCTTTGGGGGAGCGAGCCGTTACTTGTGGTGCGCTGCTCAGGGCGACCAGAATGCAAATTGTCTTTACGCGTATAATTTCATAGTCAATAATACATGATGTATGCGGCAGCGGTTTCTTCACGTTCACTCGCCCAAGGGGGCTCTTCCCCCAGTTCCTTGTCTGGAAAGTGAATGTGTTCTTGGCTCCGGAAACGGCCCTGGCGTGTTTTCGCTGCACTACGAGGGTGTTGCCCCGCGCCACGCCAGATTGAGCCTCGGAAGCAAAACTCTTTGCGTGGAAGACTTGGGAAGTACTACCGGCACGTTGGTGAATGGCATCCCTGCCACCACCCGCGTCGAGGTCGGTTACCCGGCTTTTATTCAGATCGGAGCGGTGACCGTGATTGTCGGCGATGCAGAGGCGCCTGAGGCGTTGAACATCAAGGCCGATGCGACGATTCGGATCGTGCGGGAGGGCATGCGGGGCGCGCCCGCGAGCCCTCCCTTGGTCGCGCCTGATGTCACTGGACGTATCTACGAGGGCGCACTGAAGGATCTCGCGACGGCGCAGATGCCGGAAGACGGCGATGTGCTTCCGGAGAGCACCCTTGCTTTTTCAATGGAAACAGAGGCGATCCAACCGGATGGCTCCGTGAGTTCGGCAGTGGATTACGCTTTAAAGCAAGAGATTGCCAAGGGGGGCATGGGCAGGATTTTCACAGCGGAGGATCCCAGGCTGGAGCGTCTGGTGGCCGTGAAGTTGAGTTCGGTGAAAGAGAGAAGCGAGGATGCCCAATTCTTCACGGAGGCCAAGGTTCTTGCTCAACTGGCGCATCCCAACATTGTGCCGATCCACAGCATCGGGACGGACTCGGACGGACGGCCCTTTTATTCGATGAAGCTGGTGAATGGGAGGACCTTGCAGGCAATTTTAAAGCTCTTGAATGCGGGGGATACGGAGACGGTTGGCGCATATTCCGGGCTGCGATTGTTGACTGTCTTCCGCAAGGTGTGCGATGCGGTCTCGTTCGCGCACGCGCGTGGGTATCTGCATCGGGACTTGAAGCCCGAAAATATAATGGTTGGTGAGTTTGGGGAAGTGCTTGTGATGGATTGGGGCCTTGCAAAAAAAATGAGCACGCACGCGGTGGCGGGATCCTTGAGGGATGGGGCTGGCGGGATTCAAGAACCTGAGGTGCTCAATTACGTCGAAGGAACGCCCCGGTACATGTCACCGGAACAGGCGGAGGGCGTCTATCGGGGCTTGGACGAACGCTCCGATATTTATTCGTTGGGGGGTATCCTGCATGCGATTTTGACCGGGCGTCCGCCTGTGACGGGAGCTTCCGTCAACGAGGTGCTCGACAAGGTCCGCAAGGGAGAAACAACGACGATGACAATGCCCCGGGGTAGTCTTCGCCTTGGAGGACTTTCCGAGATGGGAAAAAAGGTGCCCGAAGCCATACGTGCAGTGACGCTTAAGGCCCTTTCGCGCAGGCCGGAAGACCGCTACGGGAAGGTTGCGGAATTGGATGCAGATATTGAGGCGTATTTGAATGGGTTTGCCACGTCGGCCGAGGAGGCCTCGGCATTTCGAAAGGTCGTATTGTTTGCAAAGAGGCATCGCGCCGCTTCCTCGCTTGCGGCGGTGCTTTTGGTGGGGGCCTGCGTCTTCACGGTTCGTCTCGCCGCCAGTGAACGGACCGCAACTGCCAATGCTCTTCTGGCAGAGCGGGAGGCGAAAACGGCGTCTGCAAATGCCGTTCGCGCGCAGGAAAACGCCAAATTGGCGGAAGAACAGAAAAGCATTGCCCAAGCCAATGCGCAGAAGGCGATGGTTGAAAAAGAAGCAGCGAGGCACTCGGCCGCTTTGGCGCAGATCGCGCTTGCAGATGCCGCCCTGCAAAGGGGCACCGTCGAGGAGTTTTTCGAGGCACTTAAAGTGGTTCCAGAGGATCTGCGCAATCAGGAATGGCGGTATTTGACCGATGTGGCTGATTCTTCCCTCGTAACGATCCGCGCCAAGGATGGCAGTCCTTGGCTGGAATGTGTTCCTCATCCCAAAAAGCCGGGGACGCTATTCACTTTGCAGGGCGATGGCTGGTTTCGCACCTTGGACCTTGGGACTGGCGCTGCTGAGGACGTTCTCAGGGTCGGAGGCTCCTGTCTGGGTGGAGCTTTTGCGGTTTCTCCAGATGCGACGAAAATTGCCTTCGTTGAGAATTTCTCGCCAGAACCCGGTAAAAACGCTTCGTGCGAGATTGTCTTTCTTACACTTGCAACCGGTGAAAAAATACGGTCCCCCCGATTTGCTCAAAGTAGCCGGGTTAAATTGCAATTCAGCTCGGGAGGAGGCCTTGTGGCGAAGGTGTCTGAAGCCTACCAGAAGGAGCAGAAGGAGGGTGGGGGGCTTGCGGTCTTCGATGTTGAGACTGGAAAAGCTCTCTGGGAGCGATCCGGGGACGGCTTCTACGACGCAGAATTCAAGCCGGTGTCCGACGGCATCTCTCTGGCATCGCAATATAATGGCTGGCTTGATTTGGATGGGCGTACGGGGCTCTCAAAAGCCCCGGCTAAACCCCTTGCCGGTAGGCCGCGCTTTATTCATTCCCAGACTGTTTTTGCTCCCATTCGGGATTCCATCGCTTGCATTCCGCCCGGAGCTGCAAAGCCAAGTTTTGAATTTCGCCTTCCTAAAAGCTTGGAGAATCCCCGTAATCTGGCCGTTAACAGGAAAAACAGCCTGCTCCTTACCCTCACTGGGGTGGCAGATAGCGCTGCCGTTCTTCAAGTCAGAAACGCCAATTATGGCGATCTCATCCAGTCGATTCCCGTATGCATTAATCGGACTGAGGGCGTGCACTGGAAGATGGTTTCCCACACTGAGTCTAATGATGTGGCCGTGTTTCGTGGTAGCACCATGAAGGTGTGGAATCTGGCGCGTCTGGAGGCGGCGCAATTTTTATTCTGTAAAAGTTGAGCGTTAGCTGTGGGGCAGGTCAGTTGGATTCATGTTGAGGTAGATTTTTCCGGTGAGCCACTCTTCGCTGATTTCACAGAGCAGGGCGGAGATGAGGCGGAGCAGGGAGGCTTCGT
>CANJPY010000155.1 GCA_947476255.1 Chthoniobacteraceae bacterium | reverse complement strand
GTCGTGCCGGTTATCATCGTGACAGCGCTTTATGGAGAACATGGCACGAGTCGGTTGTTGATGCTCAGCCAGGTTGTTTTATCGATGCAGCTTCCGTTTGCAGTGGTGCCGCTGGTGCAGTTCGTTTCCAACAACCGGATCATGGGGGATTTAGTGATTCCCCGTTGGCTGTCGGCGTTGGCCTGGCTCGTCGCAGGGATCATCATCGCACTCAATATTTTGCTCCTCTCTCAAATGTGGTGAAGAAGAGAAAGTATGACGCTCTTAAAGTGCTGCAGCGGGTGTTATTTTTTCCCCTCCGGCACGGCTCCCTGGGAACTGTCGGCATCTGTGTCCATCGAAGAAGGTTCCGCGCCGGAGCGCTCGTGACGGGTGAGGATGCGTGGTTTCCAAACTGGTTTGGAGAGTTTGCCATCGGCCGCGTATTCAAAAAGTTTGCTCACGGGGAACAGGACAATGCCAGGAAGGCTTCGCGCGTTGACTCGGGCGTAAAACTGCATGGAATCATCCATGAACCTGAGATCGCCGTGGCCCCTCAGCGTAAATCCCGTGCCATCGACATGAAGATTACGTGTGTTAAAAACCCCGTCCTTTACGGTGAATGAGGCGGTGGCTTTGTGCGCCTTGCTCACACCCAGCCCTGGAATGACGGAGTTCAACAGCGTAGAAAGCGGGCCGAGGAACGGGATGACGAACACGTTCCCATCCGTGATGGAGAGTTGGCCGGTTCCATCAACTTTGCGCCCGTCATCGTCATCACCCTTCCAAAGAAACGAACAATTCAAGCGGCCTTTCGAATCATCGTAGCCCGTGTATAAGCGGCTGAGTGTCGCAAAGTCCATGTCCGTGATGTAAAGGGATGCCTTGTGAGGGGCGCTGTCGGGCTTTACCGAGATGTCTACGTTTCCATCGACTTTACCTCCAAAAAGTTTGGCGCTCACGGAGGTGAGTTGGACCCTGTGAGGAGTGAACAGCAATTGCGCTGCGACTTCATTGATGGGCAGGGTTTTTCCGGCGAAATCATAGTCCAAGCCGCTTTTGCTTTCGACGGTGACGGTGATATTGGTGCGCTCCGCAGAATGTGGAGCCGCCGAACCCTTGACGGTCACAAAAGGCGGCGGGCCTTTAAAGCGATAAGGGGAGACTTCAGATACCCATTCGGGCTCAATCATCATCATCAGTTCGACGGGATTCAGACGGATCTTCAGGTCGTGGAGATAAAGGTTGTTACCGATTCCGTCATACGTCACAGACCCCTCCCCAACGCCTTCCGTACGCTTGAGCTGCAACGGGCCAAAAGTCCAGACGCCGCCTTTGAGAACAACTGGGGCGGAGAGTTTTTCGAAATTGATGTTCCGAAATGTGCCCTGTTTGACTTGGACCTTGCCCCAGACGGTACAGGCTTTGAGGTCTGGAGCAGTGCCATGCGCCTCGAGTTGAATGCTTAAAGGTTCTTTGGATTGCAGCCAATGAACAGGGCTGTCGGCAGGTTGTTCGGGCAACGCGGAGGAAAGCACTGGAAGAGGCAGGTTGCTTGTGATTTTGGCGCGGAACTCACCCGGGCCTTGGAGCACGTCACCTTGCAGGGATCCTGCTTTGTGAGTTAAGGCAAAGTCGCGGATCGACCACTTGTCACCTTCCCACGAAGCGATGGCTTTGAGATTTTCGAAACGTTCTCCCTTCCAGGAAAGGGCGACGGCTTCAACGGAACCAGTGACTTTTGGAGCTGCTACAGAACTTAAATCGCCTTCGATGTGAGCGCGGATTGAAGGCCTGCGTTCGAGTTGAAGCATTTCAGGGGGAAGGCCGTGGCCAACGGCTGCGGCCAGGATGCAAGGATCCAACGTGGATTCCACACGAGCCTCAAAAGCACCTCCGGGCTTCAAACGTCCCACCGCGTGTAGTGTGCCGCTTTTATCTTCGAAGACGATTTCCTGTAGCTCCACCGCTCCATCACGCCAGGCGGCTGAAAGGGAAAAACTGTCCATCGCGTAATTGCGAATGGTAAACTCGTCGGCATCGATGTGTATGGAGGCAGAGACGGATTCAGGCGCACTCATGTCACCGCTAAACCGCAAGCGAACCAAGGGCGGTTCGCTATGCCATTGGATAGCCTGTAACTCTTGAATGACTTGTTCCGCTGAGGTCAGCCAAGAGGGTGTTTGGTCGCCATCCGAATCTGCGAAAGCAGCGGGATTAGAGATCCATCCTTCAGCGCGCAACTTAAAGCCAAGGACGGAAGCCTGGGCGTGAACGAGGCGGATTTGTTTTTCCGGAAGCAGCAGGCGTGCTTGAAAGTTTTTTATTTCCACCCGTTTACTTCGCGGGTTGCGTCTGTCCAGGGGAAGAGAGAGACGCGCGTTGCGCAGTTCGAGGGCACTGACAAAGGGCCGTTTTTTAATCAGCCGACTCCAGTCGATGTTGAGGGTAAGATGATCTATTTCAGCGAGAATGCGCTGATGATCGTTTGCATCGAAAATGGATACATTTCTAGCGACAAAACCATGAAAAGGGTCGGCTGTGAGTTTTTTAAATGTGATTTCAATCCCGTGGGCCCTGAACTCCGCAAAAATGCGTTCACGCCAACTGCGAGTGAGGCCGCGTTTAGCGCCATACCAAGCGGCCCAGAGCGTGATGGAGCACAGGAGAACGAAGAGAAATTGGAAAAGGCGTCGCAGGCGCGGACGAGACATGACAAGGCAGCTTACAAGGATGGCCTAGCCGAAACAGTGAAAAAGCTGCTCCAAAGACTGTTGAATGACTTCGAACGAGAGACGTTGCTTGGCAAGATTGAGCGCTTGTTCGACGGCGAGGTCGCGGTCATGGCCGTGGTCCAGCAGCCGCGAAACTGCATAAAGCGTGTCTGGGGTGGATGTTCTAGGGTCGCTTAATTCGGGGAAAATGATTTGTTCGGTGACTCCATTTCCACCGATGCAGGGGATACGGCAAAGCAGCGCATCACCCGCAACGTACCCTGGTCCGCCGCTTGCATCGAGCTGGAATACCATCTTGTGGGTTGCCATTTTGCGCAAATATTCCGTGTGGGATAAGCGCCTCTCGATGACCCGCAGCAGACCCGAGGGATAGCCCAATTGGCGCAGCCACCTGCGCCCGCGCCAGCCATCAAGGTTGAAGACCGTGAGGGGTTCATACATTTGAGAGACGACGTCTCGCAATCCCATCAAAGCGGTAAGGTGCCGTCGCGTGACGTCAGAACGGTCCCACGTGCCCAGAAAAATTCCCTGCCTATCTTCGGGACGAATCGAAAAGTCCCACTCTGGTGATTCAACGGGCAGGGGCATGGGAATGGTCTCCACATGCAACACCCCGCCCCCGCGAAAAACCGGTTCCACGTCAGAAGTCACAGCGAGCGCGCCGTGCGCTCGCCCGCAGATTTCGCGGAAGAGGCTGAGATCCGACGGGCTCCGCAGGATGGTTTCAAGTTCAAAAGCGCCGGGCTTACTCCAGGCAAGAATGATCGTTTTTCCAGCGCGTCTGAGGTTGATCACGTTTTGACGACAGGCCTTAAGGTTGCGATGCAGTACCAAAAGAACGCGCCGTTCATTCGCTGGGATAGAGGAGTCTTTGCGGTAGTAGCCACCTCCTGTGCAGGCAGCGAAGCCGCGATACCCCAAAGGAGACTGCTTTGTTAAGTCAGGTTTTCCTGCGAAATCGGGAAAAGTTTGGTCGGGATCTTTACTGCTGGGATCAAGGACACAAAGCTGCATGGCGAGTGGGGCGTGGTGAGTTAAAAATTCGAAAAAACTCCGTCTTCGAAGGAAAACTTAAAGGACGGAAGCGGAACAATCTGCTGTTTTTGGAGGCTGCTTGAGAGAAACTGGCTCGCCCGTTTTCCAAAAGTCCGTTGAGGCGGCATGGTTCGACGCTGCGATTTCGATCCAAAATGCGGCTGTAAGGATGGTGGGCAGAGCAGGATTCGAACCTGCGAAGTCAGAGACAGCGGATTTACAGTCCGCCCCGTTTGGCCACTTCGGTATCTACCCGTTCCTTGAAGGGACGGTGAGGCTAGGGCGCTGCCTCCATCTCAGCAAGCCCGTTTTCAATGCTGTGGGAAAAAACAGCCGGACTGCCCTCGTTTTATTTTTCCTGGGGAGTTATTCCAAGGGTCTGCAACCACTCCAAGGATTGTGTCTGCCAGGCTTCCCACATGGGCCCCTTGTAACCGTTTAGACCATGTCCGCCCATGGGTAACTCGAGATATTTTGAGGGAAGCTTCGCGTTTTGCATCGCCTCGTGAAATTTGGAGCTATGTTCTGGGGGCACGACGGTATCGTTGAGCGCGTGAGCTAAAAAAGCAGGCGGCGTGCGACTGGTGACCTGCAGTTCGTTGGAAAAATGGAGCACGGCCTCCTCCGAAGGATTTTCTCCGAGCAAGTTCCTTTTAGATCCCCCATGCGTGCCTTTTCCCATGGTGACGACAGGGTAAATCAGCACCATGAAATCAGGCCGGCAAGAAACCTTTTCCACGGGGTCTTGGGCGGATGCATCTCCGTCTGTGAAATGAGTGCCAGCAGTGGAGGCGAGATGCCCCCCGGCTGAAAAACCGATGATTCCAATTTTATCGGGTTTGAGACTCCATTCCTGCGCGTGGGCGCGTGTGGTGCGGATGGCACGCTGGGCGTCCGCGAGTGGCAGGAAAGAATTCCCCTTGGGGAGTCGATACTCCAGCACAACACCTGTAATGCCATGTGTATTCAGCCAGGCGGCGATGCCATGACCTTCTGCTCCGGTGACCAACCCACCATAACCTCCCCCCGGACAAATCACCATCGCAGTGCCGTTTGGTTTTTGAGGCAGGTGAACCGTCATGGAGGCTGTTGAAGCCGCGAAAGAGCCGGCTCCGATCGGTGCATCCCCTGCCCAAAGGAGAATTTTTTCAGGCTTCCCAGGTTCGAGCGCCGTAGCGGATGTGGAGAGGGCAAAAAGGAACAAGGCGGCCGCGAAGACTGCGGAGACACTGGAGAAGCTAAGGCCGGGGATACAAATAGGGGTACAAATAGGGGTACAAATAGGGGTACAAATAGGGGTACAAATAGGGGACGAGAAAGAGGACGAGAAAGGGGAACGCATGGAGGCATTGAAGAGCAAAGGCTTTGAAAGTTCAACACAGAGAGGCACAGACCATCTCACAAAGCTTGCTGACCAAGGGATCACGCAGGGCGTACATGACGCGTTGCCCGTCACGGCGTCGCTCGAGGACTTTGGCATGGAGCAAGAGCGCCAAGTGCTTGGAGACGTTGGGCTGCGTGGCGCCCGTATGGGCGACAATATCGCCGACATGGCGGGGGTGATGGCAGAGGGTTTGGAGAATGCGGAGCCGCATGGGTTCGCCGAGTATTTTAAAGAGGGCGGCGACGGTTTCGAGCTGCGGCTCGGTGAGCGGCGGTGAAGAAGGGGCTTGACTCATGTTTAAATGGTTATATATTCATGCAATGGGCAAGCCACCAGAAAATTCATCCTCCGAAGTGTATCTTCGTCCCGCCGCTAGCGGTCCCGCCACTGCGCCAGGCACTGCGCTAGGTGCCTCCGACAACTGCGCGGCTGAGACGGTTTCTGCAGGGGTTCTTTTTGAACGTCTTCAGCGGGGGTCGGCTTGCCGTATTGTGGATGTGCGCTCGGGTCCGGAATTTGAAGGCGCGCACGTTAAAGATTCCATCAACCAGCCTCTGGATCAGTTTAATCCCTCTGCATGGGCTTCGATCTCCGCGCCGGAAGACGCGCCGGAAGACGGACTGGCGGACGCGCCCGCTAGCGCGCGCTCTCGGACTGGCGCTTTCTCGCGGGCCGGCGCCCTCTACATCCTGTGCCAGGCTGGGGGACGCGCGGGACGCGCAGGACAAATGCTGCAGAAGGCTGGAGTTCCGTGTTTTGTCGTGGAAGGCGGGTTGGACGCGTGGATGGCGGCTGGGTTTCCCGTGGAGCGAGGAACGGCACGCGTGCTGCCGCTGATGCGTCAGGTCCAGATTGTGGTTGGGCTGCTCTCGGGGGCGGGAGCTGCGCTTGCGCTTTGGAAGAACCCGTTGTTTGCCTGGATCCCTCTGTGCATGGGGGCGGGGTTACTGTTTGCAGGGCTCTCCGGCACGTGCGGCCTTGCACTGCTGCTGGCTCGAATGCCATGGAACAGGCGGCCACGTTCGGGAGGGGGGCCGGTAGCGGATAACAGCGGGGGGTCCTGTTGCGGCGCTGCACCGGTTACAAAAGCAGGAGGAGGACGATGAGTGCGGTTACAGCGGAGTTGCTGCCAGCGCTTCCCTCGCCTCCAAAAATACGGCATATTCTTGTCGTGGGCGGCGTTGCGGGAGGAGCTTCGGCGGCGGCAAAGGCGCGGCGTGTGAACGAGCACGCGGAGATTCATGTTTTCGAGCGCGGTCCTTACATTTCTTTCGCAAACTGCGGGTTGCCTTACCACATAGCAGGCGAAATCAAGGACCGCTCCGAACTGATTGTGATGACCCCTGAGCGTTTCATGTCCAGATCAAAGGTTCACGCCCACGTGGGTCATGAAGTGCTAGCCATTGACAGGGCTCGGAAGGTTCTTGTGGTCCGCGGCCCAGACGGCATTTCGAGGGAGGAAGGGTACGACAAGCTGATTCTGAGCCAGGGGGCGCGTCCCTTTGTACCGGCGCTTCCCGGGGTGGACCTGCCGCATGTATTCACCTTGAGAGATCTGCCGGATATGGACCGCATTAACGCGGCTCTGGCGGAGCACAAACCCAAACGTGCCGTGGTGATTGGCGGCGGTTTTATCGGCTTGGAGATGGCGGAAGCTTTGATTCACAGGGGGTTGCATGTAACTGTTGTGGAGAAGAATCCGCACATTCTCCCTTTGATGGATCCCGACATGGTTTACTTCCTTCAGGGTGCATTACCAGCGACGCAGCTCGCATTTCGCTTCAATGCAACCACCACGGCGTTCACTCCGGATTCCGTCCAGTTTTCGGACGGGTCTGAGATGCCCGCGGATTTCGTGCTCGTGAGTGCAGGCGTACGCGCGGAGGTGGAACTGGCGAAGGCAGCGGGTCTTGAACTCGGGCCAACGGGTGGCGTGCGAACCAACGGCCGGATGGAAACGTCGGATCCGGATATCTACGCCGTGGGGGACGCGGCGGAAACCATTCATGTGGTGACGGGTGCACGTACACGGATTGCGCTCGCCGGCCCCGCTAACCGGCAGGGGCGCATTGCCGGCGCAAACGCGGCGGGAGGCCATTTTAATTATCCCGGCGCCCTGGGAACATCGATTGTCCGCATTTTGAACATGACTGCGGGTTTTACCGGGCTGAGTACCAAGCAGGCAAAGGCTGCGGGTTACACGTTCTTTAGCAGCCTCACTCGTGATTTCAGCCATGCTCATTACTACCCTGGAGCCAGTCCGGTATGGATCAAGGTGATTGCGGAGGAAGGGACGGGAAGGCTTCTTGGGGCGCAGGTATTGGGAGAAAAAGGGGTGGATAAACGCCTGGATGTGCTGGCAACCGCCATTACTGCAAAAATGAGTGTCTTTGATCTGGAGACGATAGACCTCGCTTATGCGCCTCCCTTTGGTTCCGCGAATGACCCGGTCAACACCGCGGGCTTCGTCGCGGGCCATATTGCGCGCGGGGACGTTTCATCGCTTTCTTCCGAGCATTGGCATCCTGGTGAGGAGTTCCTGCTGGATGTAAGAGATAAACAGGAGCTCTTGTCGTGGGGAAAACTCCAAGGGGCCATCCATATCCCCCTGAATGAAATTCGCACGCGGGCGCATGAATTACCGAGGAACCGACGCCTCGTCACCTATTGCCAGAAGGGCCAGCGCGGCTACTTTGCAGCCTGCACGTTGCAGGGGTTGGGCTTTGAAAACGTGTTCAACCTCCGGGGCGGTTTCCTGCAAGCCCAAGCGAATGGAGTCGAGGTTCAAGGGGTACAATGAAAAGGCGCTGGCGGTGGTCCATGGGTGACAGGACCGTGGCATTAAACCGAAGCCCTCACTCCGAACCAACTCTTCGGCTGGACGGGTTCAGGGGGCGAGGTGTTTTTGCAGAAAGTCGCGAACCAACTGCATGCGTGTCTCGTCGTAAAACTCTCCGCCCCCGCATGTTTGCCCCCTACAATGGTGTGGAGCGAAGCAGGTACTCCTGCGGCGACACAAGCCTTCTCAAACTCTTGCGACTGCTCAAAAGGCATTTGAGGATCGGCATCCCCATGGATGAGTAGAACAGGCGGATCGTTGGCATCAAGATGTGCCACCGGATTGGCGAGACGCGCAAGCGCGGCCTTCTCCTCGGGCAGACCTCCCAGAAGCAGCTTTAATAGAGTAGGGAGACGAGGATGGTTTGCGGCCACAACCACTCCTTGTCCTCCTCTCCCCCTCATCGAACCGGACGGGCGGATTTCCCGCATCCGGCTCTCGGAGGCTGTTCTCCGGTTTGCTTCATTTGTATCGCCGTGTGGCGTT
>CANJPY010000154.1 GCA_947476255.1 Chthoniobacteraceae bacterium | reverse complement strand
CGGGTTGGGCGGAGGATGGTGTTGCTTTAGGCTTCATCGATTTTGCCAGTTTTTTGAGGCTTTCGACACGATTGCAGAGCAAATCTCATGCCGAATTAAATCTTAAACAAAACAACGGGAGTAGCTTATGCGCTTATTCAGGATCGACTCCTTAATCTCCAGCAAAATTAGCGCGTCTGCCTTGTTTTGTTTCCAGAGCTAAAAGCCATGCGGAAGTTGGGGTTAACGCCTCCAGCAGAAGATCACTTCTCTCGCGCTTTACTCGAACACCTGCAGCCCGGGCCTGCGTCATGGCAGCGACAGCGCTCATATCATCGCATCCTAACCTGTGACAGTTTTCTCAACCGAGGGGGGCAAAGGCGGTCAAGGCGGTGTTTTTACCGCAACCACTCGCCAAGCAATGCGCCCGACAGCCTTGGACTTCTGAAACTGAAAGCCATTAACAGTCCGGTTGGCATGCTTTTTCAACAGCCAGTCCAGCTTCGAGGGATTAACCACGCCACGCTCCATGACGTCACTGGTGCCAACTTGAGTAAGCACTCTCCACTTTTCCGCGTCAGCATGTCAGAGCAGTACATAAATATAAAGGCAGTTGCAGAATCAGTTTTGTCTGATTTGAAAGGTGGAAGCTCCAACCGAAGGGTGGCAGAAAAATCCTTTCGCCCTACCGCACGTTTTTTCAGTCCACACGCTGGGGCGTTAATCCAGAGAGCACTTCCAAGGCGGAATCTCCCGCAATCTCCAGATGCCTCCGCATGGCTTGAACGGATCCGGCCTCGTCCCTCGCTTTCAATCGGTAAAGAATCTCGAGGTGCTCCACCAAGGACGTGGAGTGCACCGAAGAAAGCCGCGTCCCAACCACTTCGCGCATCGTTTGCACCAGATTTCCGTACCGGCTGATCTCATCGCATAAGCGCAAATTTCCTGAAGCGTGCGCGATCCCGGCATGCAGGGCCCGGTCCAGCACCCAGTCGACATCATCGGCGCCAGCGGCCTGCAGCCTCTCAAACTCGACAATCATCCGAGAAATGGCTGCCTTCTCTATTCTGGAAACCGCCAAACGTACGGCCTCGACTTCGAGCAAGGTCCGCACGGAGTAGAGTTCCCTGAGCTGTCTTGGCCCGAAAGACAGCAACACGGCTCCGCAGTTTCGCTTCAACTGCAGCATTCCGAGCGCCTCAAGTTCCAAAAAGGCCTCGCGGACCGGCGTTCGGCTCACTTGAAAAAGCCCGGCCGCCGCCTGCTCCGTGAGACGCTCCCCTCCTGTCCAGCGGCGATGCAGCAGTCCGTAAATAACGCCCCGCACCACGAGGGCTTTGCCAGCGGCGGAAACGGGTTTTGAGGCGACGAGGCTCATGACAGAGGTTGATGAAGTCCAGCTTGACTACCGGTAGCGATCCAAATTGTACCATTCAGATTGTATGCAATCCTGGGCCTGCGGATTCTTTCCACGGCCTGCGTCCCCCACGCTCTCTTATGCCTACCCAAAAACAATCCCGGTTCTGGATCGCCGTTTTTGCTCCGTCTTTCGTTCTTTTTCTCATGAATGGCCTCGGTGCCGCCATCCTGCCCTCGGCCCCCGCCTTTTTCGATGCCAAAATCCGGCCCATCCTGGAGGAGCACTGCTTCGACTGCCATGGACCAGAGAAACAGAAAAACAAACTCCGCTTGGACAATACCCTTGGCGTGGTTCAAGGCGGAGAATCCGGTGAACCGTTGCTCCAAGCCGGACTGAGTGCGGAAAGTTACATCGTCAAACGCGTCACGTCTAAAAATCCCAAGGATGTCATGCCCCCGAAAGGCGACAAACTGTCCTCCGAGCAGGTGGAGTTGCTGCGGCTGTGGATCGACGCTGGCGCAAAAATAAACGGTAAAGAGGAAGCGCAAGCCTCTCTGCGAATCAAGACGGATCACTGGTCCTTTCAACCCGTGAAAAAGCCACCCGTTCCTGAAGTTTCCGCGTCGCGTAAAGACTTTGCCCAGTCCGCCATTGATGCCTTCGTTGCGAAGGCACTTGAAGAAAAAGGTCTCACTCATTCGTCCTCCGCAGACCGCTCGATGCTCATCCGCAGGCTTTCCCTCATTGTTCATGGGATGCCCCCCACTCCCGAGGAAGTGAACGCATTTTTGAACGACTCCACTCCCGATGCCTATGAACGCCTAGTCGACCGAGTTCTGGCTAGTCCACGCTATGGGGAACGCTGGGCGCGCCACTGGATGGACGTCGTGCGTTACGCGGACACGGATGGGTTTGAGCGTAACCGCGAACGCAAGACGGCGTACCCTTACCGCGATTACATCATTGCATCTCTAAACGCAGACAAGCCTTACCTCCAATTCATCAAAGAGCAGATTGCCGGTGATGCTCTTGGCACAGATGCGGCCACAGGATTTCTTGTGGCGGGTCCGTTCGACAGCGTGAAAAGTTCGGACAAAAATCTGACGCTGATGCAAAGACAGGACGAACTTGCCGACATCGTCAACACCACCGACACCGCCTTTCTCGGGCTGACCATGGGATGCGCCCGCTGTCACAACCACAAATTCGATCCAATCTTACAAAAAGACTACTACGGCATGCAGGCTGTTTTCGCAGGAGTGCATCCCGGTGAACGCCCCGTGCGCGAAAAAAGCACACCCGAGAACGCGCGCAGAATCGCCGAACTCAAGGAGGTGGAAGCCGGGAAGAACCGAGAGTTGGAGGCCTTTAAACAAAGATCGATGCCTGTTAAAGCACCGGAAGGTCCCGGGGCTCGGCGTCCTGCAGTGACGGCATCGCTTAATGAAGAGTCCTTCGCGCCGGTCGAATCATCCGCCATCCGGTTTACGGTCCTTGCCACTTCGGGCAGTGAACCGTGCCTCGACGAGATCGAAGTCTTCGACCGCAACGGACAAAACGTCGCCCTTTCATCGCGCGGCGCAAAAGCATCAGCCTCTGGCACTCTGCCGGGGTACGCCAGTCACAAGCTGGAGCATATTAACGACGGACAATTTGGAAACGACCACAGCTGGATTTCCAATACCAAGGGAAGCGGCTGGATTCAGATTGATTTTCCATCGCCGACACAAATTCAAGGAATGCGTTGGAGTCGGGCCAGAAATGGAAGTCACTCGGACAGGCTTCCGACCCAATACAAAATTGAAGCACTGAGTCCCGATGGCTCCCCCAAGCTGATCGCAAGTTCGGAAGACCGCGAACCTTTCACGGGCAAACGATCGGAGGACGCATCTCTCTCGAACCTCCCTCCCGCGGAGGCCGCCGCCGCCGCCACGCTTAAAAAAGAGATCGCTGCGCTGAAGGCTGAGATATCTGACCTCACGCACAGCGCCTGGGTAGGACGCTTCGACCAAATACCAGCTCCAACGCATCGACTCTATCGCGGGGAACCGACTCAGGAGCGGGAAATCGTCGCTCCAGACGCGCTCAGTGTGCTTGGCTCGCTGGGCCTCGACACCCAAACGCTCGACCAGATCCGACGCCTCAAAATCGCGGAGTGGATCGCGGGTCCTGAGAATCCGCTCACCTCCCGCGTCTTGGTGAACCGTCTCTGGCACTATGTTTTTGGCTCTGGAATCGTCGATACCCCCAGCGACTTCGGCCTCAACGGAGGCCGCCCGACCCATCCCGAACTGCTTGACTGGCTGGCGGCAGACTTCATGGAACGGGGTGCCTCGATAAAGCATACGCTGCGTTGAATCCTGCTTTCCTCGACTTTCCAACAAGCTTCAACGCCGAATGAAGCGGCGGCCAGGATTGATGCGGACGGCCGTTTCCTCTGGCGTTACACACCACGACGCCTCGAGGCGGAGGCCATCCGTGACAGCATGCTGGCCGTTTCCGGCGCCTTGGACTTGAAGATGGGTGGGCCTGGTTTCTATCTCATGGACGTTGTGAATGAAAACGTCATGCACTACTTTCCAAAGGAAAAGTACGACGCTGCGGACTTTCGCAGAATGGTCTACCTCTTCAGAATCCGCGCTGCACAAGACGGAGTCTTTGGAGCGGTTGACTGTCCGGACGGCGGTTCTGTGATGGCACGCAGAAGCCGCTCCAACACGCCGCTGCAAGCCTTGAACCTTTTTAACAGCAGCTTCGTCACACAGCAATCCGAGCTCTTCTCCAATCGCCTCATGAAAGAGGCGGGAGATCGTCCCTCCGCGCAGGCCAATCTCGCTTTCCGCCTTTTTTACGGACGTTCCCCAGACGCATTTGAGGAGAAAAACTCCACCGCGTTTTTAGCGGAGCACGGTCTGCAGGCCTTTGCGCGCAGTCTATTCAACACCAGTGAGTTTCTGTTCGTTTTTTAAATTCTTTCCATGCACCCGCTACTCAACCGCCGAGAGTTTCTTGCGCACACCGCTACCGGACTTGGGGGCATCGCGCTTACGCACCTTCTCGGGCGTGACAGCGCATGGGCAAACCCAGCTCCCATCAGACCGGATATTAATCCCGCCAATCCGAACGCACCGCGAGCGCCCCACTTCGCTCCCCGGGCAAAACGAGTGCTGATGATTTTCTGTTCGGGCGCGGTCAGCCAGATTGACACGTTTGACTACAAGCCTGAATTGATCAAGCGCCACGGACAAGCCATGCCCGGCGCCGAAGGACTCATCACCTTTCAGGGCGCCCAGGGGAACCTCAACAAAAGCCCGTGGGAATTCCGCGCCCGCGGGCAGTCAGGGAAAATGGTTTCGGATTTGGTGCCGCATTTAGGCGCACTTGCAGACGAGATGTGTTTCATCCACTCGTTGACTGGAAAGACCAACACCCACGGTCCGGGCGAAAACTTCATGGCCACGGGCTTCACGCTCGACGGCTTCCCAAGCATGGGCGCATGGGCGACTTATGCCCTCGGCAGCGAAAACGACACTCTGCCTGCGTACGTCGCCACTCCCGACCCGCGCGGTGCCCCACAGTCTGCCGGCAATTTTTGGGGCCCCGGCTTCCTGCCCGCCGCTTTCCAAGGCACGGATTTTAACGCCACCCAACCGTTGCGAAATTTGTCTCGTCCTTCCGTGTTTTCCGAGCATTCAGACCGTGCGAGTCGCGACTTTATTGCGGCCCTAAACCGGCACCACTTGGAGCGATATCCTGGAGATTCCGAGCTTGCAGCCCGCATCTCCAGCTACGAACTAGCGGCGCGGATGCAGCTTTCGCTTCCAGATGTCGCCGATATTTCATCCGAACCGGCTCATATTTTGAAGATGTACGGCGCCGACGAGGCGGGCAATCCAGTGAAAGACTTGAAGGCTGCTTACGCGCGCAACTGCATTCTCGCGCGGCGTCTGGTGGAAAAGGGAGTCCGCTTCGTGCAACTGTTCAACGGCGCGTATCAAACAGGAGGAGAAGGCGTCAGCAACTGGGACGGCCACAAAGCATTGGAGCCCCAGTACGTGAAGCATGGAGAGGTCATGGACCAGCCAACCGCAGCGCTCTTGAAGGATCTCAAACAACGCGGCCTCCTCGCTGATACGCTGGTGGTTTGGTGCACCGAATTCGGACGGATGCCGACCTTTCAAAAAGGAGCCAGTGGCCGGGATCACAATCCGAACGGCTTCACCGCATGGCTTGCCGGAGCAGGGGTCAAACACGGCTACACCTACGGCGCCACCGACGAATTTGGCTACAAGGCGGTGGAAAAAATCGCGCCGGTCTACGACTTTCACGCTACAATTCTCGAGATTCTCGGACTTCATCACACGCAGCTTTCCTTTTACCACAACGGGATCGAACGCCGGCTCACCGACGTTCACGGAAACGTGCTCACCGATATTTTAAGCTGAGTTGGGAGCGCTTGTACCGTCCTCCATAAAAGAGGAAGGACGTGACGGGAGCCGTATCCCCAGTAACTCACAGAAAATAATAACAGCCAGGGTATTACATTTCAAACAGCCATGAGTTGCGGGGTTCTCTCTGTCTTTGACCTTCGCCGCTTTCTGCTGTCATGCTTGCGGGATGCAAACCTCCCGCCTCTCTTTGCGTGCACTCCTTCAAAGTTCGTGCGTTTTTCTCTCGTGCGCGCTCTTGTCCAGTGCCTCCCAGTTCCTACACGCTGCTGACTCGCAGGCGCCCCTCATGGCCTACGTGGGCACGTACAGCTCGCCCCTGCGCAAAGTCCCCGCGGGCCAGGTGGACCTTCCGCCAGGCAACGGCCGCGGCATTCATCTTTTCCAAGTCAACAGGATGACAGGCGCCCTGACGCCCTCGGGAATCTTCGAGCAAAACACCAGCCCGAGCTGCCTGGTTGTGAGCTCCGACGGAACGCGCGTCTACTCGGGGAACGAAACCGACGGCTTTGAGGGCACTCCCTCGGGGTCCGTGAGCGCGTTCTCGATCAATCCCAAAGACGGTCAACTGACCCTGCTGAACACCGTCAGTTCGGGAGGGGCGGGTCCCGCGTATCTCAGTATTCATCCCTCCGGTCGGTTTGTTCTCGTCGCCAATTATTTCGGAGGCTCCGTGGCCGTATTGCCGATTGCGAAGGACGGGAGTCTTGGTGCGGCCACAGACGTTCAAATCGACAGAGGAACGGTTGGTCCTAAAAAGGCGACAAACGCGCCCCCCGGGAGCTTTGCTTTCAGCGGTCATGAAGTGCCCCATGCGCACATGATCGAAGCGGATCCGAAGGGACGCTTTGTACTCAGCGCGGACCTTGGACTCGACCAGATCCTGATTTGGAAGTTTGACGCGCAGAAGGGAATTCTAACTCCCAACACACCCGCAAGTGTTTCTCTTCCCCCGGGCGATGGACCGAGGCATTTCGCCTTTCACCCAAAAGGGCAATGGCTTTATTCCCTGCAGGAAGAAGGTTCAAACATCGTGCTGTTTGACTACGACGCTGACCAAGGCCGGTTAAGTCCGCGACAGACCGTCTCCAGCCTTCCTCCTGGATTTGCCGGCAGTAATTTCTGCTCCGAAATCGCGGTGTCTGCGGACGGGCGGTTTGTATACGCGGGCAACCGTCTTCACGATGGGATTGCCATTTTTTCTGTTAGCTCGACAGGCACTCTTACGTTTGTGAATGAGGAATGGACGCGAGGCGACTATCCGAGAAGTTTTAATTGGGAACCCAGCGGAACCTTTCTCTACTCCTGTAACCAACGCGCCGACAATATCACCGTCTTCCGCATGGATCATAAAACGGGGATTCCGTCTTTTACTGGGACTTACGTTCCGGTGGGAAACCCGTCGATTATCGTATTTTTGGATCTCGCTGCTCGGAAGTAGCCCAAGGTGTGAAAAGCTTGGGTTGAAGAAATCCTTCGGAACATACCCCTGACTGCCGCGGGATTGACTCCAAAAAAACGACGCAATGTCGATTTGCCGTTCAGGATGTTCCTGAGTTCCGACGTTACGCGGTTCGTCCTATTCTGCTGCCCATTCCTGCCCTGTCTGAGGTTTTTGAATCATCCCTAAACTTAAGAGAGAGGGTACGAGACTGACGTGTTGCGGCTCGTCGTTTGTTATTATTATTAAGAGCAACCTGTTTTATGTGCTGGGTATTGTCAAAATTGTGTCTAAAGATAATGTGAATCGTATCTGATAGTTTTTTTGTGATGCGATTGTGATGCGAATTTAATTTGAGCTTGGTTTTAGCGAGGCTGAAACGTTCCGCTCAATCCTTAGCCTTGCCAGTCCCCTCCTGTGCCTGCCACCCCAGACCAGAGCCTGTATCGTAGGCTACTTCAGGCGTTTCGCCAGAAGCGCCCGCAGGAAGCTTTGCGCCTTTTGCCCGCCTTCAACCGGTTGCTGGTTGCCCTGCTGTTTCTCTGCCTGAGTGTTACCGGAGGACCGGGTATTCTCGCAGGCTTGGCCCTCATCGCCTTCTTGAGTCAACCGCAGGCTCATGCCGCGAACATCTTCTTTGACCAAAACGGCGTCAGTGCAGGCACCGGCTTTTCCTCCAGTGGCGGCAGCGCGCTCTGGGGCACCTCTTCGCTTTTGTGGGTAAACGCGGGTACCGCCATGACCACAAGTGGCACGCTCGCTGCGGGTTCCTACAACTTCAGTGGGGCCGATACTGCTTTTTTTACAGGCAATGGAGGCACCCTTTCCCTGGGAACGCTCATCACGCTCGGGAGCATCACGGTTTCCACAACGGCCCCCTTGACGCTCGCGCCCGGGGGAGGCTCAATCCGGCTTGGCTCCAGCGGCAGCTTTACCATCGGTAGCGGCGGCCTTTTGAGTTTGGGTGCGTTCCTGGATGGCGCTTCCTATGGGCTGACCAAGTCAGGGGCGGGTATTTTCCAGCTCTCGGGTGCTGCGGCGAACTTCGGCGTATTGAACGTGAGCGGAGGAACGCTCGCAGTGGCCTCGGGCGGTTCGCTCACGATTCAGACTGGAACAAGCACGACTAACATTTTAAAAGTGGGCACTGCCACAGGCACCAGCCTGCTCACCATTGCCCCGGAGGCATCGGTCACCACGGGGTCCTTGCAAATGGGCCTCGGTAATTTTTCCTCAGGAGCCGTGATCAATCAGGGGACTCTGGTTATTCTCTACTCGGGAGGGAACAATTCGAGCGCTTTCGATTTGGGGAACAATTCAAGCGGCTATGGCTACTACAGGCACGACACTCAAACGCCTGTGAGTACCTCCAACTTGAGCATCGGAGGCTCGAATGGAGGCAGCGG
>CANJPY010000153.1 GCA_947476255.1 Chthoniobacteraceae bacterium | reverse complement strand
TGCGGAGCGCCGTATTTTTAGGCGGGGCAATTTTGGGACGCGCAGCGCGCAAGTCGGTGTTATTGATCTCGCATGCATGGGGCGGAATTGAAAAGCACATCCATCTGCTTGAACGGATATTAGCGTGGGAAATTCCAACTTCGCCGAAGTTGGAGGAGCCAACATTAAATGCGGACAATGCCTGCACAATTTAAGCCCATTTTTGACCCCCTACTTCGCTTTTCAGGTTTATCAGCCTGCCTGAGTTGCGGTTTGGAGGGACTGCTTGGTCGGCTCCTATGAAAACCGCTGGATGATCGAGCGCGCCAACCTGCGCAGCGGCTCAGCTGCCGAGCAATTCCGTGACGTCGAGCATGTAGACTTGCCGGCCCTCTTTGTGGGGCGAGTCAAACACCACTTTCCGGCCGCTCCGGCTCGAGCTGGGGTGGTTGTCACAACGCCATTCGCCGCTGTACTCGCGGGGGGAATGAAAATGGCCGAGAGGAATACGGCGGTTGGTGGGGATGTGGTAAAGGTAGGGGTGTTGTAAACGCGCCATGTCAGGGTAGGTGTCGTTTAAAACCCATTCATCGTTGGTGGCGGGCAGGTAAGTGTTGTGCCCGTTTTCAGTCATCACTCCCAGTCCAACAGGCTCCACTTTTTCACTGCGGTCCTCAAACAGGTAGAACTGCGGACCGTGCGAAGGATGCCAGGCGTAGGCGAACACATGCTTGGGGTCGCGCCATACAAAATGGGAGGTGCCGCCATTCGGGTCCATGACATGAAGGTCGGTGCCATCCAGATTCATCGTTAAGGCCCGGGTGTAAAAGGAACTCCCATTATCGGGCGAGCGCCACCGGTGCAGGAAAAACAACCGTGTCCCATCGGGATTACACAGGAGATGGTTGAACCAGTGTTTGGAGGTGGGTTTGACTGCATTTGCCGTTCTTCCCGAGAAGGGCATTTTCAAGGCATCGGCAAAAGAGAACACGAGTTTGAGCTCGCCTGTTTGCATGTCCATCCGCCAGATGCCCGCGTTTTCTGGCGCAAGCGTGTCTTTGTTGGGATCGGGGATCCCCGCGTAACCGTAGCCCGGTCTGGTGTCGTTAAGGCGACGGAAGTCGGGGGCAAAGGCCCAGCGTCCGTCGGGGCTCAAGCAATAGAACGGATGCGGGAGGGTGCGTTTGGTGCCTGTTTTGACATCCAAAATGTGGGTCACAAAGTGGTCGTCCTGACGGTCATTCCAGGCGACCTGGCTGGCGGTCCCCGGAACCCACTGGAGCATACAGCCCTGCTGCCAGTTCCAGGCGGAGGACGTGCCCAGTTCCATCCAGCGGTCGTTGTCCTGCGTGTCCACCATGCCTATCCGGATCGTGTCCTCGGCACGGGGACTGCGCCCCTCAAAGTCCACTTCGTTGGCGAGGACAAAGCGGTCGCTCGGGTCGAACAATAATTTGTCGTAATAACCACGCCAGTGAAACCTCGGCCCGCGCGTGAGCGCGCGTACCCCTGGGAGTTTCTCAAGCGTTCCGTCTGCGGCGAGTCCGCGCAAGGAAGACGCCAGGTAGGCGGCTCCCGAGAGCGAACCGATCGAATGCTGCAGGAAGGAACGACGCGAGAAGTTGGGCATAGAGAGAGGGGGATGGGACGGGATTGTACTCGAAAACTTTGTAACGCCGTTGAACCGGTCTACGCCGGTTTGCTTGGGAGCAGTTCTTCAATCGGGTCGCCAAAGGGCAGGATCGGCATCGGCCTGCCGGTGAGGTCCGGGAAGCTTGCCGTCCAGTCAATGCCGAGATGCTGGTAGACGGTCGCCCAGATATCGTTCGGAGTCAGTGGGCGTTCCACGGGATACTCACCCCGACTGTTGGTGGCTCCGATGATTTGGCCGGTGCGCATTCCGCCCCCCGCCATGATCATCGACATGGCCTTCGGCCAATGGTCGCGTCCGGGTTGAGTCACCTTTGTTTTTGTGCCCACCTCGTTGCTGATTTTGGGGGTGCGTCCAAATTCACCGCTGACGATGAGCATTGTTTTCTGGTCCAGGCCGCGGGACACAAGGTCCTCAATCAGGGCGGAAACGGCCTGATCATAAGGGGGCATGCGCCAGCGTGAATCACTGAAGATATTGCAGTTCACGCCGTGGCTGTCCCAGTTGACCGCGCAGTCTGTGGGTACGGGGCGGCCCGGATAGGGATCGTCCCAGACCATTTCCACAAAGCGGCATTCAGCCTCCACGAGCCTCCGCGCCATGAGTGCGCGCTGGCCATAGGCATGCATGCCGTAGCGGTCGCGCACGCGCGGGGATTCTTTGCTCAAATCAAAAGCGTCGCGCACCTTGGAACTGGTGAGCATTTCAAACGCGTGTTGGTTGAAGCTGTCCATCGCGCTCAAAACCCCGCTCTGGTCCCTTTCGCGGCGGAATTGGTCCAGTCCCTTCATGAGGGCCATTCTGTCGTCGAGGCGGGTCTCCATTTCACGGCTGACTCCGAGGTTCTGGACCTTGAAATTGCGGTTGCTGGGATCCCCCGTGACGATGAAGGGCGCATTGGCTCCCCCAAGATAGGCGGGCCCATTGGCGTTGGCATGAATGCCCGAACCCTGCTGGCCAATCACCACGGGGGGCATTCCGTTTTTGAAGCCGCCGCCTTCGGTCATGCATTTGTAGACGATACTGGAGACGGAGGGAGCGTCGTTTACGGTGCCTGCGGGACTCGCTGGAATCCGGCCCGTCATCACGCGTTTGGCGCCACCGCCATGGTCGGAGAAGTCATGGCTGACGGAGCGGATGATGTTGAATTTATCCGCAATTTTGGCCTGAAGCGGGAGGAGTTCGCAGATCTCGATCCCCGAGACATTGGTTTTGATGGGTTTGAAGATCCCGCGGTATTCCATGGGGGCATCGGGCTTCATGTCATAGGTCTCCATGTGCGGAGGGCCTCCGGGCAACCAGATGAAAATCACCGAGGTGTCGTTTCGCGTCACCTTGGGGGTTTCACTCAGGGCGGCCTTGAGCTTCAGCGAATCCACCAGATTCATGCCGAGCATCGTCAAGCCTCCGAATTGCAGGAAGCTGCGGCGGGAAAAGGGGCCTGGACAAAAGTTTGATTTCATAGGGGAGGATGTTTTTTGTGGGCGGATGCTGGAAAAGGCGATGGGAAGATGGAGAAGATCGGGCAGGGGGGGCACTAGTCTTTTTTGAGAAACCACTGGGCTAGAGTTTTACCTTCACGGTTGAACAGGAGAAGTTTGCCAGCAACGTCGCCCACCAATTGGAGGCGCCCGTCGGGTGTACCCACGGCCGCCGACACAAACTTAGTCAGGCCTTCCGTCTTGTCTCGAATGATGACTTTGCCTCCGTCTTGGAAAATTTTCAGGGTGGGTTCGCCTCCCGCTGCCATCAATTCATCCGCCCCTCCGATGTAGCGGAGATAATTAACCTCGGCGGTGAAGGTTTTTACCGTGGCCACCACGTCTGACTTTTCCAGGTCCCAGACTTTGACCGTGTTGTCGGCGCTGGCACTGGCGAGGCGGCGCCTGTCAGCCCGAAAGCTTACGGACAACACATGCGTGGAATGAGCCTCCAGATTGCGGTAAAGTTTACCCGAATTCACTTCCCACACCCGCACCGCGCGGTCTGCAGATCCGCTCGCAAGGAACCGTCCGTCTGAGGAAAAGTCCAAGGCAAGCACGGCGTCTTTGTGGGGCTTGGAGAGAGCCTGAACCAGTTCGCCCGTGGCAGTGTTCCAAAGTTTGATTTCTCCGCTGCGCGAAGGATCGCCGCTGCCGGTGGCGAGCAGTTTTCCATCCGGCGAGAAGGCGAGAGCGCCCACCCTTCCTGCGAAAACGGAGTTGGGTTTTGCAGCATCGCCGATGGTGCGTTGGAGCACCCATTTCGCGTGAAGATCGGCGCCACGCATCGGCTCACCGGTCGTGGTGTTCCAAGCACGAATGCCTGCTTCCTTGTGTTGGGTGAAGAGCACCGCTCCATTTTCACCAAAGGCGAGGGCCTCCGCGGGTGGAAGTTGGAAGGACTTTTGGAGTTGGGCGACTTCCTCCAGGGCCTTGACGGCCGCGGCGTATTCCGTCTTGGCGTCTGTCAGGGCGGTGTTCTGGGTGGACTCTGTCCCCACCAACTTTACCGAAAGTTCCTTGAGGTCCGCCAGTCGTGTGGCCGCTGCCTTGGCCAGCGCCAAGGACGTTACGGCGTCCCCGTGGCGCTTGCCGGCTTCTTGGTACTCCTTATCGCGCGCATCTGCGGCGTCCTTGGCGGCCGTTTTCTTGGTGCGCACCGCCGCAAGATCCGCCGCCGATTTTTTGGCCGCCTCTCCGGCTTCGGCTGCGCCTTTTTGCTTCTGCTGGGCGGTGCGCAACTCGGACGCTGCGAAATTGTTCGCGCTCACCGCCTCCGCCTCCGCCTGTGTCAGTTCTACCAGAACATCTTGGGCTGCGTCCCTGATCTGCATCACGCTGTCCCGCTTGACCGTGGCCTCGTTTAATTCTTTTTCAAATTCACTGCGTTTGGACTCCAAATTGTCATGCTCCTTTTGCGTCTTTTCCAAGTCGTCTTTAGCCTTGGTGATTTGCTCACGGGTCGCTTTTAACTCCGCTTCTGCAAACGTCAGTTGGAACGTCCCGCTTGCGACCTTGAGACGCGCGGTTGCGACGCGCTCGGAAAGCTCGACATCTCCGGTAAGCGTCGCAATGAGGGGGCCGTTGTCGGCTCCTTTGAGTTGGAGTGGTTTGCTCGGGGCCACAAGCACCTCCAGCTTTCCTTCCGGACTGCGCACACTGGTTGCCGTCTCTGGCGATAGTTTGAAACTGTCGGGTGGCATCGCGTCCAATGGGGTGACCACTTTTTTCCAAAGTTTCACCTCGCCCTGACTGCCCGTGGCCAGCGTGTTTCCATCGGGGCTGAACGCCAAAGCGGCGATCACATCGGGATGGGCTTCAAAGGCGGCGACCTGCCGCTGCAATTGGAGGTTGAGCAAAATCACTCGGTTGCCCTGGCCCGCCGCCGCGAAATTTCCGTCCCCGCTCACGGCGAGTGCGCTGAGTGTTTGAATGGCGGAGGGCATGGTTTTCCACACCACTGGGGGTCGCGTTTTGGCGGATCCAATGGCGCCTTCATCAATCCAACGCTTCAGCAGTGCCACCTCGGTGGGTGTTAACTTGGGGGCCTTGGCCTTGTTCGCGTCCGGGGGCATGAACGGCTTCTTCTTTCCCGTCACGGTTTTGAAAAGGAGGCTGTCCAAAGCGTGTCTTGCCACAATGGCCGGCCCCGAATCGCCACCTTCCAGCATCGCACTCGGGCTTTCCAGCACGAGGCCTCCCTCGGATTTGGTCGCGTTGTGACAGGGAAGGCAGCTCGCTTCGAGCATGGGGAGAATGTCTTTTGCAAAGGAGACAGGTCCTGGTTTTGGAGATGGAGTGGAAGCGCTTTTGGCTGGGGCTGCTTTCTTTGCGGATGCGGCGGATGCAGCGGATGCAGCGGATGCAGCGTCCTCGGTGGATGCGGCGTCCTCGGCGGATGCAGCGTCCTCGGCGGATGCAGCGTCCTCGGTGGATGCAGCGTCCTCGGTGGGCGCGGCGTCTCCGGAGGATACGTTGCCATTGGTGGGCGCGGCGTCTTTGGCGGGCGGAGCATCCTTTTTGGGCGCGGCATCCTTGGATGGCGGCGGCGGGGTCACGGTCAGGTGCACAGGGTTTGACCCTAGGACGAGGGTGACATCGGTAGCGGTTCCCTTCACATCCCGTTTGACTTTCTCTTCACCCCTGAACCAGAGCGTATAGTTGCCGGGAGCCAGTTTTAATGGGGCCAGGTCGAACTCGGTCTCCGTCTGGGCCTCTTTGGCAGGGACGTCGACATCCTTTGCCTTGTCGAGTCCGGCCAGTCCAAAGGGCTTGGCTTTGACCGAAACCGTGCCCGTTTCTGCACGCTGCAGCTTCAAGGTCAATTTCACCTTTCCGGTCGGCAAGGCTTCGACGGAGGCAGGTTCGAGGGTCAGTTGGGTGGGGAAGGGCGCATCGGCAATGATTCCCAACGTAAACGCGGCGGCGAATCGCGCCCGGATCGGAGAAAAATACTGTGCTCCGGTATTTTCCCACACTGGAAAGCTGGTTGAGGCCGCGCGGGTTTGCGGGGTCCCGGCAAGGGTTCCTGTTCCCAGAATTTGAATGTCTCCCACCCAGCTTTGAACTTCAGCGGAGGCCTTGAGCAGAAGCGTGCCCTCGGATTGGCCATGGCCCACCGAGGAATCCTCCACGGTGACTCCCGGGGGAAGGCCCTCAGCGCTAAGGCGGATTTCTCCCACAAACCCATCGCGCCGCGTTGCGAACACACGCACGGGCAGGACTTGTCCCGGCCGTAAATTGGTGCCCCGAACTTGCACCCGATGGTTGGATTCGAGGGTGTACATCTTGTTCGGAACCGGAGTCAGCGGCGCACACACGAGCGCAAAATCCGGCATCGGCTTGCGAATGCTCAGGAAATACTGGCGGTTGTGAACCGGGTCCAGGGTGTTGTTGAGATCGCGGAGCGTCACCCTGTAGGTTCCGTCTTCCTGCACCTCCCAGCGCGCAACCGGGTCATAATGCTGCCCGTTAAAGTCGGGATCTCCCGCTGCAATCGGTTCGGCCTTTCCTTCCAATACCTCCGAGAGCGTTTCAGGAGCACCCGCCGCGCCTTTCACCACACGTTGCACCACAAGCCGTGGGTTCGTGGGAAAGCCCATTCGGTTGGAGAGAATCTCCAGGCACCACACCTCGCCCTTTTTCGCTTCCGTCTGAAAGGTGTCGATATCCCTTGCTGGGTAAAATTCACCGCGGATTTCAGCCGGCAGCGTGATTTTTTGAGCATGAGCCACATCATTGGGTTCGGTCTCAGCTTTTGCCTGAGCGGCTGGGGGCCAAAAGACGAGGGGTGTCTCCGTGGCGACCATGGGGAGGTCCTTCGGTGCTCCTGCATACAGGCGGAAGCCATATTCAGGTCCCCCCATGGATATGAAATCGCGCAGGGTGAGAAACAGGGGGCCGTCTTCGGTGGGCGTCCACTTGAGGGTTTTGGCATGGACGCGAGTGAGTTCTTTTCCGGAGGCGTCTAGAAGCATCAGAAGAGGGTCGAGCCTAGAATCGAGCCGTTTGGCGTGGCAGTCGAAGGCGAGTTCCTGGCCGCGCTGAGCGGAGATTTGGAACCAATAGGTCTGCCCGCCCCTGGCGGCGCCTTGCACGACACACGGCAGAGTGAGTTCCTGGGGCTGTTTTTTGAGCGTGGCTTTTGGCGAAAACTCCACTTCGGGCAAGACTCCCACTTCGAAGCATCTGGGATTGGACACGCCGAATTTGCCCGCCGCGCGCACGTCATACACGCCCGGGGGGACGTTGGCCGCAATGGTGACCGTAAACTTGAGCGGATCCTTGGGGTCCACCGAGGCTGTGATGTCGGGATGGGAAAACTTCAGCCCAGCTTCTTCCAGATCCACGCCGGTCAATGTCACCGCAATACTTTCGCCGGCGCGACCTCCGGGTGGGGTGAGGACGCTCAAGCGCGCTTCCGGGAGTTGGGCCAGCGCGGAGAGGGGGGCGCAAAGCAGAAGGAGTGCAGGCAGGCCGTGCGAGGCGGTTTTGAGAACAGCGCCTCCGGTGCGTGCCGCTCTTTGCAGCGTGCGAACCAGTTCTGGAAACAAAGGGCGTTTCATCAGGGGCTAGTGGTTGACCAGGAACTCGCCACTGCATAGGACCACCCAGACGAGGTCCTCCCACGCGCGCTGCGGGAGGGCGTTTGGCTGGCTTTTTGACTTTTCGAGAAATGCCAGCGCCACCTCCACCTCCGAGGGTTGGGCGGGTCTGCTGTACGCGGCCATGTACAACTCTTGCAGCTTCTCTTCGTTGGTGCGCTTGATGTCGAACGCAAGCCGGTTGGCCATGCCGGCATTCACCTGCAGCTTTTCCTGAATTTGCACGGAACTGGCCAGCAGCAGGCTCTGGCCCAGACTCGCCGAAGTTTGCCGCTCGCAGGTGCAAGCCGTCATGGATTCTGGGCGCCCAAACTCCCGGAGCAGACCCACGTTGTTGTAGGAATCATCCGGCAATTGAATGGCACGTGTGCCCTGCGGCTGGTTGCCCCAACTGTCACTGCTGCCGGTCACCTGATTGATGGCGTCCATATACACTTCGGCGGAAAGTCTTCTGGAATAGTAGCGCGAGAAATACTGCGTATCGTCCCCGTTATGAGAGTTCGGGGTCGAGTCCAACTGGTAGGCGCTGGAGTTGGTCAAGGTCCGCAGCAGTTTTTTGAGGTCATAACCGCTCTGGACGAAGTCTTGGGCCAGGGCGTCCAGCAACTCCGGATGGGAGGGCGGATTTGTTTCACGCATATCGTCCTCCGGATCCACCAAGCCGCGGTTGAAGAGGATCTTCCAATAGCGGTTGACCAGGGACTTGGCAAAAAACGGGTTTTTCTTGTCGGCCATCCAGTCGGCCAGTGCCACGCGGGCATCGTCGTCAGGAGAGACCTCTGGAATGGCCACTCCAATCGCGGCAGGCTTGAGTTTCTCCCCCGTTTTCTTGTGGGGCGACTCGGCTGGAACTCTCTTGAGCGAGATGACGTAATCATCCTTCCGGCTCGGGGATTCGCGGCGGTCCATCTGTGAGAAAAAGGCGCCGAGGGAATAATAGTCCCGCTGGGTCCACTGCTCGTAGTTCTGCTGTGTTACAAAATGTCATCAAGCCGCGGCTCGATCTTTTTCTTCCGCAAATCAATATCTATCTGCCGACGTCGGTGTCGTCTGGCTAGGGCTTTCTGCACATCTTCCTCAGTCGCATGAGGGCGCGGCAGGTAATACTCA
>CANJPY010000152.1 GCA_947476255.1 Chthoniobacteraceae bacterium | reverse complement strand
CGCTACAGAAAGCACAAACCGCCTTACTGGAAAAATATTGGGAGGACGCGCGCAATGTTTATTCGTTGATTGGTGGCGGGTGGATCTTATCTCAAGCAAACGTTTTTTCCGGAACCGGTTTTGCAATTCTATCTAAATAAATGGTATGATAAGGAAGGTGTTGTGAAAAACAACTCTCTTTCAAATGGCGGTGAACCGCTCTCACGTCCTGCTGCTGCTTCAACTCTACCCCTCAAACCCGAGTGGATTCGGGTTCCCGAAGCGGTTCGCGTTTCGGGGATCAGCCGCAGTTCGCTCTACGAATTGATTGCATCGGGGAAAATCAAAAGTTTCTCCAATCGCCAGCGGGGGGCCGTGCGCGGCATCCGCCTCATCTCTTATGATAGCCTCATGGCTTATCTGGAGAGGGCCTATCAGCAAAGCTCCGGCTCCGAGGAGGGGGTGCAGTAAATCGGCTTATCTCTGCCAAAGGTGACGCAATAAGCCTGATTTGGTTATCATGGTTCCACTCATTGCGTTTCTTCCGGCGGGATTAAGTCCGACCTTTTATCACAATGAAACGTGATATTGCAGAAATGAAACGGATGTTGCCACTTCCTACTCTGATGGAGTGGCTTGGCATCGGTGAAAGTGCCAAAACCTCAGCCCGCTGTCCCTTCCACCAAGATTCGCGTGCGTCCTTTTCCATTTATGAGACGCCGAAGGGTTGGCGATGGAAGTGCCACGCAAGCTGTGGCGGCGGGGATGAAGTCGCACTAATCGAACGCGCTGAAAATCTGTCGAGGACCGATGCCATTGCGAGGCTACGGGAACTGGCTGTTCCTCCCGTATTAGATTGGAACTCGGGTGGCGCTTCTAAATCGGCGGAGGTCATCTTTCCTTCGGATTTGCACTCTGGAAATCGTGCTGAATTGGAGTGTGTTGCCGCACTTCGGAAAGTCGATTTTTGGGCCGTGGCAACCATGCAGCAAAACGGTGTGCTCCGCTTCGGAACGGTCTGCTCGTCGCCCTGTTGGATCGTCATGGATGACTCCCGGCTTTGCG
This sequence comes from Chthoniobacteraceae bacterium, assembly GCA_947476255.1. GTDB lineage: Bacteria > Verrucomicrobiota > Verrucomicrobiia > Chthoniobacterales > Chthoniobacteraceae > Chth-196. The sequence goes on along the minus strand of CANJPY010000152.1, from coordinate 7,816 downwards.
CCGAGGCGCGACGGATGGATGGGGCCTTCTTTCCGGCAGTTGGGCCGCTCTCAGAACGCAAGGCGCACACATTGAGGGGGTCGAAGAAGAATTGGCCGGTCGGAATTTCGCTGCCAGCGGATCTCACCAAACATTTTAGAAAAGTCCTCCTTTTGGAAGGATCGGGGGATCTGGTTGCGGGATATCATTTTGCCCTGGCGGGACCGGCTGACTGGCTACCAATCGCTATTTTGGGAGCATCAGTGCGCGGGCTAGATCCAGCCGCATTGTTACTGCTTAGTGGGAAACGAGTCCGGATCGTTCCGCACTGCGACGCAGCCGGTAGAAATGCCGCCGAGTTGTGGGCCGCGGAGATTGCCCAGGCGGGATGCGCGGTTGACGGATTCAGTTTGGAAGGCCTTCGCAAACAAGACGGCACTCTTCTTGGAGATTTGAACGATGCCACCGAAATACTTCCGGCGGATGCGGCCCAACTTGAGGGGCTTTGGGAATGAGCGCGCGAACGATCCAATTCAACCAAACGGATTCTACTAAGCAGCCAACTTCAAAAAATCGGCTGCTTGATGCCATTCAAACGCCGGATCCCGTATTTCCTGAGGGCGCGCTGTACGGTGTTGCTGGCGATATCATCCGAAAACTGGAGCCTTACAGTGAGGCCGATCCGGCTGCCTTGTATTTACAGCTTCTGACGTGTATCGGATCCATGATTGGAAGCCACGCGCACTTCGAAGTGGAGGGAGACCGCCACGCCGTAAACCTATTTCTTGTTGTGGTTGGAAAGAGCGCCAAGGCGAGAAAAGGAACCTCCTGGGGACGGATTTTCTCCCTTCTTTCGGAAGTGGATTCCAGATGGTGGGCAGAACGGCAGGCGTCGGGGCTTTCAAGCGGTGAGGGGCTGATTTTTCAGGTCAGGGACGAGTCGGCTGATAAAAACGGCGACACCATCGAGGGGATGGCGGACAAGCGTCTGCTTGTTTTTGAGGGTGAGTTTGCGCAGGTGCTGAGGGTCCTCAAGCGAGAGGGTAACACGTTATCCGGGGTGATTCGGAACGCATGGGACGGCAAAGTGCTCGCAAGCCTGACAAAAAACACTCCGATCAAGGCAACTGGGGCTCACATCTCCATTGTCGCGCATGTGACAAACGAGGAGCTACAAAAGGAGATTCGCGAGACAGCCGAGATGTTTAACGGGTTCGCCAACCGGTTCCTTTGGTGTTTTGCAAAACGCAGCAAGTTGATCCCGGAACCTGAACCGATGCCGGAAGGGTACCTGTTCGAGGAAATAGAGCGTCTGCGCTAGGCCGTGGCGTTCGGAAAAACTTGTGGCCAGATGGAGCGGGACAATGAGGCGAAAGCCCTTTGGAAGCGAGCGTACACGGGACCGCTTGCGCTGGCACCGGGGGGCTTGCTTGGCGGGGCAACGTGCCGGGGAGATGCGCAAGTGGTGCGTTTGTCAGCCATCTTTGCGTTGCTGGATTGTTCGCAGGTCATCCATGCCAGGCATCTGAGGGCTGCATTGTATTGTTGGGAATACTGCGGGGAGTCTGCACGAGCGATCTTTGGCGATCGGGTCACAGATCCCGTTCTCAATAAAATCAATGAGGCGCTGAAAGCGAGTCCCAGTGGGTTCACACGCACTGAGTTTTTGCAGACCGTGTTTATGAACAATTGTTCCGCCGACAAGCTCACTGGTGCGCTCAGGCGGATGGAAGAATCTGGTCTGGTTCGTCGTGAATCCAGGCAAGGCGAACGTAGTCTGGTTGATTACTGGATTCCGACCTCTCCATTCAAAATGAACGAATTTAACGAAGTTAGTGGTTAAGTGCTGTGCTTTAGCTGTTTGCATTTTGGTTCAGGAAAGCGAGCCCACGAATCCAGCCGGAAGGATTTGGCGCCAGAAACGGTTTCTTGTCTCCCCCCGAACCGAGACCTTTTCCGTTTCTGACTCTCAACCGAAGGCCGACATCAAATGACCAGTAATAAGAGTTGCGACCAAATACGCGTCGGGAGCTGGGTGAAGGCGACCAAGGACCAGGACCGCTGGCCCTGCGTCGCAGGTCTTCGATTTGATTGCGAAATGCCGTCCCGGACTTTTTCGAAAAACTTTGCTGGTCGCATGGGTGGAGATGGTTGTTTGGATGGTCAGACACACGCGACTTGTTGAATCGAGTGCGCCACATTTTTGGTTCCGGTGTGCCGTGCGTGCGCGGGACGTGCGCGGGACGTGCGCGGGACGTGCGCGGGACGTGCGCGGGACGTGCGTGCGATGTGCGTGCGATGTGCGTGCGATGTGCGTGCGATGTGCGTGCGATGTGCGTGCGATGTGCGTGCGATGTGCGTGCGATGTGCGTGCGATGTGCGACGCGCGTCTCTCGCAAACGCAACGCAAACGAACGGGGTAGGGCGTCTCTATAAAAAATGCTTCTCGGGGTACTATGTTCCAAAATGGAACATAGTGAATATACCAACGATTCACCGGCAAAACCGAGGATATCTGGGGACTTAGACAATGTATAGTATCCCCCGCTCACTGACCTCGCTACGACCCTGAGCAAAACAAAGCCACGTTGATCGCGGCTAAGTAAGCTCCGTTCATTTCAATTTTTGAAAGGCCCGGTGAACCCACTGGGCATTCCCGTTAAGACTTACTTCGCTTTGCTTTCCGTCGTCTCCGCCGGAAGTGACTTACCTTTAAGCCAAACGTACTCCTTCCATGCGCCCTCATACAGACGGACGTTTGGATAGCCCGCGACGTGTTTTAGGTAAAAACGCAGAAGACTGCCTTCTCTGGACGTTCCACAGTAACAAAGCACCTCTTTGTCCGGTGTAATCCCAGCAGCTTCAAGGTCAGCCTTCACTTCCGTGAAAGGTTTGAATTTGTGGGTATTGTCTTTCTCCATTAAACGTGCCCAATGGAAGCTGATGGCTCCAGGAATGTGTCCTTTACGGAGCCACACCTCATCTTCGCCCAAATATTCGTTCTTAGGCCGTGCATCCACAAGGATGTGGCCGGGTTTGTCCTTCAAACTAAGAACATCATCCACTGTCAGTGCGACTTTTGGATTGCCTGATTCTGGAAGATTGCCGGATGGATTCCCAAAGTACTCTTGTGTCGCAGCAAACCCAGCCGCTTTCCATCCAGCTAGTCCGCCATCCACAATTTTGACGTCTTTGACCCCAACCTTCTCAAGAACGTAAGCCACCATCGTAGCACTCAAAATCTCGTCGTTGGGAAGCTCTGCGCCCGTGGCGTAAACGAGATGTAACCGGTCCTTGTCCACTCCAGCACGGACGAGGAGCTGTTTTGTAATATCCTCTGGCAGGTATTGCACGGGCACGGCGTTATCCGTGCCTCGGAGGGTATCAAATTCGAGATGATGCGCAGTCGGCAGGTGACCGCGAAAATAGTCTTTGTAACCGCCACGGGTATCCAAAACGATCGGTCGTTTTTCCGGATTCGAGTCATCTATCAGTTTTTTGGCATCGCCAGGTGAAATGATGCCGATGTCCGCAAAAGAGGCGGTAGCTCCAAGGATAGACAACGCCAGCAGAGGTAGATTTTTTAACAACATATATGCGTTGGTTGGCATATCACATCTCGCGTTGCGGTCCACTGTATTTCGGAGATATACTTTTATCGTGAGTCAAAACGACTGCTCCGACATCTTAAAGTCTCTTGCAGACCGCACCCGGCAACGCATCGTCAAAGCCCTTCTAGCCACGGATCTTGGTGTGAACGAATTGTCCGAACGTCTTGAGATTACTCAGTACAACGTATCTAAACATCTCCGAATTCTGAAAGCCGCCGGCATTGTAGATCTGCGTGCCATTGGACAACGGCGTGAGTATTTTATCGCCACCACCTTTCGCAGAAGAATCGAGAAGGAGGGGGCCATCCTGGACTTCGGATGCTGCACTTTTCGAATGGATCGTCTCCCTGACTAGATTTTTCGAATTGTCGGGCAGAGCGAGAGCTTGTATGCGCATTGACGCAAATATGAACTCCGCCTCCCTCTCCGTTGCATTTTGTCTGCTATCCGCCGTTATCGCGTCGGCCGCTCCCCTTAAAATCAATGGGTCTACGACCGTGAACCTGCCTGTTGCTGAGGCTGCCGAAATTCTCCGGGCCGAAAACAAACTCGATATTCAGGTCGATACCCAAGGAGGGAGTAGCGGTGGGATCTCCATGTTAGGAGATGGCCAAATCCATCTTGGAATGTCTTCCAAACCCGTCAGCGACGACGACCGACAAAAGTATTCTCAGTGTCATTTTAAGGAGATCCACATCGGTGAAGATGCGGTTGCCTTAATCGTTTCAAAAGACGTTTGGGAAAGTGGCGTCCACACGTTAACCAAGGCCCAGATCAAAGACCTGTACGAAGGGAAAGTGACCAATTGGAAAGATCTCGGTGGATCCAAGTCTCAGAGAATCGCCTTTTTCAACAAAGAGCCGGGCCGTGGGACGTGGGAGGTTTTTGTACACTGGCTCTATGGGAGTCCTAAACTCGCTCCACAAGTGAACTTTCCAGAAGTCGGCGGAAATGAAGAAACCCGCAACAAAGTTGGCAGCACTCGCGGTGCAATTTCGCAACTTTCAGCCTCATGGGCGGATGGAAAAACAGTCTTTGCTCTCGCTCTTGTCGCGGAAGACGGCCAACCGGTTGAACCCACGGCCGCCAATATCGCGACTCATAAGTATCCGATGAGTCGTCCACTTTTCCTGCTCTCCAACGGGGAGCCAAATGGTGACGCAAAAACCGTCGCCGACTTCCTTCTAAGCCCACGTGGACAAGATTTGGTTGAAAAACACGGATACCTTCCCCTCAAAGCTCTCGTGAAATAGCCAACGACCATGACCCGTGCCTTTTCATGGCTTTTCTCCTCCGTTGCTTTTCTGAGTGTTCTACTCTTGGCTGGAGTGTTTTTCAGAGCAAGCTTGCCCGTGTGGCAACAGGAAGGAGCCGCCTACGTTACAGGCCATCAATGGTTTTATCGACAACACCAGTTTGGAGCACTTTCGCTCATTTACGGTTCCATTGTTGTCTCACTAATTGCGCTTTTACTGGCGGGACCGTTGGGTTTAGGAACAGCACTTTTTGTTGCCGAATATCTCCCGCGCCGACTCCGCCTTGCGGTAAAGCTCCCAATTGAACTCCTCGCGGGAATTCCCTCCGTAGTTTATGGCCTCTTGGGAATCCTTCTCCTGCGTGATTGGGTTTACGATGTCTTCGAACGGTTCGAGCCACTGAGCGGCGACACCCTTCTAACAGCGGGCATTCTCCTCGCCATCATGCTGCTTCCAACAGTTGTTAGCCTGTGTGAAGACGCTTTTCGTTCTATTCCGTCCGCTCAACGCCGGGCGGCGCGAGCCCTCGGTCTCACCCGCGCTGAAACGATTTGGTGCGTCTGCCTTCCCCAAGCCTGGCAAGGTATCACTTCCGCGTTTCTTCTCGCGCTAGGCCGTGCACTTGGTGAAACCGTGGCCGTTTTTCTCGTTGTTGGACGACAGGATAACAATCTCCCCACAAATTGGTTGTCGCCTTCTCCTTGGCTTCAGGCAGGCCAAACCCTGACCAGTAAACTCGGGAGTAGCGAAACCAACATCGCCTACGGCGATCCTCTCCACTGGAGCGCGATCATGGGACTCGGGGTTCTCCTGCTTTTGCTCACAGGCGGCATCACTCTATTGGGCACCTTGCGAAGGAACCGAAATGCGTAAATTCAAAGATCTGCTGCTCGGATTGCTCCTGTTTACCTGCACGCTCGTGTCGTTAGGCATCGCAGGCGGGCTGTTTTGGGCAATCACACGCCGCGGGTTACCCGCACTGAGTGTGTCCTTTTTCACAGAACAAATCCGGCTCGTAGGTGCCGATGGCGGGATCTTTTGGAACCTCATTGGCACCGTTATTCTACTAGCAAGCGCGTTTTGTTTCACCACGCCATGTGCCGTCGGTATTGCGCTTTTGGAGCGAGTTTGGATTCGATCGCCGAAATGGCGGCAGTTCCTACGTCTCGCCTTATACACGATGAATGGGCTGCCCAGCATCGTCTTCGGAATCTTCGGTTTTATCGTTTTTGTAAAATGGTGCGGCTGGGGCAAGTCCTGGCTCGCCGGTGGGATTGTTTTAGCAATGTCGATGCTCCCGACCGTGACGATTGTCCTCATCGAACGGATCGCAGGAGTCCCAGCTAAATACGTAGAGGCTGCTGCAGCTTTGGGCCTCAGCAAATCACAAGTCGTGTGGGCTGTTCTCCTACGGCAGTCGTGGGGAGGAATCATTGCAGGCTCGCTTCTGGGACTGGCGAGGGCAGCGGGAGAGACAGCCCCCATTATGTTCACGGCGACCATCTTTGCCGGTGCAACCTTCCCGAGAGCCATCGCAGAAAGCCCCGTGCTCACATTGCCCTACCACATTTTCATCCTGGCTCAGGACTCATTCGCTCCGGCGGTTGGAACTAAACTCTGGGGAGCTGCACTCGTTTTACTGGGGCTCGTATTTTCCCTAAGTCTGGCCGCACTCCCAAGCCGGTTACGTTTACACGAGGAATCCAATGTCTGATTCGAAGCCCATCATTGAAACCCGTAACCTGGGAGTCCGTGCAGGATCACGAAACATCCTTCGCAACGTCAACCTCACCATTTCGCGAGGAGAAGTCTTTGGCCTAATCGGTCCCTCGGGCGCAGGCAAAAGCACGTTGCTCCGTTGCTTTAACCGACTCAACGACCTTGTTCCTGATTTAACATCAACTGGTGATGTCATGTTCCACTCGGAATCTATCTACGCGCAATCGGTCGATGTGAATGGCCTACGCGCTCGAATTGGGATGCTTTTTCAGCAACCAGTCATTTTCCCGGCCAGTATCCGCGAGAACGTCCTGTTCGGAGCCAAGCGCCTGAAGCCTATGAGCCCTCAGGAACAAACGACTTTAGTGGAAGCAAGTTTACGGGAAGCCGCCCTGTGGGATGAGGTGAAGGATCGATTGAAACAACCAGCGACAAATCTCTCTGTAGGACAACAACAGCGCCTTTGTCTGGCTCGCACCCTTGCGATGCAACCTGAGGTTATCCTCATGGACGAACCCACCAGTGCACTCGATCCGCGAAGTACAGAAGCCATCGAAGAACTTCTGCTCTGGCTCAAAAGTCATATCACGATTGTCATCGTCACCCATAACCTTGCCCAAGCAGCAAAGATCACGGACAACATTGCCTTCGTGTGTACAAACGACGGTGTTGGTGAGGTAGCCGAACAAGGACCACGGGACAAACTGCTCTCAAACCCGGAATCCACCGCCTTGGCAGATTATCTGAACCTTCGCCTTTGAGCTGGCTGAAATCGGCTCTTGAAAATTTGACCGTTGAACTGTTGCTCCTAGACCCCTCGTCGGCCGTTTGCAAAACGCACCCTAACTTCGTTAAATACGTACTTCGTACAGAATATCGAAATCAGAAGGACTCTGCCGGAGTGAAATGCCTACTCAACTTTCTCGGCTCTTGATCAAAGATTGGGGACATAGGGGATAGAATCCCAGTATGTCACGCCTACCTAACTCCATCGGAATCAGTGGTTATAAAGTTCTTAAACAAACCCACAAGGCGGATTGCCTTGAAATTGAACTCCAAGCCCTGCAAAAACGGCCTCCTGCCTGCACCCGGTGCAGTAGCACTGTCGCTGAACACTTCAAAGTGCACCACCAATGTTCGAATCAAAGTGCACCACTTGAGGGACGTTTTTGGTTACGGGATTTGTTTCATTTTTGCAAGTGGTCTTGAACGCCGTCCGCGCTTTCGCGGGCTGTTCCCCCCTAGAGGAGG
>CANJPY010000151.1 GCA_947476255.1 Chthoniobacteraceae bacterium | reverse complement strand
CGAACGCCACACGGCGATACAAATGAAGCAAACCGGAGAACAGCCTCCGAGAGCCGGATGCGGGAAATCCGCCCGTCCGGTTCGATGAGGGGGAGAGGAGGACATGGAGTGGTTGTGGCCGCAAACCATCCTCGTCTCCCTACTCTATTTAGAGATCCAGACCTCGAGTTCGTCTCTTTGGGGCAAACAGGCTCTGAAATGACCGAAAGAGATGATAGTCGATGCCTGTGTGGTGGGGGCCAGAGATTCCACTTTTGAGGAGGCCCGATTTTTTTTGGGACCAGGAGGAGTGCGCCAAGAGGAACACTGCCTTCCGAGCAATGCCCCTAGGAGACAGACCCCAGAACCGCAGCGTCTCTTCTTGCGGCTGCGCCCTGCCTGTGTTGGAGGAGTCGCGTGGCTGTTTCACCGTCTTGTTCAAGGCTGAAGGCGTGTTCCTCTCGAATGAGCGTGCCGCCTGCAAACGGGGCCCAGACTTATTCGGATTTATCCCGTGTGGGCTTGTTGGCCGGGATGAATGGTGTTGAAAGGGAAGGGGGTACGGCTTGGGGTTTGGCCGTGCTGCGCGCAGGCGCGCCTTGAAGCATTCCCTGCGGCGGAGGTATGGGCTGGCCCCCATCCGGTTTGATTTTCCACTTCTGGGTGATTGCCCAGGCATCGGCATCCGTGCGAGATGCCTGAACCAAATCATCCAGCACCAGCCCGTATTTCTTCTCCAAAGTTTTGGCCTTCTGAAGCTGCGCCTCCTTGGCGGTCATTTTCGCGTTTATTTGGGCCAGTTCCTCAGCCAAGTCTTCGAGCATCCCCCGGTTCTTTGCGTTCTGCATTTTCAGCAAGGTGCCTTCCACAAAGCCGCTTCGCGCCTGACCTAGAAGAAACGTAAGCGCGCACGCTGCCAGCAATGTCTGGGACCAAGCCTTCAGGGTTTCCTCGTTCATACGCGTTCGATTTCAGGGCCGTGCTGCGCGCACCCGCTACGGGGTGGCGCCCTCGCTTTGTGCCGCACGCAAGCCGTGTTTCTGCGCCAATTCACTCAAGGTCGGGTTCCGGCGTTCTGCCGCCACATGGACAATGTCCCCGGCCACGGCTGGCCCAATTTCCTCCGTGAGCGAGCGCAGCATGGACAGTTTCCCTTCCAGCGCGTTTAAGCGCACCCGGGCCGCGGCAACCGTCGCCGCCTTTGTTTCCGTCTCCTGCTGCCGTTTTTGGAGATTTACCCGCATCGTACTGCTCTGCCAATGCACGGCGCCATTGATCATGGCCGCGATAAACGCCAACAAAGACAAAAAAAGACGCGTGTAGAGTGCCATCACGTTTATCCCCCCAACATCAATCCTGAAGTCGGGGGAAACCTTGGTGGAAGGTGGCAAAAAAATTCCGCTGCCCCTGTCCAACGCGTTGCGTTTTTCAAGGGCAGCGGGTGAAGAAACAATCCCGGAACTTAGAACTTCACGCCCACCGTGGCGCGACCCACAGTCTCAGAGCGATCTCCACCGAGTTCCTGGTTGACGCTCACGCGGGTCGTGTAGCGGTCGCTGAAGGTGAGTTGCAAGCCGGCGTTGAGCAAAGCCGAATCCGAAGACCCCTTCCGACTTGTGACAGGGAAGCTATAGTTTGACCCACCCTTGAGTTGCGCCTGACCCGAGGTCGCATCGGCAGTCCAGTCATGCAGCCAGTAGGAGGAGGCGTCTGCACTAAAGGCAACGTCTTTGCTTCCGGTTGCGTAACTGAATTTGAAACCGAGTTTGCTCAGGAAGGAGGACTCCTTGATCGCATTCACATGCGCTGCGTAGTCCGCGTTCGCACTGTTCTGAGGCGTTTCGTTGACAGCTTCCTGATGCGTATTTACATAGGCCAACCGCAGGACAGGCGCCGCTTGGAAGGCGGAGGAGGGTTCGGTGAGATAATAGGCAAAGCCCGTCGAGACCTGCAGATCGCGGCTGTCAAACTTTGCGCGGTATTCTCCGGAAACCAGACCGGGTAAATTGACCTGGCGGCGTGCATCGTTGGTTGTCATCCCGTACACAAGGGAAGCATCCCAAGTGATATCGCCGAGGGGGGCGATGGTGTACAGGCCGATGTGCCAGCTGTCTGTGGACACGTCCATCGACGGGTCTTCAAACCGGCTCTTGCCCCAGGAGTTCGACCCCAAAAGGCCAAAGACTGCGCTGCCCGCATGCCGTTCCACTCCGAAAGTGTCTCCCACAGACTTTTCACGGACCCGGCCCAAACCAGAACTGCTCGACGTATCCAGACGCGCGTTGTTGGTGAAGCCGGAAGCCCATGCCGCCCATTTCGTGTCTTCCTCAGGAATGCGATTAGGAGTGCTGCCGGTCGGAGTCGGCGCGTTCTTCACTCCCATACTGAGAGGAGCGGAGCCGCCTCCGCGAACGACCAGTGAATCGACTCGATCTTCGATGGAATCTGCCACTGCCATGGCGCGACGGACCTGCAAGCGGGCGAGTTCTGCGTACGCGCCGGGACTCAACTGCGTCAGAATGTTAGCGATCTCGGGCGCATAGTCAGCATTGTCCATGGCGGAAAGAACACCATGCGGACCAGCAAAATTGGAACTCCCGCTTACCGGCAGATGCTGTGAAAAGTAATGCCCCAACGCTTTGCCATTGGTTCCTGCGCCGAATTCGGAGTAGTCGAGACGGGTGACTTCGAAGCCTGTCGTAGCATTGTTAGTATACCCAAAAACAGGGTTCAAAAATTCCAATTGCACGTTGTCAGTGGAATCTGGAATTGGTGCAACACCAGTCGCATAATCGCTGACAGTGAGCCTGCGGTTGACGACCACGCGTTTTTCACCCACTAGCAGCGTATCTAGACCCGTCGCACCGCGGTCTTCAGGTGCCACGCGGACTTTGAGTTTAAGGTCTGTGACAACGCCGGGGCCAAGGGTGACAGGACCGGTGGCGCGAAGGTCCTCCAATTGAACAGTAATATTCGCATTACTGGCATCTCCCTGGGTCTGGGCGACTTTTACACTGAGGTTGCCGCCTTTGCTGATCGTGATTTTTTGGCTCGGGACAAATTTTGAGTCACTCGTTGCCTCCAAGGTTGCAGACTCGCCAATAATAATATTGGAACTTTTCTGAATACGCTGGAGTTTGTCAACGTTCAGCGTAGTTGAGGCATCCAAAACTGTGGCCCCAGTGTAATTCTGGTCAACATTTAACGTTAGTTTCGTATTAAAGGCGGGCGCTTGTACCAATTGTAGCCCTCCCTCACCATTGATTATCGGATCAGTTGGGTTCTGAAAAGTTAGGTTATTATCCGTCGCTATTTTTACATACTTTCCCTTGGCAATAGGTGCGAATTTCACCCCGGACAGATCTGGTGTTCCTCCTGAAACATACAAAGCCCCCCCCTGAAACACCACTTTCGAGTCGGGGGAGCTACTGAGTTTATTTGCAGCGTCAATTTGCACATATCCAGCGGAGAGGATTGTGTTTCCGCTATAGTCGTTTTTAGGGTTAGACAGGATCAAAACTCCAGATCCAGCCTTCTCCAATGAACCCGCTCCTGTGATTTTACCCTCGATTGTCGCAGTCGCGGTTGTCGCAGGCGCGGTTGGATCCACATTGATTGTCGCCCCCGCTTTTTTGATCTCGACTGTATTCGCGCTGGCTCCCAGCACAGAAAAATCTGCAAGGGTGACCGTCGCATGGGCCGCATCTGTGCCGATGATCGCACTATACTCCAGCTGTACACCGGAAGTGTCCAGTTCACCGCCCAAAAGCACGAGCTTATTCGTCGGGGCGCCTAGTGCATTCGCACCTGAAGCAATGAGGTTCCCTCCGTCGATAACAAAATCTACGAGGTCTCCCGGTGTTACGCTCACCTTCAATGCGCCTGGACCATTTACAGTGACAGTTTTGGCCGTTAGACTAGAAATTGTGGCCTCGACAGAACTCACAGCATTGACGCTAACGCTCTGTTTCAATGTGACGTTGGACAAGGTGAAGGACTGAGTGTCGCCTTTCTGCCCTAAGGTCAGCGCCACCACGCCAGTGCCACTTGCCGCGCCAATTTCCACCAGGTTTGTTAAGCGGTTTGAAGTAAGTGGAGGAAGGGTCTCATCTACTCCAGAAATTTGTGCACCGTTCAATAGGACGATTTTCTCTGCTCCTACCTTTTTGGTCGGGACTGGCACTGCACCTTTCTCCAGACGAATGTGTCCTCCACTTGAAACTGTAATGATCTCAGTATCTAGCCCTGTCCCGGTACCGGATTCCCACACCTGAGTGCCGTTGGTAATGGGCGGCACTGCCTTCGCCCCTTGCTGGCTGCCTGCGATGAGGAGCACGGAGGCTGCCACAGTGGACCACCAGGGGGTGCGCAGGCTGCGGAAGGCGGATTCGAGAGCGATGCTGGGTTGTTTTGCTGAGAGACTAGTGGAGGAGGGGATGGTGTGGGATGGCATGGCTAAAAATGGAAGGCAATGACGTTACATTTAAAATCAACTGAACAGCCCCAGCGGAGCCACCCCATTCCTTCGCAAAGGTTGGAACGGCCTGCCGAGCACTAGCGTGTAAATTGCACATATAACTTAATTGGAAAGGAACACGCAATAAAAAAGTTGAAACACTCGCCGCTCGAATGGATACACCGCTTTAAAGAGCTGTGGTGTCCGAGTAAACTACAATTGATCAGTAGTTTATATTTCATTCATCATGGGATGGCCCGCTCTCTCCCCGGCGGCTGCCGCCCGCGCTTTGTGCGGCACCTGTTTGTTTTATATGCACTTCTAGTGCTTGCCTTGTTTGGTGTGCCTCCGGTGGCGGGGCCTGTTCCCCGGTTGTCAACCCGGCATTGCGAGTTCTGTATGACCGGTCTGCCCGGCCCCGGTCGTTTTTTTGAAATTTGAGAACTCCGAGGCGGGGAAGGGTACAAGTGAGTTTTCCTCCAACACGCGTTACGCCCGTGGAGTCAATGTCGGGGCCGCGAATCAAGCGCAGCAGCACGTGCGGCACCTTTATAAGCTGGAACTTTTCGCTCACTTGCTTATGAAGGGAGGGACATTGAAAACGCCGGCTGGTTTTGATTTCCGAAGGAATCGGCGGCAACAAACAAAGGAGTATTTTGGAAAGCACACATCCCCCGACCCCCGACCGACGCGTATCCTTGCTGATATTGGGAGCGGCTGCCTTTATGGTCGCGTCAGACGCGCGCATCATTGATCCGCTGCTCAAAACCGTCGCTGCAGATTTCGGTTCCCCTCTGACAAAGGCTTCCTTGGCGGTTTCCGCATACGCGCTGCCATACGGGCTTTTTCAGCTCGCGTATGGCCCCCTGGGCGATCGCCTCGGCAAAGTAAAGGTGATGGCGATTGCGTTCTCTCTTTTCACCTTGGGCACGGCCGCATGCGCTTTTGTTCCTGCTGGGAGTGTCGGCCTGCCTTGGTTGATCGCTTTGCGTTTTATAACCGGTGTGTTTGCAGCTGCGATCATCCCGCTTTCCATTGCCTATATCGGCGACAAGGTTGCCCCCGAAAAACGACAGGCGACCCTCGGTCAGTTCATGAGTGCGCTGATGATGGGCACTGTTTTTAGTGGTCCAATGGGAGGTGTTTTTGGAGATTACCTGGGCTGGCGGAACATCTTTTTGTTGCTGGGCGGAATATCCGTATTCGTGATGCTTGCCTTGCTAAAGGCCGCGAGGAGTGAACCCCCGCCAGTGAAGGAGCCCAATAAACCCGCGACCTCGATCCTCAAAGGATACGGGATTGTGTTGTCCAATCCGAATTCGCTGGTTGTCTATCCGGCGATTTTTCTCGAAGGCCTCTTTCTTTTCGGCGGGTTTGTTTACGTGAGTAGTGCTTTGCAAGACAACTTTGGGATGAAGATTTTGGAGGCGGGCCTCATGATCAGTTTCTATGGCATTGGCGGGCTGGTTTATAGCTTCAGCGCAAAAAAAATCCTAAAGCAATTAAAGCAGTGGCAGATGGCATTGCTGGGAGGAGTCCTGCTCATGGGTGGTTTTAGCTTAGCCGCGCTGCTGCCCACCTTGAACGTCTGGTGGCCAATTATTCCCGCCGCCTTACTGATCGGGTTTGGCTTTAATTCCATTCACAGCACCCTTCAGACCAAGGCCACCGAACTTGCTGTCAAAGCGCGTGGCACTGCCGTTTCACTCTTCGCTTTCTTCTTCTTCCTGGGGCAGTCTTTGGGAGTCCAAGGAGGAGGCGCGCTTGGGTTGTCCTTTGCCGCAAACGGCCCCAGCGATAAGGTGATTCCCGGCTATTGGATTGTTTTTCTAACTTCAGGGGCCGGCTTGTTTTTGATGTCACTCTGGGTTGCTTCCCGCCTTCCGAAGATGACGCAAGAGCAGTTGGTTTCCTCGTCACCTTCTGGGGGAACGCCCGCGCGCTAGCGTCCTTTGCCCGCCCGCCCATCGCCTAAGTATTGAATAAATTGATAAGAAATTGCGTTTGTCCCGTTTCCGCGGCGCGCGCGCGGTCTCATTGAGGGGAGCGCCAACGTGCGTACTGCTGGGTTATTTCCTCGGGTTGGTTGCGGGATTGCTATCAACCGGTTTACCGGTAGCCGGATTAACGAGACGCGCCGTGACGAAGACTAGCATTTGTTTGGGCACGTTCTTCGTCTTGGTGCTGCCATCCCCCGGGAGGCGATTCACGGCGGTTTGCTCTGTGGAGGTGGCAGGAAAGCGAAGGAGGACGGTTTCCCCGGAAGTCATGCTGACCTTCGCGGTCACTTTGCGCTCACTGAAAATGGCTTGTTCCAGTCCGTTCGCGTGCTTCAGAAAGCCCTCAAAATCAACGATCTCCGGTGAGAGATCCAAATCGATCCGATTCTCTCGTGTCACTTTGGGAAGCAGCGTAAGTTTGATGCCGAGTTTTTTCGTAGCCGCCTTGCCTTGAGCGTCCTTGTAGGCGAACTCGCGGCTGAACTCGCTCATGGTCTCCTGGCCGGATCGGGTAAGCACTAGCGGCATGCCAAGGACGTCCACGCCTTTGGTTGTCTCGATCTTCTTCCAGAAGGCACTGAATTGAACATCATTGAACATCCCGCTGAGGTTCGATGAAGGAGCCGCGGGAGCGAACGGCGCAAGCAATGCCTTGGCCTGCTTACTGCCTTCGATAAATTTGGCTTCGATCCACACCTGGGGAGCGTTGTTGTCCGGAGGGGCGGCCTTGGTGCTGCCGAGGAAGGTGAGTAGCAAGATGCAGAGACTGAGCGTGGTTTTCATGAGGAGATGTTGGGAGGGGTGAGTTGCGATGGATTGAATGCGGGAACGAAGCGCGATGCCTCGCTGGAAGATGCCAACGAAGCCGAGGCTGAGTTCGTGGTGGCTGAAGGCGTTCTCGACCTTCAAGAGCGTGTGTCCGTAGGCCACCCGTGCTGGCTGCTGCTCACGGGCGAGTACCTGGGCATCGCAAGCGGCCTCGCGATCGAGCCGTGCTTTAAGGAAGGCGAGCCAGAGCAGCGGATTGAACCAATGCAGCGAGAGTAGCAGGCAAAGGAGCGCATTGAGCGGCAGATCACCGCGTTTGATGTGAGTGAGTTCATGCCTGAGCACGAACCGCGTTTCCATGGCAGTGAGCGTTCGCTCGAAGTGCGCTGGGAGCAGCAGCGTGGGATGCCGCAAACCGATGACGGCTGGACTGCGGATCTCCGAAGCCATCCACACACGCGGCGTGCGGCGAAGGCCAAGCTCCCGCGCCAAAGCGGTGACTTCGTGCAACAAGGCAGCACTCGCGGGAACTTGGCTGCGTTTGATACGCGAGAGAGTCTGCATGAATGCTCCGACGCTCAATAACACCATGCCCGCAGCGCCGATCAACCATGCGAGGCTGATCATCTGTAGCCATGGAATGGGCCCAGAGATGGCAGAGGCTGCGATATTCGGCACGGTAGCGGTTAAAGCCGGAGCTTGCTGGATGAGCAGCGGCACCGGCAATGGAGCGGAAGATGTGCGGAGGATGAAGCCGACGCTCCACGTGCTCTCGGGAAAGCCCGGCATGAGCAATACGATGAGCACCGGCAACCAAAGCGCATAACGCCAGCGTGCGGGCGCACGATGTCCCAGAAACGCCTGCACGATGAACACTACCATGATCAACAGGGAAGCACGGGCGCTGGAGGCGAAGAGCCAGTCAAAAAGAAGCGTGAGCGAGTGCATGACAGCTCAGGAGTGCAGGGATTGGTCGAGGATCCTCTTCAACTCGCGCACCTCCTCTGCGGTGAGCTTGCTGTTCTGCGCGAAGTGAACGAGCAACGGCTTGGCCGCGCCGCCGAAGATGCGCTGCAAGAAGGACTCGCCCTTCGCACGGACACAGGCCTCCCGTTTCACGGCGGGCAAATAGGTGCGAGTGCCGGAGCTGTTCTCGCTCGTCTTGATCGCGCCTTTGTCGATTAGGCGTGTCAGCAGCGTGCGCACCGTGTTCTCCGCCCAGTTCATGGTCGGGCGCAGCGTTTTTGTGAGTTCAGAAGCGGTTTGAGGAGAACACTCCCACAGGGCTTCCATCAGGCTCCATTCGGATTCGGAAGTGTCGGGAATTGAGGACATGGTGGAGCTGTTTCACTACATGTGTAGTGGCTTGTCAACGACAGATGTAGTGACCGGGTCGGATTCGCGCCGGCGAAGGGGCTGGATCAGCGCGCTGCGTTAGTGCGCCGTGCAATGCAGGGAGTTTCTGGCAGGGGCGAGAGTTCCGGCGTCATAAAGGGCTAAACAAACAATGCCCCCCCGTGCATTGTGCTGCTGCCAGCGAAGTTGAGGAGTCAAAAGAAATTTCCTTTTACCGCCCTTCCCTCCACACGTATGTATAACGCAACGCGGCAATGCAGACCTTCCCTCCATACGTACGTAAAAAGGAATTTCCAGTTCTCGCCAGCTGGTCCTTCGAAGCAGGGGATCGATTAGCCTCGGCTCAAGGAACCCTTGGTAATCACCGCTTCTTTTTATGACAACCTCCCCCGTTAGTATTCATCCCTATTTCAAGGCTCACCCCGGCACCCTCGGTCAGATCAAAACGTTGCTTCCCCGTTTTGTGGAGAGAACCTCGAGTGAACCGAAAAAGCTTTAATAGAGTAGGGAGACGAGGATGGTTTGCGGCCACAACCACTCCTTGTCCTCCTCTCCCCCTCATCGAACCGGACGGGCGGATTTCCCGCATCCGGCTCTCGGAGGCTGTTCTCCGGTTTGCTTCATTTGCATTGCCGTGTGGCGCT
>CANJPY010000150.1 GCA_947476255.1 Chthoniobacteraceae bacterium | reverse complement strand
GCTGCTCCAGTACAACCCGCACACCAAGATTGCGGCTGGAATTCCGCGGTTCGTCGACTGGTTTCTGCAAACCACACCCAAACATTAGCCCTCAAACGAAGGTCCAGACTCCATGGAATCAATTCCCCTCCAGCATCTTGCGACAACACTCTGCCAGGAGCTCATTCGCATTCCGAGCGTGAATCCGGATGACAATCCCGGGACCACGCACACTGGAGAAGAACGCTGCGCCCAGTGGCTTAGCGAATGGCTGCGAGCGAATTTTCAGGGCGTGGAAGTGACGACTCCTGAAGTGCTTCCCGGCCGCCCAAACGTGGTGGCCCGGTTCCCCGCGGATGCCCCCCACAAACCCCGGCTTCTCTTTGCCCCACACACAGACACCGTCTCCATTGTCGGGATGACCATTGATCCCTTCGGAGGCGAAATTCGCGATGCGCGTGTGTACGGACGGGGCGCGAGTGACACCAAGGGCCCCATGGCCTCGATGCTCGCAGCGCTTCATGCCGCGAGGGACGTGCTGCCCTTCCTTTCCCACGAAATCTGGTTCGCCGGCCTCGCTGGAGAGGAAGCCGGCCAACACGGCGCCCACGCTTTGGCGGCAGCCGAGAAGTTTAACCTCGTGATTGCGGGCGAACCCACCGAGTTGGATTTCGTACACACCCACAAGGGCAGCATGTTTCTCACCCTGACCACACGGGGAATCGCAGTCCACAGCGCCAAACCCGAAGCCGGGTACAATGCGATCTACCCCATGGCTGCTGTGCTAACCTATATCCGGGATGAACTTTCGGAGTGGCTCAAGACCTTTACTCACCCCGTGCTGGGGCACTCCACTGTGAGCGTCGGAACCATTCGCGGCGGGAGTAAAACAAATGTCGTTCCCGACCTGTGCCAGTCCACGGTCGACATCCGTCTGGTCCCCGGACAGGACGCTGATTTCGAGGCGGCTCTGATTTCCAGACTCCGGCACGTCTGTCCAGAGCTGGAAATCTCCTTTGGACGCTCGCTTCCACTGCACACGGACCCTGCACATCCTCTTTTAAATCAACTCGCCCGGCAGGGCGCGCACCCGGTGGGAGCGCCTTGGTTTTGTGACGCAGCCGTGTTCGCCAAACACGGTAGTCCGGCCATCGCAATGGGCCCGGGCTCCATTGCGCAAGCGCACACGAAAGACGAGTGGATAGCACTGGCAGATCTCGAAAAAGGCGCCGCTTTCTTCGAAGCCTTCCTGCGCTCGCTCCAAACACGCTAGCTCAAGTTTCTAAAATTATGCTTTTTCGCAACGCTCGCCTCCTCCTCCCTGAGGGAATTCCAGCCGCCTCCTGCCTCAGGGTGAAAGACGGACGCATTGCCGCCACCGGCGAACACCTCTCTCCAGAAGCGGGCGAGGCCGTCTTGGACGTTGGAGGAAAGTTTCTCGCCCCCGGCTTCATCGACATGCACATCCATGGCGCACTCCGCCGTGACAGCATGGAGGCCACGCCGGATGCCTTTGGCGCCATCTGTCGTTTCCACGCCACAGGAGGCACCACCGCCCTTGCGCTCACCACCGTAACCGCCCCCGCGGATGCGATCCTCGCAGTTCTTGAAGCGGCGGGTCGCATGGATCCCAACGCCACCGGCGGGGCGCGCATTTTAGGCGTTCATATCGAAGGCCCCTATTTCTCGAAGGAAAAACCAGGCGCTCACCCGCTGGAACTGATTCGAAACCCCGACCCCAAGGAGTACGGAGAGTGGCTGAAATACAGCAAACTCATCACCCAGATGACAATTGCCCCGGAGCTTCCCGGTGCCCTGCAACTGATTGAGACCCTTCAAGCTCACGGTATTCGCGCGAGCGGGGGCCACAGCGATGCGTGGGACGAGGAAGCCTCGGCGGCCTTCGCTCACGGAATGAAACAAGTCACGCATACCTACAATTGCATGTCGAGCGCCAGGCGCCGCGGCGCTTTTCGGGCTGCGGGTTTGTTGGAATTTGCGATGAGCGAACCGGATATCCTCTGCGAACTCATCGCCGACGGCTTCCATGTGAGCCCCACCCTGATGCGGGCCCTTTACCAAGCCAAAGGCAGGGATGGGATCGCGCTGGTCACGGATGCAGGGGCGGGCGCGGGGCTTGCCCAAGGGGAGACCTTTTATCTCGGGGAAATCGGGGGAGTCGTGGACGGAGGCGTCGCGCTGACAGAGGATCGCAAGGCGCTCTGCAGCAGTACGGCCCGCATGAATGATTTGGTGCGGGTGATGGTGGAGAAAGTGGATGTCCCCCTGGTTGAAGCGGTGCGCATGGCGACGCTCAACCCGTCCCGGGCGTTGGGGTTGGAGGAGGAGATTGGCAGCCTCGCAGTAGGACTGCAGGCGGATCTTGTGATCCTCGAGGAAAATCTATCCGTCGCGATGACCTTCGTGGCAGGGCAGCGTGTTTTCTAAAAACCCAGCCGTACTCTAAAAACGCAGCACACTAGGGCCAGAATCCGGGGCTTCCTTCCCCCCGCCCCGACAGAGGAGACGCCAAAAATCCGTTGACGCCCCAACCGATGGGACACTAGGTTCCCTACCCCCGATTCCCGTCCTCTGCTTGAGAAAGGGGCGGCTTGCCGCCTGCGTTACGTGCTGTTGGAGTTTCTAACAGCTTGGGCGCGGGCTTTTTTTCATGTCAGAAGAACTTTCCTACGTCCTGGTCACCCCGCACTCGATCCGCAAATCGCGGACCGGAGCCATTCTGTCCCGCCTCATTTCGCGGACGGCCCTGGAATTGGTGACAGCGCGGATGTTCGCCCCCTCCAAGGAACTGGTGGATACCTTTGCCGCTTCCCTGGTGAGCACGGAAGAGAGTGAACACCGGGACATTCAAGATCTCCTAAAAAATTACGTTCTCACCAACTTATCGCCCAGCAAGGGACACCATCCGCGCGTCCTACTGCTGGTTTTCAAGGGCGAAAAGGCGGTGGAGAAAATCCGGGCAGCGGTGGGGCATATTTTACACGGCGATCCCACGGGGCAGACGATCCGAGACACTTTTGGCGACTACGTCACGGATTCGAAGGGAGCGGTGATCTACTTCGAACCCGCCGCCATCGCCCCGCAATGCGCGGAGAGCGCCAGACGCGACCTTCAGCTTTGGGCGGCGCACTCTGAAAAAGAGGGGGGCATTCTCGACTCCACCATCCACTTCCCAGCAGGCGCCCGGGTGGAAAAAACCCTCGTCCTGATTAAACCTGACAACTTCCGTGTACCCAGCACCCGCCCGGGTGGCATTATGGATGTTTTTTCGAGGTCCGGGCTCTATATCATCGGGTTCAAGGTGCATCGCATGAGCGTCGCCCAAGCCGAGCAGTTTTACGGACCAGTACTGGATGTGCTGATGGAATTGTTCAAGGAACGTTCCGCCACTCAGGCCGCAAAAACGCTGGCGGCTGAATTCGGCTTCCCCATTCCTGCAGAAACAAGGCAGAAACTGGGTGAAATTTTCGGTCCCCTTTCAGGCCGGGAACACTGGGAGCAAATTGTCAAGTTCATGGCAGGGCGAAAACCCAGCGAATGTCCCGAAGAATTGCGCCATGCTCCGGGTACCGAGAAATGCATCGCGCTTGTCTACCAGGGCGTGGATGCCGTGCGTAAGACGCGCGAAGTTCTCGGCCCCACAGACCCCGCAAAAGCGCCTCCCGGATCCATCCGCGGCGAATTCGGCCAAACCATCATGGTCAACGCCGCCCATGCCTCCGACGCCCCGGAAAACGCGGCGCGTGAAATGGCGATTATCCAAGTTTCCGAAAACAACTTCAAATCCTTGGTGGAAGATTGGTACGCCCACTAAGCTCAGTTCTTGATTTTTTACAATTCCAGCTTCATTTCAAGATCCCTCCTTTTCCCATTGGTCCAAAACTCATCACTGCAGCAAACGCACAACCGCCCCAATATTGACCCTTGACCCTCGCTTGCCATGGAACTTGCTCACCGCGCCACCATTCTCACCCCTTCCCTGACTCTCGCTATCGACTCCAAGGCTAAGGCCATGAAAGCCGAGGGCATCGACGTCTGCAGCTTCGGCGCAGGCGAACCCGATTGCGATACGCCCGAACATATCAAGGCCGCTGCCATGGCCTCTCTCGACGGGGGCTTCACCAAATACACCCCGTCCAGCGGCATTCCTGAACTGCGCCAGGCGATTTCCGACAAGTTCAAGAACGACAACGGTATCGACTACAAGCCAAGCCAGATCATCGTCTCCAATGGCGCCAAGCATTCCTGCTACAACGCGGTGCTTGCTGTCTGCGAACCCGGTGACGAAGTCATCATTCCGGCTCCCTACTGGCTTTCCTACCCGGAGATGGTGCGTCTCGCCGGGGGCGAACCCGTCATCGTTCATACCAAAGAAGAGAACGACTGGAAAATGACGCCCGAAGAGTTCGAGAGCGCAATGACGCCTCGCACCAAAATGGTGATCATCAACTCCCCGGGCAACCCGACGGGCTCCGTCTACTCAAAAGCGGAACTCGAATCCCTGGTCGAAATCGCCTCGACCGAAGATATCTTCATCCTTTCCGACGAAATCTATGAGAAGCTCACCTACGATGGCGCTGAACATGTTTCCGTAGCCTCCCTTTCCAAGACAGCCTACGATTTGACCATCACCATCAACGGGTTCTCCAAAGCGTACTCCATGACCGGTTGGAGGCTTGGCTATCTTGCGGCACCGGAACCCATCGCGAAGGCCATCGACGCCATCCAGAGCCATTCCACCTCCAACCCCTGCTCCTTCTCCCAGAAGGGCGGCCTCGCAGCCCTCAAAGGAGACCAGTCGCCAGTGGAAGAAATGCGCCAAGAGTTCGATGTCCGCCGGCAGTACATGGTCGAACGCCTCACCGCGATCAACCGCGTGAGCGTGGTGGTCCCCAAGGGCGCCTTCTACGTACTCGCAAACATTTCCGGCTTCGGACTCAACTCCACGGACTTCGCCGAACAATTGCTCGCCAAACATCACGTCGCCGTCGTTCCCGGAGTCGCCTTCGGTGACGACCGGACGATCCGTCTTTCCTATGCCACGGGTCTGGACGTGATTAAAAAGGGCCTGGATCGGATCGAAGAATTCTGCAAAGGCCTCTAATCGGACGTCGCCGCCCCGCAGGGTCACATCTGCGGGGACAAATATTTACGTCTTTAGTCTTGCGTTTTTACGCGCGTCCGTGTCTCCTCTCGCCCCCCCGAATGTTTAGTTAGCGCAATCCTGAATCCTCACCGTTGGTCCTTGGGTGTTCGACAAAAGTCAAAACGCCGTCTGCGCCAAGGGAAACCCGGTGAACCTGAATCCTGAGCTGCATCGTTGCAGCGTGTTAATCCTATGCCAGTACGTCTTGGTCGTTTTGAAATGCCGGCTTCTCTTGTAAAAGATGAAGCCTCCCGCACAGATACCTATGCAAAGTTTGTCGCCGAGCCCTTTGAGGCCGGTTACGGACACACCGTGGGTAACTCCCTCCGTCGTGTTTTGTTGTCGTCTTTGGAAGGCGCGGCAATCACTGCCGTAAAAATTGCCGGAGCCAACCATGAATTTCAGACGCTTCCCAATGTGGTCGAAGACGTCACTGATATCATTTTGAATCTGAAGAAGGTCAAATTCAAGGCGCACGACCACGAAATCCGCAACCTCTCGATCTCGGTCACCAAGGAAGGCCAGATCACCGCGGGTGACATTCAAGATTCCGCGCAGTGTGAAGTGGTCAACAAGGACCTGTTGATTTGCACCCTCGACAAAAAGGTGAAATTTGACGCAGAGCTCGAAGTCCGCATGGGCCGCGGTTTTGCCACGGGCGACCAGAACAAGCGTCCGGAACAGCCGATTGGCGTGATCGCGATCGACTCCATTTTCTCGCCGGTGACCCGCGTCAAGTATGCCGTGGAAG
This sequence comes from Chthoniobacteraceae bacterium, assembly GCA_947476255.1. GTDB lineage: Bacteria > Verrucomicrobiota > Verrucomicrobiia > Chthoniobacterales > Chthoniobacteraceae > Chth-196. Next base: position 3,389 of record CANJPY010000150.1, on the reverse strand, counting down.
CCACACGCGTGGGCCAGCGCACGGACTACGACAAACTCGTCCTCGAAATCTGGACCGACGGCCGTATTTCCCCCGAAGACGCTCTGGTGCAGTCTTCGAGCATTCTCAAGCGCCACTTCGAACCGTTCTACAACTACGATGAAAACGCGGTAGAGTTCACCGAAGAACAACCCCAGCAGAGCCAGGAAAACCAGAAGCTCAAGAAGCTCCTGAACATGAGCGTCAACGAGATCGAACTCTCTGTGCGCGCCGCAAACTGCCTCAACAACGCCAACATCACGACGGTGGGACAACTCGCCCAGAAGTCGGAAAGTGAAATGCTCAAGTACCGCAACTTCGGGAAGAAGTCGCTGAACGAAATCAAAGACAAGCTGCACCAGTTGGGGCTGTCGCTCGGCATGAAGTTCGAGTCAGGCTTGGTGGACGTCCATGTGACGGACCCCTCGCTGATCCAACGTTAATTCCTCACCATTCATTATTTATGCGTCACAAACGGAACACCGTCAAACTCGGCCGCTCACAGGCCCACCGCGACGCGCTTCTGGCCAACCAGGTCATCAGCCTGATTGAACACAGCCGGATCAAGACCACTCTTGCAAAAGCCAAGGCAGTGCGTCCCTTCGCGGAAAAACTCATCACCATCGGCCGCAAAAACACCTTGCACGCACGCCGCCTTGCGCTCGCGTACCTGATGCACAACAAAACCGCCGTGCGCGATTTGTTCGAAAAAGTGGCCCCCCGCACCACCGGCCGTCAGGGTGGTTACACGCGCATCATCAAACTCGGGCAGCGCCACAGCGACGCCTCGGAAATGGCGTATCTGGAGTGGGTGGATCAAGCCTCCCCTGCCACGGAGGAAGCGGCCCCTGTTGCTGCGGCAGACCACGCCGAAGAAGCCAAGTAGGCCGGCTCAGGTTTAAAAAAACGCGTCCTCTGAAAAGAAGGCGCGTTTTTTTTTGCCCTCGCGGGTTGTATTGATTGTCTATTCTCTCGATATGACTCGGAGAATCGGAAACCATCCCCCCCAAAGCTGCCCTTCACGCCGAAACTTGGTTCGCTTCGCCCCGCCAAAAATGCAGAGTTTCGCCCGATCTTTATCGTTAACTTTCAAAAGCGCCCTCCACAGCAGCGCCCTCTTCTGTTTGCTGCTGCCCCTCGGCCTTTCTTTGGGCGGATGCGCCGCCATCGAGCGCGCTCAAATGCGCCCCACCGAAGTCCATTATCTGGCGAATACAACGGAACGTTTTGCGCCAAAACCGACCGATTACGACATGCCCATCGTTGCCCAGCCTCCGCGAAAAGGCCGTGCCATAGGCTCCTTCAAATTTACCACCACCCAAGGGCGTGCCTTCATCATGAAAAGCGCTCTCTACAACGGCCGCCGTGTGGGCGCGGACGTGATCTTTGTGCGCCACATTCAGGAATGGTCCGAGCCCTACGCCTACGACATTCCCGCCCACTGGGAAACCCGCTGGCAAACCCGCCACGAGCGATATTTGGTTCGGATCAAGGGCCCCAATGGCACCCCCGACAGTGTCCGCGAAGAAGTCCGTCCCGTCTCGGTTCAACGCATGGAATGGGTTTCCCTCCAGCACGTTTCAGGTTTTCATCACTACGCTTCCATGGATGCCGAGATGTATAGGCTCCAGTAAAACACTGACCTGTATCTCCTTTTAAGATCGAGCACCCGCGGGCCTTTCTTTTTTTCCCGCCATCACACACCCTCCCCACGCAACTTTTGGTATTATCGTTTTTATGAGCTGGTTTTCATTTCACGCAGGCGACTTTGCGGTGGCCTTCCTCAGCGTTCTCCTTGAGGGAATCCCTTTTCTCCTGCTAGGTTCCCTGATTTCGGGCCTCGTGGATGCGTTTGTGTCCCCCGAGCGCCTCACTCGTATCCTGCCACGCAATCCGGTGGCAGCCGTCATCATGAGCGGCCTGCTCGGCCTGCTCTTTCCCATGTGCGAATGCGGAAGCGTTGTGGTGATTCGCCGCTTCCTCCGGAAGGGACTCCCCGTGGGCTGCGCCGTCACGTACATGCTAGGCGCTCCGATTGTCAGTCCCGTGGTAGCACTCAGTACATTTGCGGCTTTTCGCGGCCAAAACCCTTTGGAAATGACACTCCTGCGTCTGGGGATGGGGTTTCTCATTGCCGTTTGTGTGGGCCTGATTTTTCAAAAGCTTCCTGCCAGCAGCCTCCTGCAACCGGGCGTGAGCGGCCCAGACCCCTCCCCCGCTCCCTCCCGAAGTGGTCTCAGGATCGCCTCGGCTCCCGACACAGAAGCAGCGCTCCCCGCAAGCTTGAGCGCCCGCTTGCAACGCGCCGTCTATTCCGCTTCCACCGACTTTCTCGACGTCGCCGTGTTTTTCATCATCGGCGCTGCCATCACCAGTGTACTGGGCACTGCCGTGGACCGGAGCGCCCTTGCCCCCCTTGCCGCCAACCCTCTTTTGGCAATTATTTCGCTCATGCTTGCCGCCGTCGCCCTCGCGCTTTGCAGCACGACGGATGCCTTCATTGCAGCCACCAGCTTTCCCGCGTTCCCCATGACGGCAAAACTCGCTTTTCTTGTGTTTGGACCAATGTTCGACCTTAAGCTATACTGGCTCTATGGTCTGTTATTCAAACGACGGGTCGTTGTGCTTCTGGCGCTGGGATTGTTTTTCGGAATCGGCCTCATTGCCTGGCGCCTGAATGCGCTCGGGTTCTAATCAAACTCGCCCTATGACTTCACTTTTCACCCGCTGGATCCCCTCCCTGACGCTGGCCATTTGGAGCAGCGTGCTGCTGGGCACGTATTACACAGGCCGCCTCACCTCGTTTTTGCACCCCTCCTTCCGGCCCGGAGTGCTCATCGCGGGCTTCGCTCTCGCCCTTCTGGCTCTTTTTATCGGCTCCCGCCCGACTCCCCCAGACTGTTGCGCGGACGCCACCTGCACCCATCCCCTCGCCCGCTCCAAGGGAGGGCGCTGGGTCACCTTCCTCATTCTGGTTTTACCCGTGAGCGTGGCGGCATGGCTTTCGCCGGAACACTTCAGCAAGCAAGCCTTCGAACAACGAGGCATCACCATGGACGCGAGTGCCCTCGGCGCACGCAACCCCTCCCGGCCTCCATCGGCTCCAGCCGCTGCTCCAGCCGCTGCTCCAGCCGCTCCACCAGCGTCGGCCCCCAAAGAGCAAGCCGCGGACACAAGACCTGCGCCGACAACGACAGCCAACACCGACGACGCCCCTGTCCCAACCAAGGTCGAGTCAGCGCCGCAGACCACCCCAGCGCCAACCACCGAAGGTGCCCCAACGGCCGCCAACACCGAACCGCTCCCTGAGTATTTGCAAAAAACCGTCGAGGGTTATGTCATCGTAGAGGTGCTTGACATGCTTTATGCCG
>CANJPY010000149.1 GCA_947476255.1 Chthoniobacteraceae bacterium | reverse complement strand
TGCTGCGTAGCGTCTGCCTTTTGATGTACTCGCGCATGGGCCCCGTAGAGGGTCATCTGCCCACACGGCGTGAGGGGCTTTGCGCTCAACCGATGCTCGCAAAACAACTCCTCAACCAGAAAATCTGACTTCAAAACAAAAAGCCCTGTGGGACGCCCCAGGATCTTTGTTTTTTGGCGTTGCGCCGCGCCACCGCTCGACTTTCGGCCACCCAAAAGGCATCTACATTCCGTGCAACTGCCATTCAGCCTGTTCTTAGCTCTTCGGTTTCTGAAACCAAAACGAACTTTCGTTTCGGTCATCACGGTGGTGTCGGTGCTTGGAGTGACGTTGGGCATTGCGGTGATGATTCTAGTGATCTCCGTGATGACCGGGTTTGATCTCGAATTGCGCCGCAAGGTGCTGGGCTTTGATCCCCACGTTGTCATTTCGGCCGGCGGTATGCCCTTGTCGGAGTGGCGTGACATTGGGCCCAAACTTGACGCCTACAAGGGGGTCAGTAGTTCAGCCCCCTTCATCCAAGGCCCCGTCCTGCTTGCCACGGGCGAAGGCATTGTGCGTTCAGCGCAGATTCATGGCGTGGATCCCGAGGCCGAGGGCGCACGCCCTGGAGTGCGCGAATCCGTGGTGGCGGGCGAATTCAAGCTTGAGGGAGACTCCGCCATTCTGGGACTGGATCTCGCCCGGTCTCTGGACGTCCAGGTCGGGGGAAAAGTCACGGTGTATCCTGCCAAGGACTTCGCCCCGATTCTCGCCGCCCTCAAAGAAGCTGAAGAAGCGTCCAACCCCAAAGACGCCCTCAAAAAGCTCCGCTCGTTGGTTCTCCCCGCCGAACTCACCGTGGCGGGCATTTTTACCTCGGGCCGTTATCAAGTCGACTCTGAAGTGCTTCTGGTCCCCCTTCATATCGGGCAGGAACTTTATGGCCTGGAGGATTCCGTCCACGGGGTCAGCGTCTGGTTGCACGAACCTTACACCGCACCCGCGTACGCCGCGAAGTTCCGGGCAAAGGTCGTCCCCAATCTGCAGACGCTGACTTGGATTGACTTGAACCGGGAAATATTTGACGCCATCCGGCTCGAGCGAAACACGATGTTTTTTCTGCTGTTGTTCATCGTGATTGTGGCTGCTTTCAGCATTATGAACACTCTCATCACGGTCACCGTGATGAAAACCCGTGAAATCGGGGTGATGAAGGCCCTCGGCGCCACCCGCAACCAGATCATCTGGGTCTTTCTCACGCAGGGAATGGTGGTCGGAGCCTTCGGCAACCTCACGGGGGTGGGATTGGGCCTCTCCATCCTGCACTGGCGGAACGAGTTTAAGGACTGGCTCGCCGCCCGCCTCGGAATCGAGATTTTCCCGCCCGGGATCTATCAGTTTCGCGAGATCCCGGCGGAACTGATTCCTTCGGATTTGGCGATTATTTGTGTGAGTGCGTTCGTCATCTGCTCCCTCGCGGCCCTTCTGCCCGCTGTGGTCGCCGCCCGCTTGGAACCTGTGAAGGCGCTGCGCCACGACTGACGTGCCGGCATCAAAAAAACGGGGACCCTCCAACTGGTCCCCGTCTTTTGAGCTATTTTCAAGCTATTTAACCCGGCTTTTCCCAAGCATCTGCGCGCTTAACGTCCTCCGAGAAACGTCCGATCACTCGCAAGCGAGGGCACTTCCTCCGTTTCAATTTCAGACTTGCCCGCCTTGATCGGCTGTCCCGATGCGTCGATAATCCGGGCCGTGACAAAGATCGTCAGGTTCTTTTTGATGTGCTGGTCGACTTTGGATCGGAAAAGCCTGCCAATCAGAGGCATGTCGCCCAAAATAGGGGTCTTGTCATTGACCTTCTGGACATCTTCTCTCATGAGCCCGCCAAGCGCTATGGTTTCTCCGTCCAACAACGTCACCGTTGTTTGAATCTTTCGCACCGAAAAGATCGGCTGGTTAATCACGTTCTCCGTCAGGACCACCGATACAGGCTGTGAAACCACCACTCCGGGAGCCAAAGTCGTAGTAATGCGATCTGCTGTTTTAATGGGACTGCCATAGTTGATGAATCCCTCGAATTCGGTCACCTCGGGGCGCAATTCCAAGTCGATCGCATAATTGTCCCCCTTGATGGTGGGCAGTACGCGCAATTTCACGCCAGTATCACGCTTTTCGAAAGCAGAGGGGGTCGTGGGGGTGACAGGAATGGAGGTGACGCCCCCGCCGCCGCCTGCGCCTGCGCCTGCGCCTGCGCCTGCGGCTGCGCCCGTGGTTCCTATGGATTGTGGGATTTGTGGGGGCGAAAATTCCGTCGGGTACCGAAATTCGCGCACAATATCAATGGTGGCTTCTTCCTGATCGCGCGCAGTGATGCTCGGGCTCGAGAGCAAATCAACGTCCTTGCGTTGATCCATCGCACGAATTAAAACTTGGAACTGTGGATCGGTAAACGCTCCGGCCACGGCAAGCGCCGCGGAACCCATGCCGGTGCCGCGGCCCATCGCGGCGGCGAGCATAGCGTCGATGGGATTGACTCCGATGCCGCCACTTCCTGAGCGATTTCCTCCGGTGAGGGGGTAGTTGCCAATGGGTTTCCCATCGGGCCCGACGAAGGGAAAGCTGTCCATGCTTCCGGCTCCGGCTCCGGCTCCTGCGGCTGCAATTTCGGCGCTTCCGCGCACTTTTGCCTGTCCCAAGAGCCAGTCAAACGAGAGCTCTTTCAGATTCGACTGGGTAAACTCCACGAACTTTGCCCGGATATCCACTTGGACAGGCGCCTGCCCCTCGGAGTTTGCCACGATGGAATCCACCAAATCCAGCATCTCCACGGTGTTGTAGACCGTCAGAACCCTGTTTCGCGAATTAAACGTGGCTGTTGAGCCGGGGACATCAAAGCGTACATTCATCCCGCTTAAAAACTCCTTGGGATCGGTGCGCCGCTTGGCGCTCTGTTTGGCCGCCACAAGAATCCCGCTTCCCAGCCCTGTGGAAGAGAGGTCGTCAACACGGGGGGAAGTGCTGCTGAACAGGAAGGGCGAAACCGTCCAGCTCCTCAGGACCAGCGTGTCTGTGGGGGTCGACTTTGGGACAATCTCAACGCGATTTTCTTTGATCACCCATTTTAAATCCGCGAGGCCTGTGATGATATCGAGAATCTCGCGGAGGCTGAAGCCCGCAGGAATTTTCGGCGTCGTGATTTGCACTCCTCCTGCGGGCTTTTCCGCGTTTTTAGGGTAGGCTAGGTCCAGAATGCTTGTCTTGGGGCCCGCTCCTGTTTGACTCGGCGCGGCAGTTGGGAAATTTGCGATGACGAGGACTCCTGTGTTGCGTTCGCCAGTATCTGCGGACTGGGCCGCTCGTGTGAGAGCGTCGGCCACTTGGAAAATGGGGGCATCTGTGAATTGAATCTCTGGGAGAATGAGTTTTTGAATTTTGAGCTTCAACTTCTCGACCTGACTCGGATCCACCATCTGTCTCTCGGTGATGACAGCCTGCGGGTTGCCGTAGCGCTTGACGGGATTGGACCAGGCCTGCTGCACGTCACGCAAAGCCCTGCTGCGGGCCTCATTATAGCCGCTCTCTCCGGCCGCCTTAATCGCATTGTTGGCCATCTCCTGAAGGTTTCTGGCTGCTGCATTATAGGGGTCCGTATCCAGCACCTGATCGGCCCGTTTGATAGCCATGTCAAACCGTCCAGTTTCAAAAAAAGACTGTCCTTCCGACAAATACTTTTTCACCTTCTCAACATCCCCCCGAAATTCCGGAGTCATCCCTGCGTTGTAATATCCCGGCGTGGTGAGCTTTTCTTTGAACCGTTTGGCCGCTTTGTTTGCTGGGTCTAAAAGGAGTAGATTGTTGAGGACATCCTCTGCGCTTGAACCCGGTTGCCCCGCCCTGGTTTGCGTCCGCCCCTCGCTGACAAGCACTTCAGCAAGCCGCAAAGACGCATCGCTAAATCCCTGCAACGCTTTTTTCCGGTCCTGTTCGACCATCGAGCCATTGGGCAGAAGTCCCAGCGCATTCACAAAACATTGAACAGCACCCTCGTACTGCGCCAGACCCATCAGCTTTTCTCCGCGTTCCATTTCCGCGAGCGCTCTGGTGCGTTTGGATTCCCGTTTCTGTATTTCCTTGCGGCTGATATCTCCGACGGAATCGGCTTCGCTTTTGAGAACTGTTGCAGAGGATGGACGCTCTGCCGTTGAGGAGGCAGCGCTGAGTTGCCCGTGGCATGCCATTAAAGCACCTGTTAACAAAAGAGACACCTGCGTGTGGGAGGTTACCGCGCGAGATGAGGGTTGAATCATGGGTCTTTGGTTGGGGGAATGTTTCTGCGGAGACGGAGTGGGGTGGAGGTTGGGGTTGTTTTTCGAAGGCCAGTCGCCTGCGAAAGGGTTGGTGAAGGCGGCCGCTTGAGGGCTGCTTTTTAACGTACAAATCTTGTTGTAAGATGGTTGCCAGAATTCAGACGCGCCGGTCGTACGCATGCCCGTTTGTGCAAGCACCGAAGCGGGGGGGCCTGCAACGTCAGCGTCCGCGGACCCATCCGATGCCGCAGTTCTCGCAGTTGGGAACCCAAGCGCGCTCGTGCTGGAGCCTTTAGATGCGGTTCCTTTGCTGCCGTGCCTCGGTCGCAAAGAAATGCGGTCAGTTCCAGAGCGCTGCCCGATGCCGCCGGCCTCTACCGCTGGGTTCCGTCAATGCTGCTTGTCAGAGTACTTGACCCTCGGCCGCGATACGCCTGCAAGGAAGCTTTGCAGGCTGCAATGGTCAATATCGTCGCAATACAAAAGTGCGAGATTTTGATCATCGTGGAATGCGGGCACCGATCGTTTGAAGGAGATGAAGTCGGGGAATTATTATTCATAGCAGCTTTCTCAGAAACGAGTCCCGCATTCCGGGTGGCTGTATGTCCGTCAAAAATCGTACTTTGCCATCGCTCGTGTCCAAAAGGGATGTCGTCTACAAAACATCAAGGGAGCGGCCTTTTTTGGTGCTGGTCATTCGGTGAACGCCCAAGCACTTTCGGTTCGGTAGAAGTTTTTGGTTCTCTTCGAAAATGACCTCTCAGGAAAAAGCCGATGTGTTCCGTTCTCTTTCCAAATTGCTGGAGGCGGGGGTGCCTGTATTGAGGTCTCTGGGGGTCTTGCTTGAGCAAAAGCCGTCCTCGCGTGTGCACGCATGGTTGACGGGGGTGCATGGCGGAGTGACTCAGCATCACGGTTTAAGCGAATCTCTCGCAGGACAGCCCAGTTCTTCCGAGCTCGAAAAGAGCCTCATACAAGCGGGGGAACAATCCGGAACGCTGCCGAAAATGATGGCAGAGATTGCTGGTTATTATGCGCTGAGCGCCGGGCTCGAAAAGAAGACCCGCGCTGGATTTGCTTATCCCGTCGGGTTGCTGCATTTGGGGATCATTCTTCCGGAGCTCCAACGTTTCTTCGGATCTGAATCCGCAGCGTTTGTCTGCGGTTCGGTGGTGCTTAAGTTGGTTGTGTTGTGGCTCGGGCTCGTTGGAGTTTGGCAGGGCATGAGGTTGTTAGGGCGGCGGGCCTCCGTGGATTCAAGAGCCGAGCGCCTGTTTGCTTGGGTGCCCTTTTATGGAGCAGCCCGCGCCCACAGTGCCTGCGCGCGGTTTGCCAAGGTTGCTGAACTGGGGCTTCTCGCCGGGTTGGGGATGGCGGAAGTTTTTTATCTCGCGGGTAAAGCTGCGCAGAGTGCGCGCATTGGACGGGCGGCAGAAGGCATTGTAAAATCGGTTTCTCGCGGGGAGTCCTTGGCGGTCTCCTTCGCTGCAACAGACGCGTTCACCGCAGCTTTTCGCCAGTCCATTGTCACGGCCGAGATATCGGGCACTCTTGATACAGAAATGAAGCATCTCGCGTTTTTGGAAAATGAAGCGGCCCGTGCGGCCTATGAGCAAGCGGCGGAGTGGACGCCCAAGTTCCTGGTGGGGTTGGCCAGTTGTTTCATTGCAGTTCGCGTTATTCGAGGCGCTGTAGACTATTACGCACAGATTCAGGCGCTTTTGTAACAGGGTTAAAGCGGGTTGTTCTTGAGGATAGAATGACCGCCGAAAAGCCCTTTTGGGACCGAAGTCCGCGGGCCGGCATTGGTTCGAAATCAAATAATCACCTCGGTCAGAGTGCCGTTGTGAAGGGGGGCGTCTGTTTCGGAGCTAACAATTGCAAAGCAAATGGGTTTTAACCCTGTGTCCGTTGCACTGCATTTTTAGGTGTAATCAGCTTATCAAAACCACCCCCATGATTGTTGCTCCCTGTGCCCCGTTCCAGTCTAGGTTCCTCGCTTTGTTACTTCAGCTTCGAGCTGTTTTGTGGTCTGTGGCGCTTCTCCTTCCAGAGGCGCAGGCTGGAGAGAGCGTGTTTGGAAATCTCACGTTAAGCGTTCCCGAGGGGTATAAAATCGAACGGGTAGTAGCGCCCCCGTTGGTGGAGCGGCCCGTAAACATGGCCTTTGACGAAACAGGTGCGTTATATGTCACTGATTCTTCCGGCGCCAACGAAAGACCGGTGCAGCAACTTAAGAATCCGACGCACAGGGTTGTACGTCTTACAGACAGCCGCAGAGATGGGCGCTTCGACCGCCAGACAGTATTCGCCGACCATCTTTCCTTTCCCGAGGGTGCCATGTGGCTGGACGGGTCTTTGTATGTTGCTGCCCCTCCGGTGATTTGGAAGTTTACGGACACCCAGGGGAAGGGTGTGGCAGATAAACGGGAGGTCTGGTTTGACGGAGGCACCGTGACTGGATGTGCGAATGATCTGCATGGACCGTATGCGGGCCCGGATGGCTACATTTACTGGTGCAAAGGGGCTTTTGCTGAACAGCGCCATGCGCTTGCAAACGGGCGGACATTAATCACACGTGCTTCCCATATCTTCCGTGCTCGGCCGGATGGAAGCGGCCGTGAAATGGTGCTTACGGGTGGAATGGACAATCCGGTGGACGTGGCATTTTCGCGTTCGGGCCAACGGTTTTTGAGCGGCACATTTTTCGTAAAGCCTGGGGCAGGTTTTCGTGACGGCATTTTGCACGCAGTCTACGGTGGTGTCTGGGGCAAGGAGCATGGAGTATTGGAGGGGCACCCACGGACAGGCGAGTTAATGCCGGTAATGACACAGCTTGGACCTGCTGCCCCATCGGGCTTGGAGTTCCTGCGCAGCAGCGCCTTGGGGCATCAGGGAGCCTTGCTGTGCGCGCAGTTTAACCTGCGCAAAGTTTCGCTCCACCAACTTGTGCCGGAAGGCGCTTCTTTTCAAACCCGCGACAGCAGTCTCGTGGAATCGGCACACCCGGATTTTCATCCCACCGACGTCCTTGAGGATGCCGACGGAAGCGTGCTCGTCGCAGACACCGGAGGCTGGTATAAAATATGTTGTCCAACTTCCACGGAACTTAAACCCGAAGTGCTGGGCGCCATTTACAGGATCTCGCGAAACGATGCCCATCCGGCAGTGGACCCGCGTGGCTTGAAGTTGGATTGGAAGAATGCGGGTGCCTTGGATCTGGTGTCTCGACTCGCTGATCCACGGCACGAAGTCGCTTCCCGTGCCGTTGCAATACTTGCCAAACGCGGTGAAGTTCGCGAGACCGCCAAACGACTCGCTGCAGACAGTTCCCGCGATGCGCGCTTGAACGCTCTCTGGACCTTGATCAGGATTCACGGCGCCGACGCCAGATCCGCGGTTCGTCGTGTTTTGAAGGACACGGATCGGGAAGTGCAGCTGCTTTCGGTTTACGGGGCTGGTTTGTGGCGCGATTCCCTTGCCGCTGCGGACTTGCAGCAAATCCTTGAAGCACCGGACCCTCACGTCTCTCGTGGCGCTGCAGAGGCTCTTGGCCGCATTGGCGGGACGGCCTCGATCGAGGCTTTGGTGCGTCGCGCTCCCCAGGAAAGGTTTGGGTTTCATGCGACGGCGTATGCTCTGTATGAAGCTGGAGATGCAGCCTCGATTGCCGCCGCCGCGGCAGGACGCATTGGGCCCTCGGCTGAAGCTGCTGAAATGGCTCTAGCCATGCTTTCTCTTCCGCAACCGCCTTCGGTGCCCGCTCTTCCTTTGGTGGCACCTGCTGCGCTCGTGGACCCTGCATTGCAACAGCAACAAATAGCGCGTCTGCACGAACTGCTTGCGTTCCTTAAAACAGCCAGCGTCCAGCGCGGAGAAACGGTGTTCAAGAGCGAGCGATTTCTTTGCGTGAGTTGTCACGCAGTCGCGGGGATAGGAGGAAATCTCGGGCCTGATTTAACGAAAGTCGGCGCCATTCGGACTGCGACAGATTTGATGGAGGCGATTGTATTTCCGAGCAATAGTTTTGTGCGCAGCTACGAGCCATTGCTGGTGCGCCTTCGCTCAGGGTTGGAACACTATGGCATTCTCAAAGATGAGACGCCTGAAATCGTGCGGCTCGCGACAGGACCGGCAACGGAAGTTTCTGTTCCGCGTAAAGAAATTGGCGGGATAACCGAAGGCGCGATGTCCTTGATGCCTCCTGGGTTCGACGCGCTTCTTTCCCCGCAGGAACTTGCAGACCTTGTGACCTATCTTCTCACACTTCGCTGAAATACTCACGCGCCGCTCCACCTTACAGACCCTTGCCGGCTTGGGCCTCGGTTCCCTCGTTTATGGCGTCCCGTGCGCTGCCAATTCCAGTGTAGCTGAAAACAGGCGGCTAGGGACCAAAGCCTGGCAACTCACGAGACCTCGCAGAGACAGAGGAGCGAAGTTTAGGAGTTCCGAAATGGACGGGGACGCTTCTGCGCCGAGTGTTAAAGCAGGCGAAACTGTGAAATTTCATGTTAGTACGCGGCCCGCTAAACGATGGATATTAGAGATTTACAGGATGGGTTGGTACGGGGAGACGGAGCCCGGCTGGTCGAGCGGTTGGGGCCGTTTGAGGGCGTTGAGCAACCCGAGGCTCCGATAGGAGAGAAGCGTTTGCGCGTTTGTGACTGGCTCTCTGTAGCAGAGTAGACAGTGCCAAATGATGCTGTCAGCGGTGTGTATCTGGGCAAACTAAGCGCCGGTGAAGAGGGGCCGCAAAGCTATCTGATCTTTGTCGTGCGCAATGACCGGAAGGCCGATTTTATTTTTCAATGCAGCGATTTCACCTGGCAGGCCTACAACCGCTGGCCCTCTCAATTCTCGCTCTACGATGACGGAGCCAATCCGTGGTATTAAGGTGGGGGCGTGAAGGTTAGTTTTTAGCGGCCTTATCCTAAAAACGGCAAAGGGAGATCAGATGCCGGAGGCATCACCGCCATTTGCCGGTGGTTGAGCGAAGCGACACCACCGGTTGTCAGACCACAAAACAAGGCATCCCGGAGGGATGCAAGACTGCGCCAAGCGTAGGTTCTTCACCGGTA
>CANJPY010000148.1 GCA_947476255.1 Chthoniobacteraceae bacterium | reverse complement strand
GTGGTAGAAAACCAGATCGACGCGAAACGGCGTGTTGTTGATTGGGACGCGATATTGTCGTCCCACAAAGGTGAACCCTTTCCCCAATTCCAGCAGGAAGGATTGGAGATGGTCACACAGGCGGGTCTCTAGATCGGTTTCGCTGACAGAGTGCGGTTCGGGAATCTTGAGAAACTCGAAGACAAACGGGTCCCGCAGCAGATCGGAAGGCTGCGCCACGAGCTGCCCTTGCTGGGAGAGTTGGAGGATGGCGTCTTTGTCCTTCCCGGCGGCAAGCCGTAGGAAAAGGGAGCTGCGCTTTTGTCGCTGGAGTTCTTTGACACTCCATTTCTCTGCTATCGCCTGCTTTTCGTAAAACCCACGCTCAAGGAGGTCATCTATCGCCAGCAATTCGACGTAATGCGACCAGCTTAATTGTCCAGACACCGTCTGGACTTTTGGGTGGGCCAGATAAAATGCCCTCATCATCATTGCATTACTGCGACTAAACCCCTTTCCATGCCGTAGTGTCAGATCGCGACTGAGGTTTTTGATGAGGTTTTTCCCATACTCTGCCCGCGCTTTTCCGCCCTGTTCAAACTCCACGATGTCCCGACCGATTTGCCAGTAGGTTTCGGTGAGGTGGACGTTGACGGCTTGGGTCGCCCTGACTTGACCGGCGACATACGCCTCTGAAATGCGGCCCAGCAGGTCTGTGTACGCTGGCTCTGCTGTGATTTCTTCACTCATTTGGAAACCTCCTTCGCCTCAAACCTTTGAATTGTCTCCGCATTTCGCCCGCCCCAGGCTGTTTGGCACCGGTTTTCACAGCGGTTGCCCTCCTTCATTGAGGACGGCGAGGTATGCGTCGTACACGAAGACGCGGTTGCGGCGTTGGCCGGTCAGTTCGCGGACAATCCCGGCAGAGAGCAGGGCTTGCATCGCTTTGGAGGCCGTGGGGAAGGTCATGCCGTGCACATCACGCAGGTGCTTGAGCGTGAGTGCGGGACGCTGACGCAGGGCGGCGAGCACCCGCAGGGCATTGGCCGCAGCCCGGCCAGTTTTCTGAATGCGCCGGGTGTCGGCTTCAAAAAGATCAACCAACCGGCGGGCGGTCTGCACCGCGCCCCGGGCGGTTTGCTCGACGCCTTCGAGAAAGAAATCCACCCACGCCTCCCAGTCCCCGGTGCTCCGGACGCGGTCCAGTAGGTCGTAGTAGGCTGGACGGTTTTCTTTGAAAAAGAGCGACAGATAAAGCAGCGGCTCGGCGAGCAGGCCGCCATGGTGCAGGAGCAGGGCGATGAGTAGACGCCCAAGACGCCCGTTCCCATCCAGAAAGGGGTGAATCGTCTCAAACTGGACATGGGCAAGCGCGGCACGGAGCAGCACGGGCAGCCCGTTCGTTTCGCTATGGAGAAACCGCTCCAGCTCCCCCATACACGATTCCACGTCCTCCGGTGGCGGGGGCACAAAGCGGGCATTGCCCGGGCGCGTACCCCCAATCCAGTTCTGGCTGCGCCGGAATTCACCTGGCTGCTTGTCACCGCCACGGCCTTTCGCCATCAGAGCGGCATGCATCTCCCTGAGAAGTCGGTTCGAGAGCGGGAAGCCCTCGCGAAGCCGGGCCATTCCGTGCTCGAGGGCAGCAATGTAGTTGGAAACTTCCACCACATCCTCAAGCGGAGTACCGGGAGCTTCTTCCATCTCGAAGAGAAGGAGGTCGGAGAGGGAAGATTGAGTGCCCTCGATCTGCGAGGAAAGCACGGCTTCACGCCGGACATACGAGTAGAGGAAAAGCTGCGGATCAGGCAGGAGCGTGCTGATGCTGTCGAGCCGCCCCACCGCCAGAGTGGCTCGCTCCAAAAGCAACTGTTGGGCACCGGTGATCTCCAGGGACGGCGACGGGGGGAGCGGGAGGGGTACGAAGGCGCGCACCTGCTCGCCCGCGGTGGAGGTAATCCGGTAGGTCCCTGTGGCTGCTCGGTTCATCGGGGCGAAACTTAAATAAGAAATTACACTATTAAAGAATTTACGGCTATTCTTTAACAATTAAGGCGAAACCCCATCTGTTTGAGATGCGCCTCCACTTTCGCCGATAACGCCTCCACGTCCGACTCCAGTTCCGGCAACCGTTTTGCGTAACGCTCCGCCAGCACGCGGATGCGTCCGGTCAGCGTCTGCGAGACGCGGTCGAGTTCGCCCTGTACGGCGGCTGACAGCGCTGCCAGCCATTTGTCCTCCACCACCAGCGTACGGATGTCGTCGTCGGTGAGCTTGCCATACTGGGCGAGCACCTTCTCCATGAGGGCTTCCTGCGCCGACTTGGCCTGCGCCCCAAGTTCCGTTTCGCGTTCGCAGAGGGCCAAATATTCGGCGAGCACTTTGCGCTCTTCGGCGGCTCCGGGATCACCCTTGATCTTCTTCAAACGGGCGGCTGCGGAGGCTTTGGTGAGTTTGTCCTTATCCTCGTCCTTGGCGTCCTCCAAAAGACCGTCCTCGCCGCAGTGTTCCTCCACCAGCTCCTCCAACGTCTGCCCGACGGCGGCGGCATCGGCTTCCAGTCGCGCGATCTCCGTCTGTTCCTTCGCAAAATAACGGGCCACCAGCAGGGACGAGGGCAGCAGCTCTGTCTTGTACTTGCGTTTGCCCACGCTGAAGTCGGGTTTGTCCTTGGACTTCTTGCCCTTCTCCTCGACGAGCAATTGCGGTTGCGCCGCCGCACGCCAGCCGTCGGCCACGATCAGGTACACATCGTCCTGCATGAACTCGCCCCATTGATTCAGCTGATGCTGGTACACATCGTACGGGTCGAGCAGGTGCACCTTTCCAAAGGCTTCCAGCAACGCCTCTGAGAGGGTTTCGATCAGGGCTTTGGGGCGGCATTCGGTGGACAATGCTTTCAGCTCAGGCAGCCATTTCGCGAGCCAACCGGAAAACGTCTGCATCACCGAAGCGTTGAACGCCGTAAACTCCGGATGCCCGAAGATGGCCGTCTTGATGTCGCTAGCCTCCACCCGCAACGCGCTGTAGCCCTCGCGCAGGGGCGCAAACAGGCTCGCGCGGACGCTGGGGAAAACGGTCCAGTATTCGGCGAGGGCGTCGATGTCCCTGTTGGGGATGCCGCCATGCAGATGCGCCTCGATGTCCTGCAAATCCTCCGGCTCAGTGCTGTCGATGTAGCGGGGTAGGTTGAGGTTGAAATCGTTCTTGGGATCGCTGATCTCCGCCAGCGGTACCATGCGGGAATAGCGCGGGATTTCGGTCTGTCTGGCGAAGGTGTCTACGATCTTGTGGATGTCCTGCTCGCGAAGCCGGTTCTTGTTACCGTCCTTGATGAATCCTTTAGAGGCGTCGATGAGGAAGACGCCTTTGCGGGAGGCGGCGTCCTCTTTGTCCAACACGATGATGCAGGCGGGAATGCCGGTCCCGTAGAAGAGGTTGGCTGGAAGGCCGATGACCGCTTTGATCAGGCCGCGGGTAAGCAGGTTCTTGCGAATGACGGCCTCCGCGTTGCCGCGAAAGAGGACGCCATGAGGAAGAATGCACGCGCCTTTGCCGGTGGACTTGAGCGATCGGACGATGTGCAGCAGATAGGCGTAGTCGCCCTGTTTGGCGGGCGGGACGCCGTACGGATCGAAACGGTGGAACGTGTCGTTGTCGGGATCGAGGCCGGTGCTCCAGCGTTTGTCGGAAAAGGGCGGATTGGCGACGACGTAGTCGAAGGTCTTGAGGGAGTCGCCGTCTTTGAAGAGCGGGTTGGCGAGGGTGTTGCCCTGTTTGATTTCGGCTTCGGCATGGTTGTGGAGGACCATGTTCATGTAGGCCAGACCGGAGGTGGCGGAGTCTTTCTCCTGACCGTAGAGGGTGACCTTCACGTTCCGTCCGTAGCTGGCCTCGTCGCCGACTTTGAGCAGGAGCGAACCGGAGCCACAGGTGGGGTCGTAAACGGTGGTGTTGCTGGTGACGGAGGCGTGCCGGATGCGCAGGATACGTGCGATGATACGCGAGACTTCGGCGGGGGTGTAGAACTGGCCCTTGCTCTTGCCGCTTTCGGTGGCGAAGTGGCGCATGAGGTACTCGTAGGCGTCGCCCAGAATATCGTCCCCATCGGCGCGGTTTTTGGAGAAGTCGAGGGCCGGATTCTCGAAGATGGCGATGAGGTTGGTGAGGCGGTCCACCATTTCCTTGCCGGAGCCCAGTTTCGTGGCGTCGTTGAAATCCGGCATGTCGGAGAGCCGGTTCTCTTGCGCGAGCGGGCCAAGGATGCGTTTGTTAATCTGGTCGCCGATGTCGGGCTTGCCCTTGAGGGCGACCATGTCGGCGAAGCTGGCTCCTTCTGGGATGGAGATGAGGGCGTCGTCGCGGCCGGCGTACTTGTCGCTGACGTATTTGACGAAGAGGAGCACGAGCACGTAGTCCTTGTACTGGCTGGCGTCCATGCCCCCGCGCAGTTCGTCGCAACCGGACCAGAGGGAGGAATAGAGTTCAGATTTTTTGATGGCCATCGGGGTGGGGAAGTCTGGCGGAGATTAATGAACGGGATGCGTAATTGCGAGAAAGACTGGGGCGCGGAGAAAGCGGCCCCAGTCTCAGAGTAATCCCGAAAGCGTTTTGGGGGAATTACGGATTTCGCTAGATGGAGAAGTAGCGATGACTCTCCACGTCGTTGTATTTGGTCGAGAAGACGATTTTACTGCCTCCGCTGGTCCAAAGAGTGAGGGAGGCTCTGTGATAATCGAAGTAGTCGTCCTCTTCTGGCACCTCTGCGAATTCCCATTTGTGCTGCTTATCGGGATCGCTGAAAAACTCCACGCCGACCAGTTCTGCAGCCTGATCGGCACTCAGCTTCTCAAAGAGAGACGGCCTTTCTCTGTAGGCTGCAAAAACCAAATCAACCCGTTCCTGAAGGCTCTGGCCGTCTAGTCGAGTCCTGAGTATTTCCAGAGTGAGAGGCGGCTCTTTGGGCACGCGCCTTTTCTTCTCTTTTTGCTGAGTTTCGGGATACGGCCGGAAGGTGAAGCGATGCGTCGTTGTATCCGACGTTTCCTGTGATTCGCTCGGGGGCTTCAATGTAAACCCGAACCGCTGTGAAATTTCGTTCAGCTCCTGATGGAACTGCTCCGGCGTCTTTGAGTAAGGTAAGAAACCGTTCTTATCTTTGTGTAAAATCATCGCCCCAGTCCGGGCTGAGACTTTTAGGCGTTCCTGAAATTGCCCAATAGGCTGCCGCTCCAGTGTCTCGCAGCTCACGACGAACACCTCTCCGTCGCGTACCTCAAAGATCGCATTCTGGCCGTACTGGCGGCCGATTTCGATGGCCCGCCCCAATGAGATGCCAATAATGGCCCAGCTTGCCTCTTGATGCGCTAGGTCTGCCGAACAGCCGGTGATGCGGAAGTGCGCGATCTGGTCCAGCTCAAGCTGAGTGCGCAGGTGGGTATCGGCCGCGTCGTCTTCCTGCTCAAGCAGAAGCGTTTTCGGATTGAATGCGGTGATGATGTGAAAGTCCGCCGGCCAGCCTGTGGCGGGAGGCGTACCGATGAAGACGGTGTCTAGATATTCAGGAAGGATCATGGTGTTCTTTTGGCAGGAAGTTTTCGTGGCGGGAATTCTCAGGCGGCTTGCTGTAGAACCGGCGCGCTGGTTTCCGTGGAATCCGAGGACAGGAGGACATCACGAATGGCGCGTGCCGCCCTGACGTTGTGGGTGCGAAGGCTCAGGCGTACCCTGCGCTTGGTATAGTCTGCGAGGTGCTCCGTGTAGTGGAGCCACCACGTGCCGTTGTTGTTCCAAAGGTGGTGGTTCGGGTTTTCGCTGATGCGAATGGCCTGTTTCGATGTTTTCATGGTGCGTCTTGGAGTTGGCACACCAGGAGCCCGAGCAACAAAAAACCGCCGATCCCAATCAGGAAGCGGCGGTAAAGGCGCGGAGAGATTTTTGTTCAGCGGATTTTTCCCCGCTGCACATCGAAAGGCACTCGCCCCTCAGCCACCGTAGGATTTCTCCGTCCCCGGTTGGCAGCACTGGTTACCCAATGCGTTCCTGATGTGGAAGTGAGTACAGCAGACCGGACTGGAGTAGGCAACTGCAGTGTGTGTCATAAAAAATCGGGGCTCGTCTGCCAGACGGAATCTGCCGAATGAAAAGCTATAAAAGCTGAGAAAGTCCCGCACACACTTTGATAGCTTTCACAGCTTTCCAAGCAGGGGGTGGAGCGTGAATGTTTTGCGGTTTTCGAGCGGCCTTGCCCGCAAACCAGAGTCGATTTTTGTCGAAGCCTAAGCACCACTTGCTGCACTGCTTATGCTGAGCTGTCACAAACTGTTGCGGCTTTGAGCAGTTGAGCCGCGGCATCCACCATATCCTGGCGGAGTACAACACGACGGAATCGCAAGTCTTCAGATTCACTCGGACTTGCCTGGCCAAATACGAAATGACTCGCCTTGACCGGCCCCGGCGAAGATTCGTGAACGAAGTGCTCCTTTAAGCTACGCAATGCATCGGGACAGGCTGGATTACCGATGCGAACTTCCTCGGCAAAAGCGGTTACGGCGGCACTTGTTCCGCCATCGTAATGGCGAAGCGTGTAGAGAATATCGAATGCGTCTTTGGGTTGCTGACGGTCGCAGAAGGCGCGGAGTTTGAGCGCGAGGAAGGGGCCTACCTCGCAGACTCTCGCGGTCAGTTTCTGTTCAGCCTCGTACAGGTCGATGCCTGTCACTTCGATGTTTCGCGCGGTTGCCAATGCCCGATTTACACCTGGAATGATGCTCGCCAAGACGCCTTCCACTGAGGCAGAACCGCTGGTGCGTGGGTTGTGTTCGACAAGGAAGTCCACATAGACCGGATACGCTCCGATAGTTTTTTCGAGCCGGTTCGGATGTTTCACGCTGGCCTTGAATCCCTGTACTTCAAGTGCCCATCGGAGATTTCCGTATTGGCCGGAGTCGGCAGCCAAGGCTATACCAAGATCGACATCAAGAGTAGCTGGAAGCGGCAGGCTGCTCTGCTGGGTAAGATCGCGACAAAGGTATTTGGGGACAAGACCACCGACGAGGACGAGGTCGGGATGCCATGCCCCCAGTGCGGACCAGAGAGTTAGAAATGCGCTCTCAGCGAGAGCAGCGTGGCGCGGGTCGTACTCGCGGTAGGTGTCGTATTTCATGGCCTGCAAAAGCCTTCCCATTCCCGCAATGCAGACGCGGCGTCTGGCCCTCGAAGGCCCGTCCTTTGGAGGTCTAGGTAAATTTGTGCATCGCTGACAAGTGTTAGCCCGCCACGATGCTGGGTTTCGGTGAAAAGCCCCTCATCGTCCGGGGTGTGGAGCCAAAGCTTTCCACCGTCAGTCACCGGACGGAGGCCGAGTTCCTCTAGGGCGGCAGCCCCAAGGGGACGGTCAACATACGCGGAACAAACCGCAGGTTCTGTGTAAGGGTGCCGCGTCCAAGCAGCACTCCACTGCGTGAAAGCCAATCGCGCTTTCTGAGACTCCGCCCATTTTTGAAGCCGATCGGCGAGTTCTTGAGGCGAACCAAAGAAACCCGCGTAGAGAGTGGAGCGGACTCGTTTTGGAAATCGGTCGGAATCCGCCCAAGAATCAAGCAACCCCAGCCAATCACGAAAGCGAAACTCGCGGGCAGTGATTTTTTCCACAAACCCCTGACCGATCAGATGCTGGATGATTCGCGAGACTAGGCCAGAACTCGCCCCGGTTCGCCGCACGATCTCCGCTTGGGTCCAGATGCGGTCGCGATCGGAGAGCAGGCTGCGGATGATGCGTGCGCTCTTGCCAACGAAAATATTGCGCGGTTCCAATTCGTAGCTGAACGAACGGCCTTGCAGAGGACCGCGGTCGATAAGCAATCCAGGTGCGCGAAGCCAGACTCGGCCATTCAAGTCGATGGCAGCCACGTTATGTTCTTTGCAGGCCTCAAGAACACGTGGGGACAGCTCGGGCGTGACGAGCAAGAGGCGAGGCGAAGAGGAAGAAACCTCAAGTTTTTCCAGCCACGGGACGCTGGGTTTTAGGGCGTAGAGGAGACGGAACTCAAATCGGCTGCCGTCGAATTCAAGTGCCAAGCGGTCTAATCCGCCGCTGGCCGGTGTCTGACTTTCCGCCCCAAAAGCCCAGTGAAGGTCAGGATAGTCTTGGATAAGTTCACGAAAGTGGGCCGCGAGCTCACTCTCGTGGCGGATAATCCCGCTTTTACTAGAATCCTGTATTTTCACTGGGCAGTAAGAATATGGTTAGACACGAGGAAGGCAAGATTGTTACTGGATTTGACTATTTTTACTCGCCAGTGAAAATCAGAGTCATTCGGCAAAATTGAGCGTGGATTGGATTCTTGAGCACTTCCTTTGAGTGTTTCCCTCAGTATTGCGCAATTCCCCATCGGGCGAATTTGGTCAATTTCGGGAGTATTTTCTGGCCTGGCGGTCGATCGCTCGCGAGCGAAAGTTCGGGATATTCAGAATCCACTTGGTAGCAACGACTTTTTGGTGTGTTCAATAATTTTACGCTCGCTTGTTTTCGGTCGATCACCATAATGGTCTACAGAGTGGATCGAGTTCACTCCTCCGGCGCGATTTTTCCACAGCACCAATGCCACGCCTCAAGAACCGTCTCCACGAGCGCTTTGCCTGGTTAGTTGCAGAAGGCATGGACCGCAAGGCCGCCTATGCAAAACTCTGCCCATACGTTTCCGACCCGGCAACGTTGGGGTACAAGGTGTACCACCGGCCTGAGGTAAAGTCCCGTATTGGCGAAATCCAGAGCGAAGTGCACTGCCGTTCATTGATGGCAATCGATGAAAAGCGAGACCAGTTCCGACAAATGATAGAAGGTACGCTCCCTACAAAGCTGACCCGACGCCGGGACGGTACCGTAGAGGCAGTGTATGACATGCTCGGGGCGTTGATTGCCGACGCCAAGCTGGCAGGCGAATTTGATGGTCCAAAGCCTCAGTCCAAGGACGCGGAGATCAGCATGACGTTTGAAATCTATCCACGCAACCATCCGAATCCACCCAGGGAGTGGATGGATACGGCCCTTGTGAGTCAGGAAACCGCATCGTAAAGCTGAACCAGTGCGCACTGAGCCGGAGCGTATCACGCGACAACGCAGCCTCCATGCTCAAGGGCAGGTTTCATCCGCCATTGAGGGCAGGGGAGGACAGGCTGTCATAGGCGTGTTCAATCCTTGAAATGGCGGATGATTTTGTGGTTTTTTGGGCACCTATTGGGCAGTGAGGTTCTCTGAGTCGCAGAAAACACGTAGCCACCGCCAACCATAAACCATTCATTAGCTTAAGCTTCCCAAGTGAAATTCGTTTGAATTCCGAACTCGCGACCTCTTGAACCCCATTCAAGCGTTCTACCAAGCTGAACTACGGCCCGACGTAAGAGGGCGGGAAGAATCAGCGGCGCGAACCCTTTTGGCAAGCGTCTTTTGTGAAAAAGGGATGCGGGTTTCTGGAGGGCGGTATCTCTTCGCTG
>CANJPY010000147.1 GCA_947476255.1 Chthoniobacteraceae bacterium | reverse complement strand
TCCCCGGGTAATGCGCACACCCCTCCACCTTCATCCGCGCCACATATACAACATCACTCTCCGGGTAAGTATGGGACTTTGACGATATTTGCCGTCTCATCGCAGTGTTGCTGCCTCGTATGTGGTTTTAGTCCATCGCGGTAATGTTTTGCCTGCGGCTTCCTTCAGACTCCGCCTCGCGGCGGGCGCCCTTGCCGTCCAGCTAATGCTTCCCCCTACCGGGTGCATAGGGGACTTGAACCCCCAAGAGTGCGCGCCCTGCCGGGCGCACAAAGAAAAAGCGGGCGCCACTAAAGACGCCCGCTTCCAAATAATCTGTCTGAAAGCTCGACCGCCCCCGACTAGAGACCGCTTCCCGCTTCGAGCTTCTGGCGTCCCTTGTAAATGACGTCCTTGTACGTCGCGCCACTTGGAATCATCGGCAGTACGTGTTCGGTGTAAGGCACCATCACGTCAAGGACATAGGCTTCCTTCGAGTCCAGCATCCGCTGCATCGCAGCACGGAGATCCTTCTTGTGAATCACGCGCTCGCAAGGAACTCCGAAGCCTTTGCAGATGTCGATGTAGTTCGGGTAAATACGGTTGAGATCGTCGGGGTCACCAAGGAAGGTGTGTCCGCGGTTGGAATTGTAAAAGCGGTCTTCCCACTGCACCACCATCCCCAGCCACTGGTTGTTGAGAATCAAGGCTTTGGCCGCAATCTTTTCAATGTGCGCCAGAGCCAGTTCCTGCACATTCATCAGGAACGATCCGTCTCCATCGATGTCCACCACCTGCTTGTCTGGATGCGCAACCTTGGCTCCAATGGCCGCAGGATATCCAAATCCCATCGAGCCCAAACCGGCCGAAGTCACAAAAGTGCGAGGTTCATCGAACTTGTAATACTGTCCTGCCCACATCTGATGCTGCCCCACACCCGTCGTGATGATCGCCTCCCCCTTGGTCAGTTCATACAGCAATTCGATCGCGTACTGGGGTTGGATAGCGTCAGGCGTATCGTCGTAGGTGAACGGAAAAGCGTCGCGCCACTCGGCAATCTGCTTGTACCACTCTGGAAACGCGTCGAACTGAGTGAGTTCCGCGTGATCCAGCGGCTTTTTCCCGGCGCGGTCCAAGAGGTGGTTCAAGCGCACCAAGGCGTCCTTGACGTCGCTTAAAATGGGAAGCCGGACGTGCTTGTTTTTGTTGATTTCGGACTCGTCGATTTCGATATGAACGATGGTTCCGTGCTTGGCGAATTCCGAGATTTTTCCAGTGACCCGGTCGTCAAAGCGAACACCCACAGCGATAAGAAGATCAGCTTCATTCACTGCATTGTTTGCGTAGACGGTTCCGTGCATCCCCAACCAGCGCAGGGAGAGAGGGTGTGTCTCTGGAAAACAGCCGATTCCCATCAACGTCGAGGCAACCGGGATCTGGGTCCGCAGAGCAAACTCTTTGAGCGCTGCTGAAGCCTCCCCCGAAATAACGCCACCGCCCACGTAGAGCATCGGCTTCTTGGCCTGACCTATCAACCCAATCAACTCATTGAGGGCAACATCGTCCGCACGCCGAATCGGATCGTACCCGCGCAAGTGGACTTCCGCGGGGAACACGGGCCGGGTGATGGCCTGCTGGATGTTCTTGGGAATATCAATCAACACGGGCCCCGGACGACCGGTCTGTGCAATGTGAAAAGCTTCCTTCACAATACGGGGGATGTCGTTCACATCCAACACAAGATAGTTGTGCTTAACCACCTGCGCGGTCACCGAAAACACGTCGGTTTCCTGAAACGCACCCTTCCCGATCATGTGCTGAGGCACTTGGCCTGTGATGGCGATCAAAGGAATGGAATCGAGATAGGCGTCTGCGATGCAAGTCACCAAATTGGTCGCTCCCGGCCCAGAAGTGGCCATCACGACTCCCGCCTTGCCGGTCACACGGGCATAACCTTCGGCGGAAAAACCGCCGCCCTGCTCGTGACGGGGCAGCAAGGTGCGTATGGTTTTGGAGCGGGTCAGGGCCTGATGCATGTGCATCGAAGCGCCGCCGGGATAGGCAAAAATGGTATCAACCCCCTCGCGTTCAAGGCATGTAACAAGAATGTCGGCACCGCTCATGGGTTCACCGCGATCGACTGCGGCATGCGTTGCGGGATGGGAGCTAGATGTGGAGTGGCTCATAAAAATGCGAAAAGCTGACGGAATTCCGAATTCTATCGGATTGCAGTGCTGGCGGCAAGCTCGAGCTGTTGGAATGCAACCGGCCTGCTTAGTCCCCCATCCAATCCGCTCATTGATACGAATAAAGCAACCATGGCCCCTCAGCCGGGGCCTGTCTGTGATTTCATAAACGTCTAATACGCAGCGTTTTATTTTTTAAAAATATTTCCTTTTTATGCCGCTCTGCCTCAATTGCTTGTGTAAAACCACTCGTGGAAGGGGCTTGATTGGGATGGAGTTGTCATCATCGCTAATATCGGAGAAGCTCGCACGACTCGGCCACATCTTGTCATCGGCCCTGTGAACGCTCCCCACAAGAGGACCAGTGTCAGCGAGTGCGCCGAGGCGCGAGCGTGCTCGCGTGCCCCCCCTCCCCCACCTCATTTCTGTCAAAACGATCTGCCCAAAACTCCCCCAATGAAAAAAACGATCTTCCTCGCCCTGTTCACCGTGCCTGTCATGGCACTGTCGGCTCCCCTGCCCTCAGAATCCCAAAACACAAAAACCGGCCCCGGAGGACAGGTTACCGCCTTCCGTGCAGGGGCCCACGCTCAGGATATTTCGCCCACCAAGTTTCCCGTACCCGTGAATGGAAACATGAAAGGCGGCTTCGCTGCTGGCATTCACGATCCCATGATTTCGCGCTGCCTGGCTCTCCACGATGGCAGGAATGCACTGGTATTTGTGGTTGTCGACGCCTGCCTGCTGCCGCGCGAGATTGTCGAAGAGGCAAAGGATATTGCGTCCCGCGAAACGGGTGTTCCGAAAATTCAAATGCTCATCTCTGCAACCCACACGCATTCCGCAGCCGCCCTGACACCCGCCTTCCAGAGCGATCCAGACCCGGAATACGTGAAGACCGTTGGCCCCAACATTGCGCGCGGGATCATTCAGGCGCTTCACAACTTGGAGCCAGCCGAATTGGGCTGGGCGTTTGGGAGCGATCCGGTTCATGTCTTCAACCGGCGCTGGTTTTTAAAGGAAGGGGAATCTTATGAAAACCCCTTTGGGCTCACCAATGACCGGGTGAAAATGAATCCTGGAATGGGCAACCTAAAGGTGTCGGTGCCTTCGGGTCCCGTGGATCAAGATGTTGCCGTTCTGGCGGTTCGAAGCGCCTTGGACAAGCGGCCCCTCGGCCTGCTCGCCAACTACAGCCTTCACTACGTCGGCGGGAACCCAGCCATTAGCGCTGATTATTTCGGAGCCTTCGCCACGGAAATCGCCTCCCGCCTTGGAACCACCGATGGGCGTTACGCGCAGAAACCGGCCTTTGTCGCAATCATGTCCAACGGCACCAGCGGCAACATTAATGGCGTCAACTTTGGGACCCTGCCTCCCCGCAACCGCCGTGATGCGGCTGAAAATCTCAAGACTGTCGGAAGCGCTCTGGCCGACACGGCCCAGGAAACGTACGAAGCGATGAAATGGCAGACGGAGGTCAAACTCGACAGCGAGGAAACGGATCTGGAACTGGGCGTGCGCAAGGCGTCCCCCCAAGAACTTGCGCAGGCGCGGGAGTGGCTGGACACGATCCCCAAAGACAAGGACGGTCAGTGGTCCAACATGAAGGCCATCTACGCCCGCGAAACCGTAAAGCTGGCCGACTATCCCGACAAAGTTCCCGTGAAAATACAAATGCACCGGATCAACACCCTGA
Source organism: Chthoniobacteraceae bacterium (assembly GCA_947476255.1). Classification (GTDB taxonomy): domain Bacteria; phylum Verrucomicrobiota; class Verrucomicrobiia; order Chthoniobacterales; family Chthoniobacteraceae; genus Chth-196. Next base: position 5,678 of record CANJPY010000147.1, on the reverse strand, counting down.
GCGTGGGCGCGATTCCCTGCGAAGTCTTTGTGGAGATAGGACTGCACCTCAAGCAGGTGAGTCCGTTTGCGAGGCACTTCACCGTTTCACTGGCCAACGGATACAACGGATATCTACCCACCCCTCAACATCATATCCTGGGGGGGTATGAAACCTGGCGTGCCCGGAGCAGTTATCTGGAGACACAGGCTTCGCCAAAAATTGTGGAAGCCATGGAGAAGCTGTTCACAACATTGAACGCCCGGAGTAGATAGCGGTTGGTTCCTTTAGAACACCCAGCCCTGCTTGAAGATCTTCTTCCCAAACCCTCAGGGAAGCCAAGCGGCAGCATCCCCCTCCATGCCATGAAAAATTTCCCACCCCTTCCAACATTACTAGGTTGTCTTGTTTTCGCACAAGCGGCGTGCTTTGCAGGACCGGATTGGCCGCGCTGGCGTGGACCAGAAGGCGACGGGCGCTGGAATCCCCCTGATCTTCCCGAGGACTGGGAAAAACGAGACTCCTCGCAACTGTGGAAGCGCCAAATCGGGCCGGGGTATGGCGGAGTGACCGTTGGGGGCTCACTTGTATACGTGATGGACCGTCAAAAAAAGCCGACGGATATCGAGAGGGTTGTGTGTGTGTCGGCAGAAAACGGCGCCGAGGTTTGGCAGGCTGCATGGCCGGTCAACTATGGGAAGATGGATTACGCCACAGGCCCCAGAGCCTCCGTGACCATCCACAATGGACACATCTATGCGCTTGGAGCGACTGGAGTTGTGTTCTGCGCCGACGCGTCCACCGGAAAGCAACTCTGGCAGCTGGACACAGTCGCCAGTTTCGGAGCGAAGATCCCAGCCTGGGGGTTTTCCGCCTCTCCTGTGATCGACGAAGACCGCGTTCTCTTGCACGTGGGCGCCGGCGGGAAGGCAGCTTTGCTCGCCCTCGACCGACACACAGGAAAAGAACTATGGAGGGGCGGAAGCGACCACGCTGGCTACTGCACTCCGGAAATCATCACCCACTCAAAGGTGCGCCAACTCATTGTGTGGGGGCCGGAACACATTCAAAGTTTGGATCCTGCATCCGGCGCCCTGAACTGGAAGTATCCCTACAAAATAACGTACGGAGTCAGCATCGCCCAGCCTGTATACCGTGATGGAATCCTACTTGTATCCGGCTACTGGCATGGAACCAAAGCGCTGCAATTAGGTGCTTTATCTGGTGATGTTTCACTTTTATGGGAGAACGAAAAAGAGCTGTGCGGCCTGATGTCCGCCCCGCTCTTCAAAGATGGTGTCGTGTACCTCCTCGACAAAAATCGCGGTCTTCAGGCTTTCGAATTGAGGACGGGCAAAATTCTCTGGAGTGACGACAATACGCTTTCTCCAGCAGATCGTAATCCGCACCTGAGCCTTGTCTGGATGTCTCAAGACAAGGGACTTGCCGTGCTTCTAAACAGCTCCGGGGAAATGGTGTATGTGACGCTGTCCCCGCAAGGGCGCAAAGAGCTTTCTCGCAAACAGATTATCGGCCGCACCTGGGCGCATCCCGCGTTTGCTGGAAACACGGTCTTTGCCAGAAGCGACTCCGAACTCGTTGCCTGGCGGCTTTGGTAAATGCCAGCCGCACACGCACTGGACCAGAACTTTTGATTCGTAAAGTTAGGTCAGGCGGTGTGGGCGCCGCTGGTTTCGAAACTCCAGCGCGGGGCGTTCAACGCACTTCCAGAAGATGGTTGCAAATATACATTGTGCCCCTAGAACGATGACCCAGTAGAGAGTGGGCGCTCCACGATTGGCTCCCAGCGCGCAACAAATCTGGGTGATAGGAAAATGAGTCAAATAGAGGCTGTACGATAAGTCTGGAATGCGAATGCCGGTGTGCTTCAAGTCGAGGCAGGCCGTTGTCAGCGTCGCGGTTGTCAGCAGCAAAGGAGCGGTCATTGTTGCGATGAAACGCAGAACTTCATGCGCAGACCCACTCTCGGTCATAAACACAGCAAGCGCTAAAGCCACGGCCCAAAGAAGAACAACGTGGGAATACTTCGCTTTGGGGAGGGCGTCGAAAAAAAGCAAATACAAGACGCCCGCAAGAAAGTAGGCGAGTGGAAGTAGCAGCTCCCGCGTGAGGTGGTACTCCATTGACCCCACTGACCCGGCGCTAAAACTCTGCAAGAGCAGACAGGCTGTGAGGTAGACAGCCAAGAGGACTCGCCGGGGCCCAAATCGTTTTCCGATCCCCAGCAGAGGGGGAAGGAGGCAGTAAAAAAACACTTCGATTTTAATGGTCCACAAAGCGCCGTTTAAAAAAGGAAAGGGATTGTGCTCAAAAATACCAGGCAGAGAAGGCTTGAGAAAATTCAGAAACAGCAGGTTTGTAATTACGTAATAACCTTGCTCCCAAACACTTCTCAAAGAAATGGACTCGAAATACGCAGCGTTTAGAACGACAAAAAAGAAGAGCACCACGACGGCATACGCCGGGTAAATACGCAAGGCGCGCTTCATGAAATAATCCTTCCAGCTCTCCGATCTGTAAAAGCTTTGAGCCACCAGAAAGCCACTCATGGAAAAAAAGGCAAGGACCGCGAGTTCAGCTGCTTTTCCAAAAGACCAAGCCCAGCGGGTATTCCACCCGGAGAGCGCGAGTGCATGAGAGGCGGATACGATCAGGGCCAGAACGACGCGAAAAGCACTCAGGCTTGAGGTTTGCAGTGAGGCGTTGGATCCCATGAAAGACGGAGGCGGCGAGAAGCTGGATTCAAGGCCGGCGAGAGACCAGGGGCCAAGTATTAAGAACCCTGTAAAGGCGCCTGCGGATGAGACTTAAGACCGTAGATTTAAATGCGATGAATCCCCGCGTTTCGCTGGTGAAAGCAATTTTTAAAGCATCCTCCAACAGGCCCACGCAGTTTGTAAATTCCGAGACTACGATTTGCTGCGAAGAGTTTCCCACGGCATCTGCGTGCACCCTGTATCCAACCCGCGACGCAGGATCGAAATAGAAGTCGCCCTTTGACAAGAGACTCATAATCATCGCAACGTCCGTACAGTACCGAAAGGTCCCGTCAAAGCCACCTAAGGAGCGAATCAGGCTGGTGCGCGATAGAAGTGCTACTGGGTCTCCCACGGTATTTGTCCCCGAAAGAAGACAGCGAATCGCGGCTTCTTTTCCAGAAATCAGGCCTTTTTTAAAGGGCGCCGGAGCATGGATCAGTTTTTTGCCGGACGAATTAATAATGATACGGCGGGAGGCCACGAGCGAGGCTGAAGGATGCGCGTCAAGAAGACGGGCCTGCTCGGAGAGACAATCGTGGAAGAGCAGATCGTCCTGTCCCATCATTTTGAGGAATGGACTTCTCGCGAGAGCCACGCAGGCATTCCAGTTTTCCACCATCCCCAAGCGCCTCGGATTTTCGCGAAGAACCCATTCCACGTTTGGGTATGCGGCTGCAGTGCGCCGCGCGATTTCAAGGGTCCCGTCGGTGGAGCGGTCATCGCAAACGATGATTTGTAAACGGACCCCTGTTTGCGAGGCCACGGAAGACAGGCAGTCTGCAATGTAACGAGCCCCAAAATATGTGGGGACGCACACGGAGACCCTAAAAAGCGATGTTTGGGATGCGGGGCTGGGTCCGGACACGTACGGGAAAGCTAGAGAGAACTGGCCTGAAGAAGATGGCCTTGGGGGGCAGAACGAAACCGTACAGCGAAAAACCCAGATCCCGTGGCCAAGTTCAATGGTAGAACGACGGCGATAAGGCAGGTGGGCATTTCCCGGTCAGGACTTCTTTTTATAAATAAAGATGGGTAATTTCTTCGGAGTGCCAGGAGGGCCGTCAGGGTAATTCATCGACCCCACCAAATCGTAGTTTTTGGAAACAAGATTGCTCGTGGGCGGATGTAGGAAATGGCGGGCAGCCGAACCCTTTGGAACTTGGGGATCTGGGAACCAAAATTCATCCGGCGCATCAATGATGAGAGCAGGCGGGTGCTGTTTTAAATCAGACATATACCTCACCACGGATGGGGCGGTGAGGGACATATCTGGTTCCATTAACAGCGGAAGCGTTGTTGTGACCCGGTAGGCGGGAGGAACCCCTGAAAAAACGTAGAATTTGGGAGCGTAACCCCAAACAAGAATGGTGTCGCCAGGCTTGGTAAGCTTCTGGATGACTTCTCCAATGGGATGAATCCCTGTGCCCCAAGAACCGAGGAGAGCTGGTTGTTTTTGGTAATCTTGCCAGACCTGCCGAAACTGGGGCAAGACACTCAGGACGGAGACGGCAAGAAGTGCGTATTTTTTAAAGGGAACGGATAGCAAGGACTCCCTGTCAGCGAAAAGTCCCGGCAAGCAAGCGAGGAGGGTGACAGGTACAAGCAACAAGAGGGTGTAATGTGCGAAGGGATACCCAGAGCGCACGATGCTATAAGCATTCGTGAGTGCAAAGAGCAGGGCAGCAATGACACCGAGCCATGGTTTACGCTCGGCTTTCTTGCCGCATAATATCACCAGAGTTCCCAAGCCGGCGGCGAGGACGAGCAGCGAAATATAATGCGATTTAAACTCGGGCACTGCATTGGTCAGCATCCATAGATGACTGATGGGCTGCCATGAAGATGAGACCATCGAATTGTGGTACACCAAGCCCCCCTTGAGATAAAGAGTCACAAAGTCTTCCCACGCCCCCTGAAAGATCACTGGGACCAAAATGAGCGAAGCAACGGACAAGCCCCCAAGAATATAAGCGATCACAACACGCCGTAGATCGGGCGTGTTCAAACGATGGAACCAAATAGCGATTGCCCCTATGCTCCATAGGACGACGCCGGCAGGGCCAACCTGTATTTTGCAGAAAGGAAGCGCTCCGGTAAGCAAGCCAAGAAGGTAGGCCGTCGAGGGCTTTGGGGTGGGAACTAACAGAGTGAGGAGAAAGCAAGCCCAAGCCATGATGGCCATTGGTAGTTGCTCGGAGGAGAAGAAAACGTAGTCAAAATTAAACGCAGTGAGCGAAAGCGTGACCACTGGCATGGTCATGAGCAGAGCGAACCGTTTTCCTACGAGGCGCGAGGCAGTGAGGCTGAGGCCCCCACAAGTTAGCCAATAACAGAGCAACCCTGTGATGCGGGCAGGCAAGTAGCCAAATTTCAGGCCAAAAAGAGGTGCCCAGAAGAGTGCCCAAGTATAAAGGGGGCCACCGGAACCACCGTCCACAGAGCGCCACGGAATGGGATCGAGTTTATAACGCAGCGCCTGCGCTAGAATCTGGCTTTCATCCACGTTGATTTCTCCATCGTAGCTGAGACTGCGCCATCTCCACACAGTCAGAGCTATGGCGAGCAAAACAAGGAAAACACCCCAAAGGGTCCACCAGCGGCGCGGGCCTCCAAGTTTGCCGCTCCACGCTGAAAATATGGCTAGGCCCATTAAACTAGCCCACAACAAAACAGCGGCGGTGAGTCGTAAATCCATTTCGAACAAAGTGCCAAAGATTACTAACGCAGTTCTTAGACTGACGCGACGTTATTTTGCAAAGCGGCCCTGCCTTCAGGGCTCTTTTTTCTCGAGAGCTAAGAGGCTTGGAATAAACGACGGAAATTCCCGATAGACAAAAACGTCACTTTTTGCTGTGTTGGTTTGGGATGAAACCAATATCAGCCCCCTCTTTCGCAACAGATTCCCACGCGCGCAAACTC
>CANJPY010000146.1 GCA_947476255.1 Chthoniobacteraceae bacterium | reverse complement strand
CCCTGCTCCGCCTCATCTCCGCCCTGCTCTGTGAAATCAGCGAAGAGTGGCTCACCGGAAAAATCTACCTCAACATGAATCCAACTGACCTGCCCCACAGCTAACGCTCAACTTTTACAGAATAAAAATTGCGCCGCCTCCTTTTGTTGTCTCTGGGCGGTATCCTCTCACTATCGATCGCAAGACGGGAACGTATTCAAAAGGAACTTTCGCGCGATTTAGCGGAGCTCGAGGCACGGTCTCTTCTTTTAAGCCTCAAAGCTGAAGTCCTTACTCAGGTCCGAACTACCGGCGGATTCTCATTAACCGCTTGGACGCCGGACCAGCCCGAAACCCTTTTGAGAGATGACAACTCGAGTCCAGTTGTCTTTTTCCGCCGGAGCATTAGCTGGTCAGGCACGCCATTTGGCTCCGTCCACCCCGAAATGACCGCTAATGCTCTCCCATTTGTGGACTCGAGCTTTTTACAAAACCTTGCCTATCGCACGGTGGCCACTTGCAGTTTAGAGGGCCTCTGGGTGCCTCGTGAAACGGGCTCCGGACACGTGCGCGCCCAGACACCCTGGGCGATCTCCATTCCCATCTCAGTCGCACAAGTCCCACTCTCGGCCTTCACCTTTTACTCTTCCGCCCTCCAATCTGTTGTCAATTCGACCCAAAGCCACCTAGGCCGTGTTTATACGCAGGGCGATTTGATCGTCGCTGCTCCAGTGGACGTTACCGCGCCAGTAAGCACGGCTGGGACGGTATATCCCACTTCCACGGGTGTCTTGTTGATCCAAAAAGGCGACTCCTCAGAAACCCGAGTTTATGGCGGCACACGCGCCGCTGAGTCCTTTCACACGCAGGGCTACGGTTGGGCTTTTACCCGCGATTCAAATCCACCCATGCTTGCGCGTCCCGTCACAACCGCCGAACTCTTCGCTCGAGACCCACTGGCTTCGCCTCCAAAAGAAAATCAGCGTCTTAAACCGCGCTGTGACCTCCAAATCCAACACAATGTCGATTCTACTGGCTTGGACATTTTTGTCCTGACTGGGAGCAGTGTTTTTGTCGATGCTGCCGATCCGCTCAAAGCGCTGAACCGAACGGGTGAAACGCTGGAAATTGACTTTGCAACGTGGTTTCCTGATGGCGTCTGGCCGACAAAAGTATGGATTGAAACCACTCAGCCCGATATCACATTTGTTCGCATCAAAAACGCGCAGCGATTACGCGGCGATGTGTCCCTCGCAACACGACTCCATATTCAGGTCGCGGGTTCGTTCAACATGGAGCTCCCTGTCAGAAAGGCGTCTCTCATGACCTTTGGAAGAGTGACTTCCGTTCCCTAGTACACCCTCCATCTCAATTCCCAGCGGTTAGCATGAGAAAATGATTTAAAAACTCATCAGGTTCTAGTCTATACTGGCTAGCACCTTATGACGCCCCCTGCGCTTCCTCCATTTTTGCGGTTCATCTTGGGGGGGCTTTTTTTTGGAGCTCTCTTCGCACCGCTCTCAAATGCCGCAGATGCCCCCAAAGCCGAGCTGTTGCCCGAGAAAAATTCATCTCTCCCTCCAGTCGAGATGCAGTCCATTCCTGCAGGTAAGGTTCTTGCAGAGGTTTTTGAACACGCTCAGACGACCGGAGGCGCGCCCGCGGATTGGGAGGCTAAGAATGATAAAAATAGATTTCAAGGCTTCACTGCCTCTTGGGATTACCTGCCAACCAACAGGACGCAAGCGTGGGTACAATCCGACTTCGCAATCGCACACTTGCCTCCGAAATACAATGCGCGAGGTCTTCGCGATGATCGCTCAGTGCCCTTCGTCGTAAGGCTGTCCGCAAAAATGACACTTCCCAGAGGAAGCCATGAAGTTTTATTACGCGCCATCAAAGGCAGTCGTTTGCTCGTAGACGGCGGCGCCCTCCTCGCCAGCAACATCAAATTTCAGGTTCTTGGAAAAGCCGTCGCAGCTGATGCGGAACCAGTTCCGGATCAGTTGGAAGTGCAGCTTGTCAAATCCATGGCTCTGCTCAAACCCGGGCATAGTGAAGCAATCAGCCGACTTGAGAGCGACAACTCCGAGCATTTAATGAGCTTCGAGTTTTTTGTGGGTGGGAAGGACCTGCGCCCGGAACCAGGCTCTCCGGTGGTTTCCATCCGCTCCGCTGATGGAATTTGGCGGGTACTGAGGCCCGGTTTGAGCGGCGCGGCTTTCACAAACGAGGCGTGGACGGAACTAGTTTCGGCGCAGCGTGACCTACATGAGAGTGCGGACCATTTACAGTTGTCGCCTCCCACCGAAACAGCGTTTTGGAACAACCGGCACACATCCGCCCGTAAGCTCGTTCTCTCGACGCCTCCAAAACACGCCGTACCCTCAGATATTCCCAGCGATTCCATGATCGACGCGCTCCTTCTCAAGAAACGCGCGGGCGCAAGTGTCGCTCCTCTAGTTTCGGACGCGGCTTTCTTGCGGAGAGCGTCTCTGGATATCACCGGTTTGCCGCCCGCGCCCAGTGACGTCGAAGCGTTTTTAGCTGATAAGACACGCTCGAAAAGAGCCACAGCAATTGAACGCCTTTTGCAAGGCAACGGCTGGGCCCATCAATGGGTGCCCTATTGGCAAGATGTTCTCGCAGAGAATCCCGCTATCCTCAAAGCCACGCTGAATAACACCGGCCCCTTTCGCTGGTTCTTGTACGACGCCCTCCGCGACAACTGGTCCGCAGACCGTTTCGCGACTGCTCTAATTCGGATGGAAGGTTCCTCCCGTCATGGAGGAGCCGCCGGTTTCGCCACCGCCTCTCAAAATGACCTGCCCATGGCCCAAAAAGCGCAGATTCTGGGATCTGCGTTTCTCTCCATGGAAATGAAGTGCGCACGTTGCCATGACGCGCCGAGTCATCCCGTTGAGCAGGCCGAGTTATTTGCGCTGTCTGCGATGCTTCAGCGTTCTCCCGTTGAAGTACCCGAATCAAGTCTTACAAAGGGCTTAAAGCCGGGGAGCCACGTGACGGTGACGCTGAAAGCCGGGCAGAAAATCGCGCCGGAATTTCCATTCTCAAACTTCCAAAAACAGCCACTGCCAGGCTTCGTCCAAGACCCAGGAGATTCCCGTGAAAACCTCGCAGCGATTATTACCGACCCGCGCAACCCGCGCTTCGCAGAGGTCCTTGTCAACCGTATTTGGAAGCGTCTCATGGGCTGGACTTTTATAGAACCCGTGGATGATTGGGATTCTCAACATGCCTCACATCCGGAGCTTCTGGAATGGCTCGCGCGTGAACTGGTCGGGATGGACTATGATTTAAAGAAACTCGTTCGGCTGATTATGGTTTCGGATGCCTATCAACGCGAAACAGACGTGACTGCCACGCGCCACGTGACGCCTGAAGAGCGCTCCTTTGCGGCTCCCGCCAGGCGCCGCTTGAGCGCGGAACAACTCCTCGACTCCCTGTTTTTTATCGCGGGGAAACGTTTCGAATCGGAGCCACTGAATTTTGACCTCGACGGCCGCAGAAGCGCGAAAGATTTCTTAAACCTTGGGGAACCGTACCGTGCGTGGCATCTGGTAGGCTTGAGTAACGAAAGGGACCGTCCCTCACTCGCAAAGCCCTTCGCACAGGCGCTCACGGATGTGCTGCGCGTCAATGGCTGGCGTGAATCCCGCGCGGAGCCAAAGACGGCTCGCGAGGACGGCGCCAATCCACTCCAACCCGCGATTTTCGCAAATGGAGATGTTGCGCGTCGCATTACGCAGTTGAGCGATGACAGCGCGTTCACGCGCCTCGCACTCGAGGCAAATTCACCGGAACAGTTTCTTGAGGGCCTCTTTCTCCGGATTCTTAATCGCAAACCCAGCCATGCCGAACGTGAGGCCGTGGTAGCCTATATTAAAGAGGAGTTTCCAGCGCGTGTGCTGCCGTGTTCGCAGGAACAAATGCCGCGCAAAGCACGCTTCACCAAGGCCGTCATGTGGAGCAATCACCTTCATCCGGATTCGACAAAGGCGATTTACGAAGCCGAGGCTTTATTGAAAGCCGGAGATCCTCCCACAAAACGCCTCACCACAGCGTGGCGACAATCTGCCGAAGACGTTGTCTGGGCTCTCCTCCTGACACCGGAATTTGCGTTCCTGCCCTAGCGCTTGGCATTGCTCCGAATCACCCCAAATCTTGTCTTCTATGAACCGCCGCGCTTTTGTCCGCCACGCCGCCAGTGTCTCATCTACGGCCCTCCTCATGCCACTCAGCGAGAACCTTCTGCGGGCAGAAGCTGTGCAGGCCGCCCGCACAAACCAGCCGCAAATTCCGAAAGGAAAGGCGGAGCACTGCGTGATGATTTGGCTTGGAGGCGGGATGTCTCAAATTGATACCTTTGACGCCAAGAAAATAAAAGGCGACGGAAAGAAGGTCGCAGGGTGCTATTACGATACCATTCAAACAAGCATTCCAGGCGCTCTTTTCTCCGAGCATCTCCCGAACCTTGCTCGCCGCGGGGAATTTCTTGCACCGGTGCGCACCGTTCATCACGAGGTCATCGACGAACATGCTGCAGCCACAAACCGAATGCACACCGGCCGCCCCACAAGTGGTTCCCTCGTGTATCCCTCAATAGGTTCCCTGGTCGCCGCAACTCGCAGTTCAGACGTTGCTGGTATTCCGCCTTACGTCCTCATGGGCTATCCGAGCGCAACACGCGGGCCCGGTTTTTTGGGGCCAAAAGCTGGCTTTGTTTATCTTACCGACACCACCAAGGGGCCAGAAGGTCTCAGCCTTCCCCCTGATATCTCCATTGATAGGGCCGGCCGGCGGGAGTCGTTATTGGCAACCTTGCGAAGGGCCGCCGCGCCGCATGCTCTAAAGGACCCAGTCCTTGCAGCGTATGGAGAAGCCATCGATCAATGTTTCTCACTGCAAAACGGCGATTTTCTAAAAGCGTTCGAACTCGCTTCGGAAAAAGATTCAACAAGAGCAGCTTTCGGCGATGAATTTGGTCAGCGTTGCCTGCTCGCTCGCCGACTTATTCAGCGCGGCGTCCGCTTTGTAGAAGTCGGGTTCAACCTCAATTTTGTCAATGGGGCCGGCTGGGACAGCCACAACGCCGCACAACAGCAATTGCATGTTCTCATTCAGGGACTCGATCACGTCCTTTCAACCCTCATCGATGACCTTCGCTCCCATGGTCTATTGGATAAAACCCTGCTTGTGGTTTCCGGTGAGTTTGGGCGGCCCGCAAGTTTTGACGCTGGCGGTGGTCGTGGCCACTATGGCAAGTGTTTCACCGTTCTGCTTGGCGGGGGGGGAATCAAAACCGGCCAATCTATTGGGGAAAGCGACCATCTCGCAATGAACTCTGTCGCAGATCCAGTTTCCGTCCCCGATCTTTTTGCGACGATTCTCAACGCCATGGGGATCGATCCTTTCAAAAAACTCATGGATGGCGAGCGTCCCGTGCCTCTGACAGACAACGGAGTTCCCCTGGCCAAATTATTTGTCTGAAGCCACCAGCAGCTTCTGCAGTTTGACTTTGACTGCGTCTCCTTTTGAACGCTTCGGCCTCTGCATTATGCCATTTTTCCGAAAGTTAGCGTCCTTCCGCGATGAAACGGACTTTGTTTATTCGAATTTTGGGGCCCACGGGAAATTCTCAGGCAATTGGACGCCGAAATATTTTCGCACTGCCTCCTGCCATTCACAGGCATCGGCTGGTGTGATGACGTCCACCCCTTGAGGACGGAATCGTCGTACTTCTGCGCCGGCAAGACTGTTCCTGCCTTCTCGATTACGAATGGCGAGGATCGGTCCCTTTCGGAAAATGGATTCGGCTGCGTTTTGACACCAGAAATTCGCAAATGCAAAGTCCTCAGGCTCCTGTGGCTCTTCGGTAAATGTATAGATGCGCCGCCAGTTTTCATGGTGTCTTTCTTCAAGGCTCCAGCCAAAACGGACCTCCCGCACCAAGCGGTAACACTCTCCACCTTGAATGATTTCCGTATCCGCAATGAGAGGCAAAGGCTGCAATGGAATAACTCCTCCCACACCCACGTCCGCAAGATACCAGCGCCCCTCCGCTTGCACGCCCAACACATGATGCCTGCGTTTCGGTGGCAGGTTGGGCTCGTCCCTCCAAAACCGTGCCACATAATCAACCACCTCGTACCCAAGCTGCCGTAGTAACCACGCAAAAAGAGCGTTCAACTCAAAGCAATAACCACCCCGATGCTGGGTGACTATTTTGGCGTACACCTCTGGAATCTTAAGCGAAACCTCCCGGCCAGCCAATATATCGAGATTTTCATAGGGCACCGAAGCGATGTGGTTTTCCTGTAACTCAGCTAAGAAGCCAGCGGTGGGCTGGCTCGCTTTCTGAGAGCCGATGCGCGCCAAATAGCGTTCAATGGAGAGTGTGGAGGCGGATTCCATGCCGTATCAAAGCAATGGGAAACAAGTCGCTCAAGAGCTTAAGCTGGCAGGGCAGCCATTTATAATCTTTAATCCGCTCTGTCGTGCACGCTCATGGCGCCCTTGACACTTCGCTCGAACGCCGTAATCCCTACCCTCTGCATTCTATGTCCGCCCCTCACCGTTTTCTCCTCGTTTCTTTAACCTCGGTATTCTCCTTCACGGCGTTAGCCGCGGATACCCCACCACCCGCACCAAACCCACCCCCCGTACCGAAAAAGGTCGACCGTCCCCAACCTCCGACCCGGCCCTTTGACGCCCCTGGCACCCCAAAGTTCAACAGACTTGATGGCATGCCAGGAGTGAACCCTCCAGCAGATGTCGACGGCGATTTCTTAGTCGGCCCCGAGTACGTCCCGGCCCCGGAGTTCAAAGTCGTCGACGGTGTTCCGCAAGGAAAAGTCGCCCAATTCACGATGGATTCGAAGGACTGTAAACTCTTCAACCCGGGCATTGCACGGGACGTCTTTGGCACCGTCGACCCGAACAACCCAAAAACGTTGATCGTAGAGACCCACACGATTGACTACAAACGAACCATAACGGTTTACGTTCCCGCCCAATATGTTCCGGGCACGCAGGCGCCGTTCATCGTGACCCACGACGGCCCCGGAATGGGCAAGCCCGACATGAACTTCGCCCACCTGTTAGACAATCTCATCGTCCAAAAACGCGTGCCAGCCATGGTGGCAATCATGATCTCACATGGCGGCGGCGATGCCCAAGGCCATGAACGCGGTCGCGAGTATGACACCATGTCCGGCCTGTACGCCGAGTTTATCGAAAACGAGGTCCTGCCTCTCGTAGAGAAAAATTATGGCGTTCAGTTGACCAAAGACCCCGAGGGGCGCGCCACAATGGGAACAAGCTCGGGCGGCTCGGCGGCACTTATCATGGCCTGGTACCACCCCGAACTTTATCGCCGGGTCCTCACGCTCTCAGGCACATTTGTCAACCAACAGTGGCCCTTCAATCCAGAAACCCCCGATGGCGCATGGGGGTTCCACTCCAAACTCATTCCAGAAACCGCTCCCAAGCCCCTTCGCATCTGGATGGCTGTCGGCGACCGTGACTCTCTGAATCCCAACATCATGCGCGACAACATGCACGACTGGGTGGACGCCAACAATCGCACCGCCACAGTCCTCAAATCAAAAGGCTACCACTATCAGTACGTCTATTGCCTAAACTCTGGCCATGGCATTGGAAATGCCCGTGCTCAAATTTTACCGCAGGCCTTGGAGTGGATTTGGAAGGGCTATCCCATCGCGAAGACTCCTTGATTCACCACGCCTGCAGAACCCCAGTGGGGTCCGAGTCTCCTGCGTTTATCTTTTCCTGTCGGCATCTCGTGTGTCCGACCGGCATCCGTAGCTTCATAAAAACTACGGATTCAGAGACACATGTCCGGACGACTTAAAAGACAACCCCAGCCAAAAACCGCTTGGCGTCGTCAAGACCGGAAACTTCTTCGTTCCCCTCCACTGATTAGCAAATGCAGCCGGTCAGCACCAGTGCGCCCCCTGAACTTCAACGTAGACCGCATAAAGACTCCGGCTTGCCGTCATAAACAACCGGTTTCGCCGCGGTCCACCAAAACAAACGTTGCTGCACACCTCAGGCAACACGATTTGTCCGATTCGTTTACCTTCGGGCGAAAAGATGTGGACCCCGTCGTACCCCTCACCAACCCACCCGGCGCCCGCCCAGATATTTCCGTCTTTATCACACCGAATCCCGTCAGCGAGACCAGCAACCTCCTTGCCGTTGAGGTTCATTTTCATGGATGCAAACTCTCGGCCGTTCTTTAGCTTCCCTCCGTCCAGATCCCACACCTTGATGTTTTTGGGGGCCTCGGCATAGTGCGAGGCGCCTGTATCGGCGACATAGACCTTCTTGTAATCCGCGGAAAAGCAAAGCCCGTTCGGCTTGAAGATCTCTTCCGTCATCTTTTCCACTTTCCCGCTTGGGTCGATCCGGTATACGGCTTCTTTGAGCAAAAGCTCGCCCTTGTTGCCCTCATAGTTTCCAAGACTGCCGTATCCTGGGTCTGTAAACCAAACGCTTCCATCTGGATGCACTGCTCCGTCATTTGGCGCATTAAACGGCTTTCCTCCAAACTTCTCTGCCAGCACGGTGATGCTGTTGTCGGGCTCGTAGCGCACCACGCGCCTGTGGCCATGCTCAAACGAGATTTGCCGACCCTCATGATCAAACGTATTTCCATTGCTGTGACCGGCCGGTTTATGAATGGTAGTCACTTCACCGTCATCCTGCAACCAGCGGTGCTGCACGTTGTTGGGAATGTCGCTCCACACCAGATACTGTCCCCATCCGCTCCACGCCGGACCTTCCGCCCAATACATCCCGGTGTGCAGTCGTTCAATCGGCGCAGAGCCGATCTTATACTTTTCAAACGACTTATCTAGCGCGATAACATCGGGCTCGGGGTAACGCACAGGGCCGGCTCCGGCTCCGAACTCGCGCGCAAAAAGCGGTGCGGCTGCAAGTGAACTGACTGCGGCGATGAAGTTGCGTCGTGTTTGCATTTTTAGGGGGTTCTAGTCTTGAGGTGAGTGGGAACGTTTTTAAGCAATTCTGTCATCTGTTGCCAAAAGCTGATCAAATAGAGGTGCAGCCCATCCACGATTTGTTGTCACTTTTGAACCGTTGAAAAGGGCGGCCAATTGAGAGTGTGCATTGTCATTCAGGCAATTGCCAAGCCAGATTAATAGAGTAGAGAGACGAGGATGGTTTGCGGCCACAACCACTCCTTGTCCTCCTCTCCCCCTCATCGAACCGGACGGGCGGATTTCCCGCATCCGGCTGTCGGAGGCTGTTCTCCGGTTTGCTTCATTTGCATTACCGTGTGGCGCTCGTGGGGAAACGAGTCAGGCCGTATTACTCATGCAGGCGTTCGTTCCGATACTGCGGCCCGTAATGCACCCGGCTCTTGGCGTGTTTCTTCCACAGCCATCTCCGGACTCGATTACACACCTGCATCTGCATCTTCCCAAACACCTCATCCCTTTGCGCGTAGTCAAAGTACCCGATCCAGCCGCGTACCCGCTCATTGATCCGGGCCACTACTGTTTCAGGCTCTTTCCAGAACGTGT
>CANJPY010000145.1 GCA_947476255.1 Chthoniobacteraceae bacterium | reverse complement strand
TCGCGGTCCATGGGAAAGTGAGCACATGGGGAAGACAGTCCTGTCTTCCCCGGCTTTGGAGACAGCGCACGGAGGCTCACCCAGTGGGTGAGGCCCAAAAGAGGTTCTATTGACATACATCAGCTTCTTCCGCATAGACTTACATAAAGTGTGCCGCGCTTTCATTGCCGCATTTAGGATTAGCGCGAAAATTGGCGCTTAAATTTTCCGTGCCACGACCACACTCCTGTCCACAGCGCTTGGATGGTGACCGCCCCACTCCAAGCCATAACGCTCAAGCCAGATCCGCATTTCACCCACCGAAAAGCAGCGTCCCTCTGTGGAATGCATCAGCAGGGCCGAATACAGGGCCACCGGAAGGGGGCCCGTTTTGCCCGCATCCAAAAACGCATCATGCAGAAGAAGCATCCCTCCAGGGGGAAGCGCGCGGGCGGCTTTCGCCAAAAGAGCCTCCGCTACAGGGTCTTCCCAATCGTGCAGGACATTTGAGAGCAACACCACGTCAAACCCACTGGGAAATTCAGCTTCAAACATATCGCCTGCAATCACATCCACCCTGTCTGCCAGTCCCCGTTTGGCGATTCCTTTTCTCGCGATTCGATCCACTGGCGGACGCTCCAAAACAGCCGCTTTCAGGTGCGGATTCGCTGCCGCCAAGGCACAGGCATAAATGCCCGAACCTCCGGCCACATCCAAGAGCGCCCCATGTTCCGAAAGATCCATACGTCTGGCGAGTGCCGGCGCCAGAACAACGCCGCGGCAGTCCATGGCGGCCGTGAACTCATCAGCGAAAGTCTCGTTCTCCATGGCTTGCGCCCACGCAAGGGTGTGGGCACTCCCCCAGTTGGCAGGTTTTCCCGTCTTGAGCACCTGCAGGAATTCCAAAGTCTGCGGGCGTTTCTTGAGCGTATCGTAATACGGCTTCAAGCACCAAGGCGACCCCTCCACCAGATGCTCCCGGGCCCGGGCCGTCAGGTGATAAACACCACCAGCCTGAGTGACCAACCCCAGCGCGGAGCACATTGTAAGCAACACGTCTCCAGGGCGAATATGGATTTCAAAATGCGCGCACAGAGAACCCAGCGTGGCAGGGTGATCTGCAAGCCATGTAAACAAATTCAGGTGGGAAACCGCAGCGGCCAACAAATCAACGCCCATCAAGCCATCGCGTAAGCGGTAAAGGGGCAAAGGATCTGTAACGGGGGCATCAGTAAGCAAAGGATCGATCATAAAAATTACAGGCGTTTCCCATCAGAACTTCAAAGCACGAACGGACAGGAAAAAAACAAAGAGACGGAGGCCACAACCTCCGTCCCTTTCTTTAAACCAGCTTCAACCCAGGTGGAAAAGACGTCGGTTACCGGGTCTTCCCCGAGACAGCACGCACCACGCGGAAGCTATAGTTGTCACTTTCGCGGTCAGGCATCGAGTGGATGCGGCACGAGGACAGCAAACTCAGTTGCAGCGCGCCCTGTTGCCAAGAAGCGCCGCGCAGCACACGCGACCGCGCCTTCGGGTTCCACGTGTCCATACACCACTCCCAAGCGTTCCCGCCCATATCGTAAAGCCCTTGTGCGTTCGGAGCAAAACTGCCCACGGGTGCGGTATAAGGATAAGCGTCCTCGTAACCCGCAATAAACACTTCGGCTCCGGTCTCCTTGCCCGTGTAATTGCCCACCCCCTTCGGCGGAGGCCATGCGGTTCCCCACGGGTACTGGTCTTGAATCCCCATGTCGCGCATCTCAGGAGTCTGCCCTTTCTCCACCGGCAAACCCACCGCTTTGCTCCACTCCAAATCAGTCGGCAAACGATAAGACTCGCCAGGTTTCAAGGAGCCGGCAGCAGTCTCCTTGTCCGTCAACCACTTACAAAACGACAGGGCGTCGGTCCAGCTCACCATCACCACGGGGTGATCGCCGTTCTGCTCAAACCCGGGATTCTTCCAGTGCGATTTGGGATACCCTGTTTCTTTGATGAACTGGGCGTAGTCTTTGACGCGTGTTTTGTTGGTTGAAAACTTCACATCTCCAATCTGCACAAACTTCATCCCCAGACTGTTTTCCACCACGCTGGGAGCGGCCTCCTTGGGCGACTCCTCCTTAGCGACATCTTTGGGAGCATCCGGCTTTCCTTCCTTCGGCGCATTCTCAACCGTCGCGGGCTTCACTGGCAGCTTATCCCCCGGTTTTTCCGCAGGCTTGTCAGCCACTTTGTCCGCTTTCGCGGCGGCGGCTTTGTCGGGTTTCGCGGGGAGCGCTGGCTCCGGTACTGCGGGCTTCGCCGCCTTCGCCTCGGCCGCTTTCTGCGACTTGATCCTATCGAGTTCCTCCTGCTCCTTGCGGGCCATCGCCTCCTGCTCCTTGCGGGCAACCTCCTGCTCCTTGCGCTCTATCTCCTGTGCTTTTTTCGCCAGATCCTGCTCCCGCTTCGCAATGGCATCCTGCTTGGCTGGATCCAGTTTGAGCCGAGATGCTTCCTGCGCTTTCTTCAAAGTCGCTTCATTTTCATCCACTGCAGGCAAAGGTGGCGCAGGCGGCACAGAGGCATTCGAAGCGAGCGCCCCCACCCGAGCCGAATCTCCATTTGCAAAACCCGCTCCACCCGCAGTTTTCCCCGGAGGCTCCGGAGAAACAGGCGTCGGGGTACCATCAATAGATGGATCCACTCCATTGGGTAAAGTGGCCTTTGGCTTGGGCAACTGTCCGGGACGCAGAGCCGTCAATGCCGGCGCCGAATCAGGCGCGCTGGGTGCCACAAATTTGATGTCCGACTCAGGCGGATTCTCCTTGGAACTCGCGGCCGTCATGGGCGCGGGCTCGTCTTCCTCAACCTCATCAACTTTGTGCATGAAGAAGCTCGCGCCAAACCACGCTCCAACGCCGCCTGCCACCAAAAGCAACGCCACAAGAGCAAGCTTGCTGCGATTCCCCGAGGGCTCGGGGGCGTAAGAGGTTAAAAGCGGCCTGGGCGCCGAGGACGTACGCTCGCGCACGGGCGGCGCTTCCGGTTCCTCCTCGTGATCATCCGCAGCCATCCCCATGTGTTGCGGTTCGGGCTCTTTCCCCTTGGCGTCAGGCGCAGCCCCCGCCGCCGGCACGGCTGTTGCCGCTTTCGATGCCGCTTTCGATGCCGCTTTGGGCGCCGCCGCCTCCGGTTCGCTGGACAAACGCTTTGCCAGGTCTCCAATGTTGATGGGGCGCTCCCCCGGATCCTTCGACAAACACTGGGCGATCGTGCGTTCCCAATGATTAAAGACCTCCTGACCGTCCCGGTTGAGCTTGTGCCGAAGCTCGATGACTCCCGGCGGTTTTTCGGTGGCGATGCGTTTTTCAACGTCCACGCCTTCAAAGGGACGTTTGCCCGTGAGCAACTGGAACAAGGTCGCCCCAATGGAGTAAATGTCGTCGCTCACCGACGGAGCCGCCCCCTCAAGCAGTTGCGGGCTGCTGTAAGCGAGATACTTGCCTTCCTTGATGCCCGCACGCCGGAGCGCGTCCACAATCACCCGACGCGTCCCAAAATTTGCCAGCATTAAAGAACCATCAGGCGTGATGATAATGTCCGCTGGGCTGATGTTACGATGCAGCACCGGCACGCTGTGCACATCGCTCATGGTCTGCATCAACGCTTCCAGCCAGGGCTTCACCTCCGCACACTCAAAAGCGCCCACCGGCGACTCCTGCAAGTGCCGCGCCAAGCTCTGGCCTTCATAAAAATTCGTCACCACCGCGGCCCAATCCGGACCCTCGATGAGTTCGTGCACGCGTAAAATACTATCGTGGTGCAGATTACGCGTTTTGCGCACCTCTTCCTTGAGCGCCACCCTTAAACTCGGGTCCGCAGCAACCTCCGCGGGCACAAAATGCAGGCACACCTGTCTCCCAGCCACTTCGTCTTCAGCGATCCATACAGGAAACTCGCCTAGGGAGGACGGGATCACATTGCGAAGCGTGAACGTCTCCGAGATCCGCTGCCCCGCCCGAAGGTACTCGGGATCAAAGCCGGCCGTGGAAGACTCACTTGCGTTGCCAGAAATTTCGTTAGGCATCTGAGGTACTACTAAAGGTTTTAGCCCCGCCAGGGAACCTCCCTGCCGGAAACAACATTCTTAAAAAACTTCCTCTCCAATCTAGCACGCGCCACAACGGAAAGAAACTCCCCCTATCGCTACTCCGTTTAATACTGCTTCGCCAACACGAATTTCCCTTACCCGATCCATTTTCTGCCTTTTCCCTCCAAAATCACGCTTTGGTTCTGGAGCACTCGCCTTTTTCCCACCAAAATCAACCGTTACCCGAGCCTTCTATGGATTCCCACCCCACCGCTGATTATCTCTACAACGGCGTCCAAATCACCCACGTCGACCAATTTCTCCAATACGCCCAGTCTGCAGACGCCTCGGACGTCCACCTCTGCAGCGGCGCCCCCCCCACTTGGCGCCGAAACGGCAACCTCGACGTGATGTTCGGGGATGCAGATATCCTCACAGAGGCCCACACTCGCATGCTGGCGGAAAGCTTCCTGACTCCGGAACGCCTCGCCACACTCGACAACCGCGGCGACATCGATTTTGCCTACGATGGCGGCTACGGCCGCTTCCGCACCTCGGTCGTCCGCCAGCGCGTCGGTTACGATTTGGTCTTCCGCATTATCAGCCCCCGGGTCCGCACCCTCCAGGAGCTGGGACTTCCCGACTCCCTCAAATCTCTCATCCAGTATCATAACGGCTTGGTTTTAGTCACGGGGCCCGTGGGCTCCGGAAAATCCACGACCCTTGCCGCCTTGGTGAACGAAATCAACCAAGACCGCACTGACCACATCATCACGCTCGAAGACCCCATCGAGTACCTGATCCCCTCGGCCAACTGCCACGTCACCCAGCGCGAAGTGGGCACGCACACCAAGAGCTTTGCCGCAGCTTTGCGCGGCGCGCTGCGTGAAGACCCCGACGTCATCATGGTCGGCGAAATGCGGGACCTTGAAACCATCCAGCTCGCCATCAGTGCCTCTGAAACTGGACACCTCGTTCTTGGCACCCTTCACACAGGTAATGCCGCACGAACGCTGGACCGCGTGCTGGACGTCTTCCCCTCCGACCAACGCGACCAAATCCGCGTCATGGTTTCCGAATCCCTGCGCGGCATCGTTTCCCAGCAACTCATCCCCCGCGCCGATGGCCAGGGCCGCGCCCTCGCCCTGGAGGTGCTCACCAACAACTCCGCCGTCGGCAACCTCATCCGTGACGGCAAAACCTTCATGCTCCCCGGCGTCATCCAGACGGGCCGTCGAGCCGGCATGAAACTGATGGATGATTCGCTGATGGAACTGCTGGAAGCGGGCCTGATCACCGGTCAGGAAGCCTACGCACGCTGCGAGCAAAAGGCCATGTTCCGCAAACACATGAACGCCTAACCCCCCCTTCCCAACCCCACACCCCGTTGTTGTTATGGCCTACATTGATCAGTTTTTCCAAGTGCTCGTAAGTTCGGGAGGTTCAGACCTCCACATGGCGCAGGGTGCGCCGCCGAAAATCCGCCAGCACGGGGGGATGGTCCCCATCCGCCCGGAGCCCCTTTCCGAGGAGGAAATGGTGTACATGATGAGCGAGATATCAGGCCCCGAACGCTGGGCTAAATATCTGGATACAGGCGATTTGGATTTCGCCTATCAGATGGACGAAACCTCCCGTTTCCGCTGCAACTACCTCAAGCAGGCGAACGGCTTCGGCTGCGTATTCCGTATCATTCCGACCAAGATCATGACGCTGGAGCAACTCGGCATTCCCGAGGTGGTGAAGGACTTCGGGCGGCTTCGCGGCGGAATCGTGCTCGTCACTGGTCCCACGGGCTCGGGTAAGTCCACCACCCTCGCGGCCCTCATCGATTTCATCAACACCAACTTCTCCCGCCACATCGTCACGATTGAGGAACCCATCGAATTCGTGCACCCCAACAAACGTTCTGTCATCACGCAGCGCGAAGTGCCCGAACATTCCCCGAGCTTTCCAGTCGCCCTCAAAGCCGCCCTGCGCGAAGACGCGGATATCATTCTCGTGGGGGAAATGCGCGACCTCGAAACCATCAGTCTTGCCCTGACCGCAGCTGAAACAGGCCTGCTTGTTTTTGGCACCCTGCACACCAACAACGCACGGAAAACCGTAGACCGTCTCATCGACGTTTTTCCCGCAGACCAGCAGTCGCAGGTGCGCACGATGCTTGCCAACTCGCTGCGCGGCGTGGTGGCGCAGGTCCTCATGAAGCGGGCTGAAGGCAAAGGACGCAAAGCGATCAACGAAATCCTCATCGTCAACCCGGCCGCCAGCGCCATCATCCGCGAGGGCGCAACCCAAAAGCTTCAGGACGTCATTGTCGGCGGCAAGAGCGAAGGCATGCAGTTCATGGACGACGCCATCATGGACGCGCTGATGGCGGGTATTGTCACTCCCGAAGAAGCCTACCTGAAGGGAACTGACAAGAGCCGCTTCAAGCCTTTCCTCCCCGCAGGAGCCGCCGCCCACTAAGCGTCACACGGCCTGCTCCGTGGCTCACTCCCTCCCTACTTTTTGTTTCCTTCCATCTCCCGCCCCCCAATGCTCACACGCACCTTCCTCCCCGTTGCCCTCGTTCTGGCCGCTGTTCCCGCCCTGGCTCAGGACAAGTCCGATCCCTTCGCGCAGTTGGTCCGCCCCACGGATCCGCTGACTCCCGAGAAGCAACAGAAAGCCTTTCACCTGCCCCCGGGGTTCTCCATTCAACTCGTTGCAAGCGAACCGGATCTGCGCAAGCCGATGAACATGCAGTGGGATGCCCTCGGGCGCCTCTGGATCACGGAGTCCCGCGAATACCCCTTCGCGATCAAGGACGGCTCACCCGGGCGCGACACGGTGCGGATTTTTTCGGATTTCGGTCCCGATGGCAGGGCCCGCAAAGTCGAGGTTTTCGCGGATGGCCTCAACATTCCGACGGGACTGTATCCCTTCCGTTCCCCGAATGCGGAAGGCAAGCTGACTTGGAAGTGTATTGTTTGGAGCATTCCAAACATTTGGCTGCTGGAAGACAGCGACGGCGACGGCAAGGCAGACCGCCAAGAGGTACTGATTGGGCCCCTGGGCTGGGAGCGGGACACCCATGGCAACCTTTCCTCCTACAGGCGGGGCGCAGACGGGTGGCTGTATGGCACGCACGGGTTTAACAATCAGAGCACGCTCAAGGGCAAGGATGGGAGCGAACTTCAAATCCAGAGCGGCAATACTTGGCGGATCCGCTTGGACGGCTCGCGGGTGGAAGGGCACACTTTCGGACAGGTCAATCCCTTCGGCCTCTGCTGGGATGACAGGGGCAACCTTTACAGCGCCGACTGCCACAGTTCCCCCATTTACCAACTGCTCCGCGGGGCCTACTACCCAAGCTTTGGCAAACCCAACGATGGCCTCGGCTTCGCGCCTCAAACGATCCTTCACTCCCACGGCAGCACCGCCATTTGCGGCCCTATTTACATCACGGACCCCTCCTGGCCGGCCGAATTTCAGAACCACATGTTTGTGGGGAATGTGCAGACCAGTCGCCTCAACCACGACTTGATTGAATGGCACGGTTCCTCCTCCAAAGGCAAAGAACTACCGGACTTTCTGAGCACAGACGATCCTTGGTTCCGTCCTGTCGACCTGAGTTGGGGGCCTGATGGCGCCCTCTACGTCGCCGACTTTTATAATAAAATCATCGGCCATTACGAAGTCCCTCTCACCCATCCTGAGCGGGACCGGGAAAGGGGCCGCCTTTGGCGCATCGTTTATTTGGGCGCTCAAAAACAAGCTCCAAAGACGCCAGCCGCCCTCCCGCAAGACCCGGAAAATCTCGTCCTCGAGCTGGGATCCGCCAACCCCACCCGAAGGACGCTCGCGCTCAATGAACTTTGCGACCGCATCGGCAACCCGGCCCTCGCCCTGCTCAAAGCGGCCGCCGACACCCCCCGCAACGGTTTTCAAAAGCTCAATGCCGTGTGGGCCCTTCACCGTCTCGGCGCACTCGAGGAGGCAGTTCTCTTAAAGGCTCTTGCCGACAAGGATCCACTTGTGCGCACACACGCCACGCGAACCGCAAGCGAGGTGCCCACCTGGTCCAAGGCACTCAAAACGGCGGTGCAAAATCTCACCCAAGACTCCGACGCACTCATCCAAAGATGCGCAGCAGAAGCACTTGGTGTCCACCCCTCCAAGGACAACACAACCACGCTTCTGGCTCTCCTCCACAAGGTGCCCCAGCACGACGACCACCTCCTCCATGCCGGACGCATCGCTCTGCGCGAGCAACTCCGGACCTTTTCAGAGGCTGATTCCGCCGCACTCGAAGGGTTGCCGAAAGAGGATCTCAACCGCTTTGTCATGGATGCTTTTCTTGGAGTCTCCGGTGAGCAGGCCGCCCTCTTCCGCCTAAGCCTGTTTGAAAAAAGCGGCCTGCTTTCAAACGCAGTTTTCAAAAAACACCTCGCAAGCCTTGCCAAGGGTCTTCCTCCCGTGGAACTCGCCAAACTAGCCGTTCTTTCCAAGCAACGCTTGAGCGTCGAGGAACCTGCGGCAGACCAACTCGCAGCCCTCAAAGACCTCACCCCCCATTCGCTAGACCGCAACCCGGAAGCGGCGGCGACTCTCACAGAATGGACCAAAAGCATCCTGCCCCAACTTCTTGCACTCGGTGGTGATGCCGCAGGAACGGCGGCGGAAATCGCGGGAAACCTCAAAATCGGGGACGCCCTCAAGGGAGTCCACACCCTTCTTTTGGATACGAAGGCCAGCCCCGAAAACAGAGCCAAGGCCGCCGCCGCCGTGCTCCGCCTCGAACCCAAGCCCATTCCCGCGCTCCGTCCCATTTTAGAGGATCCGAGCGTGCCCTCTGCCGTCCGGGAAAAAGTGGCCGCCGCCTTCGGAGAAATGGCGTCCAAGGAAGCCTGCGCAGCACTCCAAGGCAGCCTCAAAGGCGCCTCCCACAGCTTCCAGCGTACCGTGGCCACCGCGCTCAGTTCGAGCGTAGACGGCGCCGAAATGCTCTTGAACGCCTGCGCCGAGGGGGCCGCGGCGTCCTCTCTGCTGTTAGAGAAACGGCTCTCCGAAAAGCTGCTCGCGTACAAGCGTCCGCAACTCACGGCAAAGCTCGAAGAGCTCACCGCAAGCCTTCCTCCGCTCAACGTCGCTTTGGACAAACTCATCAGCGACCGTCGCAAAACCTTTGATCCGGCAAAAGCAAACGCACAACACGGCCTCGAAATTTTCACCCAAAGTTGCGCCACCTGCCACGCCATCGAGGGCAAGGGCGCCAACATCGGCCCCCAATTGGACGGCATCGGCGGCCGCGGTGCAACCCGACTCCTCGAGGACATTCTGGATCCAAGCCGGAACGTGGACAAGGCCTTCAGGCTCACCATGGCCACCAAAAAAGACGGCTCGATCGTCACTGGCATGCTGCGTCGCGAGAGCGACGGCGAAATTATTCTCGTCGACCTCGCCGGACAGGAGCTTCGTGTGAAAACAACCGATGTCAGCGCGCGCAAAGAAACGGAAACCTCCCTCATGCCGCCCAACTTCGGAGAGTTGCTCTCCGAGGCAAATCTCAACGATTTACTCGCTTATCTGCTCACCAAAGCCGCCGCTAAATAGTCGAACACGCCCGGTCGCCATGCGCTTTGAGCCGCTAAAACATTTCCTTCTTTGGATTTTAGCGGGAACCACTGTCCGGGCGGACGCCCCCTCTGTCTGCCGCTCTTAATAGAGTAGGGAGACGAGGATGGTTTGCGGCCACAACCACTCCTTGTCCTCCTCTCCCCCTCATCGAACCGGACGGGCGGATTTCCCGCATCCGGCTCTCGGAGGCTGTTCTCCGGTTTGCTTCATTTGCATTGCCGTGT